>NZ_UNRE01000001.1:0-316325 GCF_900537085.1 Agarivorans sp. Alg241-V36 | reverse complement strand
AAAAAGCCGCTGTATTGATTATTAAATTGGCCAATCAGTGCAGCATCATTAGCAATTTGTAGCTCTGGCGCCACAATATCTAGCTCAAGTAAATCGGCTGGTTGATAGTCGGGTCTAAAGAAGTTGAAAACTGATGGTGAGCCTAGCGGGGTTTGTCCGTGGCTGTCGTTAAGCGACCAAGTGAAATACCAGTTAGCTGGGCTTGCTGCATCCAACTCTCGCCAGAATTGCACAGTACGCAATAAAGGCTCACGAATTTTGCCGTAGTAGGCAATTACGCCTGAGTTTTGTCGGGCTTCGTCATCTAGCAAAATTGCACTGACTACTGCCGCTAAATCACCGCGCTCACCACTGCCGTTGTCATCAAATACATTGGCCACCCGCTCAACATATTGCGGCGTTGGATTAGAAGTGACTAAACGTTGAATCAGCTGCTTAGAGATAAACGGCGCAACATTGGGGTGCTCAAAAAGGTTATCTAGGGCATCGCGCATATCATCTTCTGCTGTTTGCCCACCTGCTAACACCACGCCACTTAACAAGGTTTTGTCTTTTTGCGAGTGGTAATCAGCGTAAGCTTCCATAGGAATAGTAAAGTTACGACTTGGTCGAGTCCAACGTGCGCTAGCGCCGAAGGTCCAGCCGGTAAACACCCTAGCAAAGCCTTCTATTTGATCTTGGTTATAAGTGGCAATGGTATTGCCTTGGCCATCCAGTTTAACGCTACCATCTTGGTTCAGCTCAGCCAGGCCAATGGTAAATAACTGCATAACTTCACGAGCATAGTTTTCGTCTGGACGAATATTTAGCTCTTCATCAGCTTTTTCATTACCTAAATGGCTTAAAAAGGTACCCATCACCGGCGATAAGGTGACATCTTCCAATAAATCGCGAAAGTTACCAAAAGAATGAGTTAGCAAAATATCTTGATAATGGGCCATGCCTTCTGGCTCAGCACGCAAGGCATTGTTGCTATCGGATACCACAAAAATTTCACTCAGAGCGAAGGCAACACGCTGACGAAGTTGATCCGGTGCGTTCAGCGAGGCCTTCCACCATGCATCAATTCGATTGATTTGGTTTGGTTCTTCGCGATCAGGATAATTAGATACTAAAGGTAAGTGCTGGGTGATTGGCAACTGCATTTGCTCAGCCAACCACTCTTGCTCGCTTATGCCAGTGGCCTCATCAATTTCACTGCCCTTCGGCCCTAAGGTAGCTTGGTGCAACAGGCGCGCTGCTTGTGAGCTGCTCATTGCGCGCTGCACTTCAAAGCTTAAACGTTGGCGAGTGACTTGCTGTTGGTCGTTAGTAATGGCAACTTCAAAGGTATAAGTATCAGCGCTAAGGCTAGCATTGTCATCGGGAACAATTTCTAGCTCTAAGCTGTCGCTTTGCTCAAAGTTAATGCTAGGGCCAGATACTTGGCGCCATTCCACTTTACTAATGGTGCCAAGGCCAGAGGCTTTTGCTCTTAGACTTACCGGCTGCCCCTTGCGGGCGGTTTCACTTAACTCTACTTCAACTTCTGCATTGGGCTCTTGTGGCTGTGCAGGTGCTGACTCAGAGCCCCCGCCACCACAGGCAAACAATGACAAAAGCAAAGCAATACTAATCAGACTTCGCATTAACACGTCCATGTTATTAACAAATAAAAAAATAGAGTGTCTAGAAACCACACATAGAAATCAACAACTTGCTAACATATGGTTTATCTACACCTGTTAGCGCTACTTTACACCAACAATATGATTAATAAGCGTACAAGGCTCTAAATATGACCAAAGTAGTCTACGGCTAGTTTATAGGTGGGATACTCAGCACAATGAACAACTGGGCTTTGCTAAGCGAGCGGCTGAGCATAAGCAAGCGCTCATATTATTGGAAGATAACAATTCGTTAATACCAGTTAGATGGCAAAACTGCGAAGAACAAGGCGCAATACTGCGCACAACTAAGGCCCAGTATTGCTAAAAACTTACACCCACAACAGCACTACGCAGCCCGCGGTTAAAAATGACATGGTGATATTAAAGCGCTGTCGTGCGATAGGAGCACTTAACCAGCGGGCAATAAACTTACCAAAGCTCACCCATATTGAGCCAGTCACAGGATTTACCAAGAAAAACGTAAGTACTAAGGCCCAAATAGATTCCCAATAAGCTTCGCCCGGTAAAGCAAAACTGGCCACTGCCGATGAGGTCATCATCCAAGCCTTGGGGTTTAAATATTGAAAACCCAGTGATTCAAAAAAGCTTAGAGGCTTGGCCATCTGCTGCTTAGCCAACTTACTTTGCTGCAGAATACGTAAGGCAAGATAAAGCAAATAAGCACTGCCCAATATCTTTAAGGTCCATTGCACACTTGGGTATTGCTGAAACACCCAACTCAATCCCAAGCCCATCAGTAAAATCATCGTTGCAATGCCCGTTGGGATCCCTGCCATTTGCGGAATCGAGCGCTTGTAACCAAAATTAGCGCCAGAAAAGGTTAGCAACATATTGTTGGGCCCAGGCGTGCCAGCCATTACAAAGGCAAATAACACCATAGATGAAAACAACGCGATATCCATACTGTCCTCCCAAAATTAAAATTGTATCGATACAATAAGCAAAATCGCTCAAAAAACCTTAGTTAACTCTCAATATTCACGCTAATATAGCGGAAACCAGAGATCAAAAGGTTTATTGTCATGATGACAATTTGGCAAGGCTTAGATAATACAGCGAATAAGGCAACTCAGATTGTTGAACAAGTTCGCCAATTCATTGAACAACAACAGCTTAATCCGGGTGACAAACTGCCGCCACAGCGACAGTTAGCAGAATATCTAGGCGTAACAGTGGGCACTATTAGCCGCGCCTATGCACAAGCCGAGCTGCAAGGTTTAATAGAATCAAAAACCGGCAGTGGCAGTTACATAAAAAGCCCAACCAATTATCAGCAACAATGGGGCAGCTTAAAGGGCAATAACCAGCATATTGAACTATGGCAAAACACCGCCTTTACCCAAGCCCGAGCTCAACAATTGGTGCCCTTGCTACAAAACTATGCCCAAGCGGGCGAGCAGCTTGATCAACTGCTAGACAATGACCAGAGTCAAAATCTACTGGCGCAGCGAGAATCGGTTTGCGCTTGGTTAAATCACAACAGCGATAGCTTTAAGCCCGAACAATTGTTTTTTAGTTATGGCGCTCAGCACGGCTTAAACCTGTGTTTAATTGCCCTTGAGCTGGCAGGCGAACGGGTATTGTGCGAAGCCTTGTGTTATCCCGGCTTAATCACCTTGGCTAAGCAACTAAAAATAGAGCTTAAAGGGGTAGAGTTAGACCAAGATGGTATTTGCCCAAACAGCTTGCTAAGCCATATTGAAAAGTATCACCCTAAAGCTTTGTACCTCACTCCCACCTTGCAAAACCCCACCACTGCAATCATGCCAGAGGCTCGACGCCAACAAATTATTGATATTTGCGCCGCTCACCAAGTAATCATTATTGAAGATGACGTATGTGGATTGCTGCCAGATCAACGCCCACCCGCCATGGTTGAGATGGCGCCTCAGCAAGTTATTTACATTAATAGCTTTTCGAAAGGGGCTTTTAAAGGGCTAAGGTTTGCTTACTTACACACTCCAGCTCACTTACAAACAGCCTTTAACAGCGCCATACGCGGCAGTGTTTGGAACATTAGCCCCTTATTGGTCGACGTTGCCATTCAGTGGATACAAGCAGGTTTTGCCGACAAAGCCCTAATAGAGCAAAGGCGCTTAATTGGCCAGCGCGCCCAATTGCTTCACCACCACATGGCAGGCATGGATTATAGCTATCAAGAAGGTGGCCTGCATTGCTGGTTACGCCTACCTGCAAGCTGGCGCTGCAGTCAATTTGTTGCTGCAGCTCAGCAACAGGGTGTTGAAGTCGCGGCAGCCGAACATTTTGTGGTAGACAATCAAGACAGCCCCAACGCTGTGCGCTTGTCTTTAGGCCAAGCTGAATCTAACCAACAACTCGATCAAGGTTTAGCAATATTGGCCAAGCTGCTAAATACCGCACCAGAGCAAAAACGGCAAATATTCTAAAGCCTAAAACCTCCGATAAACTTGCATCTGCGCTGGTCTCTACCTAGACTAGCGCAATATTGCCAGCCTTGGCTGCGCCCTCTTGTTTCTTCAATGTCGAGACTACACTTTGTTAAGCTATCGCCACTCTTATCATGCAGGCAACTTTGCCGATGTACTTAAGCACTTAGTACAACAACGCATCATTTCTTACCTTACACAAAAAGATAAACCTTTGTGTTACATCGACACCCATGCGGGTGCAGGTGCCTATAGCCTTAACAGCCCAGAAGCCAAGAAAAAGAGTGAATACGAAAATGGTATTGGCAAACTGTGGGACGCCGATGACTTACCAGAGTTAGTTAAAAGCTACTTAAAGCTGGTAAACCAAATTCACCCAGAGAAAACCCGCCAGCATTATCCTGGGTCACCGTGGATAGCCAAAATGCTACTGCGCCGCGAAGATCGCCTATTTTTACACGAGCTTCACCCGAGCGAGCAAGCGCCGTTAAATAGCTTATTCCAACGGGACCGCCGCGCCAAAATTCGCCAAGAAAATGGTCACCAAAGCGTAGTGGCTTTAATGCCACCAAAAGAGCGCCGTGGCTTAGTGCTCATTGACCCATCGTATGAAGTAAAAGATGAATACCAAACCGTAGTTAAAACTTTAAAAGAAGCCCATAAACGCTTTGCTTCAGGTAGCTATGCACTTTGGTATCCGGTGGTCGATCGCTTCCGCATCGACAAGCTAGAAAAGCAGCTGATTAACAGCGGCATTCGAAATATTCAACTATTCGAATTAGGCATTCGCCACGATAGCGAAGAGATGGGCATGACCGCCAGCGGCATGATTGTCATTAACCCGCCGTGGACGCTAATGAAAGAAATGCAAGAAGTCCTGCCCTACCTTGCAGAAACACTAGGCGAAGAAGGCGAAGGTAATTGGCGCGCCGAAGTATTAGTAGAAGAATAAACAAACACCTCAAACTGGCGCACTCTGCGCCAGTTTTTCTTTGCCTTAAAGCTTGCTAAACCCAACCAAAAACAGGTAAACATGGACACGCCGCATACCGATATATCAGCTCCAATGGTTATCAACATTCCGATCAAAGAATCAAACGAAGCATTAGTGTCCATTGACGGACATATTGACTACGGACCTCCACCAGAATCGCCGTTAACACGAGCTAACTACAAGCTTCTTCGAGAACAAGTATTAGTAAAACTCCTAAAAGTAGAGGCTGGATTACCCACCGGTTTAAAACTAAGGCTCTATGAGGGCTACCGCTCACCGAGTTTCCAACAGCAACTATTTATTCAGCACATGCAGCGCGTTTTATCAGCCGAACCTAAGTTAAACAGGGAACAGAGCTATAGAAAAACAGCATTGTTAGTGGCACCCACCGAAACAATAGATGGAAAACCTTTGTCCCCTCCTCACTCAACTGGGGGAGCTGTGGATATAGAGATCATCGACTCAAAAGGAAAGGTCTTAGACTTTGGAATGGAAGTCAAAGATTGGCATAAAGTGTCTAACGGGCTTTGCTGTAGCAACTGTGCTGACATTTCTTTACGAGCACAAAACAATAGGCTATTGCTAGCATCGGCAATGCTGAAAGAGGGCTTCGTCAACTATACAAGAGAATGGTGGCATTTTTCATACGGCGATCAATATTGGGCTTATTCTACAGAGGCGTCTCACGCCGTTTACGGGCGTATTGAGTAACAAGTACCAATATATTAAAACTACTAACTCTTTGGCCTCACTATCAAACACGACCCAGCTGCCAAACATCAATCAATTTAACCAGCTGCGTTCATCGCTTATCCCTATACCTCACCATTTAGCAACCTAGCCCTCAAGCCACTCAATTTAGCTCCTCTTAATAAGCTGTCGCTAGTTCCTATTTTCCAGCTCCTTTAACTGAACTGTACAAACTAAACTCAACAATTAGTTGACTTAATCAACCAATGTAAATATAGTTGACCAAATCAACTAATATACCAGCGTAAATCAGGAGATTCACTTTGAATACACCCATGAGCCTTGACCTTACTACTGAGCTTCAGCCTAAAAGTCCGCCTTTGATTCAAAAGGTCTTGGTGGTTCTGGCAATGATGACGCTAATGGGCGGGTCGTTAACCGGAGTGATGACCTATTTTAATCTTGGTTATAGCCCCCTATTTTTTAAGCAATGGCTATCAGCCTTTCTGCTAGCTGCGATTACTGTTATGCCAATAGGCTTTGCACTGATGGCAGCAATTTCTAAAGCCGCAGAAAAACTGTTTCCCAACTTGCCAAGCAATAAACGTGATATTGGGGTGGGTATTTTAATGGCGCTCATCATGGAATCTGGGATGGCCTTTAGCACTAGCTTGAACAATGTGGGCTTAAGCGATGGAAATGCGTTTTTTTCTGCTTGGTTACGTAGTCTTGTAGCCGCACTGCCAGTGGCAATAATCCTAATGACCACGGTTTCACTTACTGTAAAACCCAAAATAGAACGATTTTTGAAAAGTTAATATTTGCTCCAACGCGCTTTTAGTTAATCACTTAAACCAAATAACCAAAGGTAACAATATGAACTCTAAAATCAGCAAAAATAAGCACTACCAAATCACTATTGAAGAGTTGAATGCCGATCAACAGCCAGCTAATAGCTTGCAGTTTGATTACCAAGATAGAGAAGACTTGTTCAAGTTAGTGGAACACTTAAACGCAAGTAGTGGCTTAGAAAACAACGATGCTAAAAGGCTTGCGGTGTCATTACGCCTAATCGGTCCCTTAATGATGCAAAATCGTAAACACCCGTTATTTGATGAGTTTTTCCCTCATTTTAAAACCTTTATGCAGCATTTAAAATCAAGCGTAAAGCAAGCTAGCGCCAGCAACTAGCTCCAACTAAGCTTGCTTAGTAAATGGCAATTCAACAAACGCTAACTTTTGTATTTGATCTAAAGTTTCCTATGTACCTAGGGTGAGTAAACGGAGAGAACAGTAATGAAAATAGCCGTAACCGCAGCCAGTGGCCAGCTTGGCGCTGCCATTGTAAAAGCCACCGTTGCTTTAACTTCAAAACAAAATGTCATTGCCTTAGCTCGCTCACCAGAAAAAGCCAAGCACTTAGGTGTAGAGGTTCGATTAGGTGATTACAACCAAGTGGAACAGTTAGAACAGTCACTACAATCGGTAGACGTTGTTTTACTGGTTTCAGGTATGGATGCGCCCGATAAGCGTATTGGCCAACACCGAAATGTGATTAACGCGGCCAAGAAGGCTGGAGTTAAAAAGATCGTCTATACCAGTGTGCAAGGCGCTGAAGAAAACACTGCATTTTCACCGGTGATTCAAAGCAATCGTCAAACTGAACAGGATATCAAAGACAGTGGCTTAGACTGGGTAATTGGCCGCAACGGTATCTATATTGAGCCAGATGTTGAGTACATCGAGAACTATAAAAAAGCCGGAAAAATCACTAACTGCGCAGGCGACGGTAAATGTGGTTACACCATTCGAGACGAATTGGCTTATGCCTATGCCCACATGCTTACAGAAACGAAACACCATGGCCAAACCTACAATTTGCACGGTGAAGCTTTAAGCCAATACCAACTGGCTGAGTACTTAAACCAAGCCTTTGATGCAAACTTAAGTTACCAGCCAATGAGCGTTGCAAACTACCGCCTAGATCGAATCGAAGAACTGGGTGAATTTATTGGCAGCGTTATCGCTGGTATTTATCAGGGAATTGCGGAAGGAAAGTCCGATAACCCTAGCCATTATCAGCAAGCAGCTGGCAGAGCTCACCAAACTTGGCCAGACTACTTTAACCACTTAAAACAGCAACAATAGTAAGCTCGGCCACTGCCCTGCATGGCAGGTACTAACAATGCGCAGCTAACCAAGCTTGGCTGCGTTGCGCTAGTTCAGGAAAACTAGCTTGATACTGCCAATACCAGGCTAAATCCAACAGCTCAACTGCCGCTTCAAGTAGTGTAAATTGCTTTTCACTTAAGCCAGAAGCCGCCAGCAAGTCTTGCCGCTGCTGCGCAGTAACAGGGCAGCGCACCGCAACACTGGCGGCGTCCCAACCCTGCATAGAAGTAGCAGCATACTCCCAATCCAATACAAACAATTGCTGCTCAGGGCTAAGCAACAAATTTTCTAAGTGCAAATCATGATGATTAAAGGCTTTGCCGCTTGGCCAAGCCTGCACCTTTAGCCATTTTAGCGCTAGTTGGCGAAAGCGACTGGCTGGAGCAGCATCAATATCACTCACATAGCGAGTGAGGTAGTGAAGCATGTCAAACTCGGGCAAACCTTGGCCTAGATTTGGCAAACTGTTTATCAGCATTAGTAGCTGTTGCCAAACAGCATCATCAAAGCTGCTTAAGCCACTAAGCACGGTGCCAGCTTGGTAGTGATAGAGGAGAAACTGGCCATCAAAACTAAGCGGGTGTATGTCTATAACCCACGCTTGCCCTTTAAGCTGTTGTAATACTTCTCTTTCGCGTTGATAATCCAAGCCATAACAAGGCTGTTGTTGATTAAGCCGCAATACCAAGCGCTGATGTTTGGTGGCCAATAACCAAGAATGCTGATGACCACCAGCAAAACGGTCTACTGTTAGAATATCGCCCAGTTGTTGTTGCAAGTAAGTGGCGATGGATTCTGGGAGTGGAGAGTTGGACAAGGTGGCTTCCGGCGGTGGTCTTAAATCTATTATCAAGGAGTGTAAGATGAAAAAATTGCTATGGCTAGCCTGCTGTACTCTCAGTGTATTTGGCCTTAATGCCCAAGCAAACAGCGAGCTAACGGTTTATACCTACCAAAGTTTTGTGTCTGACTGGGGCCCCGGCCCAGCCTTAAGTAAAGCCTTTGAAGCGCAGTGTGACTGTAGCGTGAATTGGGTAGGTTTAGATGACGGCGTAGCTATTTTGAATCGCTTAAAACTAGAAGGTAAGCGTAATAAAGCCGATGTTATATTAGGCTTAGATACCAACCTAATCCCTGAGGCCGAAGCCATTGGCGCAGTGCAAGCCCACCAACTAAGCCTGCCAAAACTGGCTATAGACTGGCAAAGCAACAACTTTGTACCTTTCGATTACGGCTACTTCGCCTTTATTTACAACACTGAATCCTTGAAAAATAAGCCCAGCTCGATGAGCGAGCTTATCAACGAATTTGATGGCACCATTCTTTACCAAGATCCTCGCACCAGCACCCCTGGACAAGGCTTAATGCTTTGGCTAAAAGCGTTATATGGCGATGATACCGAGCAAGCTTGGAGCAAGTTAAAAGACAAAACTGTTACCGTAACGAAAGGTTGGAGCGAAGCCTACGGCATGTTCTTAAAAGGCGAAGCCGATTTAGTATTGAGCTACACCACCTCGCCGGCTTATCACATGGTCGCCGAGCAAGAAAACCGCTATCAGGCTTTAGAGTTTAGCGAAGGTCACATGAGCCAAGTTGAAGTGGCCGCAATTAGCGCAACCAGCCAACAAGTAGAATTGGCACAGCAGTTTTTATCCTTTCTAGTAAGCGCACCTGCTCAACAGATTATTGCCACAACAAACTGGATGCTGCCGGTAAACCCTGAAGCAGAGCTGCCAGAAGCATTCTCAAGCTTAGTAACGCCAAAGCCCTTGAGCATTGACCAAGCAACAGTGAGCCAGCAGCGCAAAGCGTGGACCAAAGAATGGCGCAACGCAGTTAGCCAATAAACAGTGATGAAGAATCTGGCGGCAATTGCGGGTTATACCGCCAGCGCGTTCCTCGCTTTGGTGGTATTGGCCGCCTTTTGGGGCTTAGCCGAGCAAACCAAAGAACTAAGCTGGAGCGCCTTTAACGACCCCTATTTATGGCGCGTACTGCGCTTTAGCCTTTGGCAAGCCCTACTGTCGGCATTGTTGGCCTGCGCCGGCGGTATATTAGTTGCCCGAGCATGGTTTTACCTGCAGCCCGCCAGCCTCAACTGGCAATTGCGCCTCGCCAATTTGTGTTTTGTTTGCCCAGTAATTTTGGTGGTATTGGGCTGTGTAGGCAGTTTTGGTTTAAACGGATTTTGGCAACAGTTATCGCCATTTTCTTGGAAGATCTACGGCCTACCCGGCATTTTGATTGCTCACAGCTTCCTCAATATGCCCTTAATAGCACGCTACTGTTATCTGCAATACCAAGCTATTCCAGCCAGTTATTGGCGCCAAGGTAAGCAACTGGGGTTTTCTCAGCTTCACTATTGGCGATTGATTGAATGGCCAATGTTACGCTCTCGCCTAGCTGGATTATTTGGTTTAGTCTTTTTGTTGTGTTTTGGCAGCTTTACCATTGTGCTGGCGCTAGGTGGCGGCCCACAAAGTACCACTCTAGAAGTGGCTATTTACCAAGCGCTTCGTTATGACTTCGACCCATTGTTTGCGCTTCAATGTGCCTTGTTACAACTGCTTATTGCCGCCAGCTTAGGCTGGTTACTGCTGGGACGCGAGCAAAATGACAGCGTTCGCCATCAGCAAAGCCTAGAGAATATTCAACAAAGCTCGTCGCTAACACGCAGCGCTCATAGGCTGATCATTGCTCTTTATTACCTGTTTATCGCCTCAATCGTGCTGGGTATGTTTAGCCCACTAAGCGCTCTTAGCTGGCAAGCTTTACCTTGGCAGCAATGGCTAGAAAGCAGTTTATGGTCTTTAAGCATTGCCGCACAAAGTGTGCTTTGGGTACTGCTGTTAGGCAGCGCTTTGCTTTGGCAATACAGCACCAACTTAAGCCAAAACAAAGGAGCAAAAAGGCACAAAGGCCAAGAGTTGTTGGCTTCTATCATGTTGTTAGCACCCGCAATGGTGATCACTACTGGCCTGTTTTTTCTATTGATTAGCCGCAGCGACATTAGCCGCTATACCGTGCCCTTAGTTGCGCTAATTAACGCATTAATGAGCCTGCCTTTTTACATGCGCAGCTTAAAACCTGCCCTTAATGACACAGTTAAGCAATACGCCAAACTCAATCAAAGCCTAGACTTACCCGCCCTTAGCCAAGTGCGTTTCATTTATTGGCCATTAATGCGTAAGCCTTTAAGCGTAGCGGTAAGCCTATGTATGGTTTTATCCCTAGGAGACATGGGAGTGATAGCGCTGATTGGCAGTGTAGATGTGACCACCCTGCCACTGCTGTTATTTCAACAATTAAGTAGCTACCAATACGCCTTAGCCAGCGCCACTGGGCTCATTATGCTAATACTGTGCGCTATTATATTTTACTTACTCGACATAAGCCTAGGACGACACCATGCTGAGCATCTCTGAGCTGCAATGCCAACGCCACCAGCAGCAATTTAATTACTCACTGGAAGTAAAGCCAGGTGAAGTGGTGGCTTTGCTGGGTGCCAGCGGCAGCGGTAAGAGCACCTTGCTGGAGCTTATCTCTGGTTTTGTGCCTGCCAGCCAAGGAAGTTTGAACTGGAAGGGTGATGACTTGTTGGCCTTGCCAATTAGTCAGCGGCCAGTTACTTCACTATTTCAACAGCACAATTTGTTTCACCATTTAAGTTTAAAGCAGAACATCGCTTTGGGTATTAGCCAGCAACTCAAACTTAATGCTGCCCAGCAACAGCAAGTCTCTGACATCGCCGACAGCTTAGGCATCTCGGCGATCTTAGATAAACGCCCAGACCAAGTGTCTGGTGGTCAACAGCAACGCGTCGCGTTAGCTCGCTGCTTAATTCGCCATCGCCCGATTCTATTGTTAGATGAACCCTTTAGCGCGCTAGATCCAATGCTACGCCTAGAGTGCTTAGAGTTAGTTAAACAACTCGCCGAGCAGTATCAGCTAGCGGTATTAATGGTGACCCACCAATGGCAAGATGCCTTGCGTGTTGCTCAGCGAGTGGCTTTCATCGAACAAGGTAAGACTCAGCAGTTTGCCAGCGTTAAGCAGCTTGAGCAATCGCCCGCCAACCAACATATTGCCCACTACCTGGCTTGCAGTTAAGCGTTAAGTTAGCAGTAAAGTTTGCTAGCTTTCTGCCGATAAAAGCTCAATGGTTCAGGTCAATCTTAGGTTAGAGCTCACTTATGCAGGTTAATTACAATCTCCAAGCCGCCTCGTTAGAGTCGACCTATCAGGCGCGTCAGCGTATCGAGGGCACCGCACCTCGTCAAACCATCACCGAATACACGGCTCAGCGTCAAATGACCAATCCTGGTACTGCTGTATTTGGCAACAATGATGTTCAACCAGGCTTAACGGCCACCCAATTGCGCGATAGTGATGATGCGAAACAAGCCAATCGAAAATCAATCCGTGAAGCAATGGGTCGCAGTGTGGACCAATCTGCAACACATATTCGTTTGTACTTTCAATACATGGAAGATAAAGGCAAGCGCGGCCCGCAATTGCTAGCTCGCGCTTAAGCGTTATTTGGCTAAAGCCAGCTGATACTTGCTCATTATTTCTTGCAACTTTCCCGACAAACTCAATTGCTCAAAATAAACATTAAGCTGTTCAATACTAAGCGCTGAGTCATTGCTAAGTAAGGCATGCAAGCTGTAAACAGGGCTAAAGTTATCCACTGACTTAAGTGACGTTAATAAACTTGGCCTTTGTCGAGTCAGCGGTAAATAGTAGCTCTCATTGACCATGGCAAAGTCTACCCGACGCTTTAGTACCAGCTTAATGCAATGCATCACATGCGAGCAGGTTTTAACGGCAAAACCCTCATCGGATAAATGTTCTCGCTGGTGCAGTTCATCAAACAACACCACACTGTAATTGTGCTCGGGTTTGAACAAACCATGCTGCTGATAATCATGCGCTTGGTGAGTGAGTAACAAATTTCTATCTAACACCAAGGGAAGACTCTGTTGCACATTAAGCGGCTGCCAAGCCCATTGTAGGTTTTCAAACAAAATCAGCTCGAAACGTTGCCGAGAGAACGCGGCGTGGCGATGATGCCGAGAGGTAGAAACAAAACGAAAGGAATACTTATCTTGTAGGTGATTAAGTGCCCTTAGTATATCTAAGGTTACGCCGCTATAACGGTTGGTAGATACATCATGAATCACATAAGGAGGGTAGTCGTAACCGCCAACTTTAATCTCTATAAGCTGCTTAGCATTGCTTAAAAAAGGCCAAAAAAATAGTAAGCCCCATGCATACACGCGGATCGTTGCCATCTACACCCCAAAAATCACCATCCAATAAAATATAAAATAAACATCAACAGCACTAAACCACATATATTCATAAATGCCTTATCAAGCACACTTTGACTCATTTAAGCTTCTCTATCAGCACACAACACATAGCAATTAAATCTAAAATAAACAGCTATTCAAGAATAAAAAACCAACATAAAAACAAAAAGGCCTAATTTTTGCTTTTAAAATCGCAGTATCAATATTTTGACTCGTAGTTTGAGGATTTTTAAGTGAATAAAGCTTTATTACCCAGTTTAGTGGCTGCTGTTATGCTAAGTGGCTGCGGAGGAAGCGACAGCTCGCCTTCTACGCCTAGTGCTCCCAAATACAATTGGCAAATTATCCAATTGCATACGGTTAAAGAAAGTGACCTAAAATCGGGCTGCATTGTTTATGGCACCGCAGAAATAGACCCAAGCCGGGTCATCACCGCCTCAGTCGCCAATGCTGGATACAATATTTTGTTCCACAATGCCGATGGTTCAATTATTGAAGAGCACACCATTCCGGCCATAGATGTGCCTAGCAGTGGCATCGTGAGCATTGACAGTAGCTTGGTACCAGAAGACGGCTATGTATCGCTTGAAGAGGTAGATGGCAACTTAAGCGGCAACCCTGATGTATATATGTTTGGTGTGGAGAAAGAACTGTTAAGCCATAAAGTACTTAACGTACGCTCAACACAAACCGGCAGCGAGTGTTATAAAGGCATAGACTATCGCTCAATCAGCGATACCGCCGATTCAGCAGCATTAACCGTACTTCAAGAAAGCGGTGTAAGTTACTACCAAACTAGCTATTCGGCAGATGCAGTATCTGGCAGAGATATCGCCTCTCACATCCCGGTTATCTCCCCGCTTCCCGCCGCCCGAGATACTTTAGTTACCGCTTTTTACACCAGTAACAACGACCAACATACTGACCTCGCTTATTATGGCTTCATTGAGCCAAGCTATGTTTACGACAGCGAAGACTACGATGAAATTACACCGGGCGAACTAAACAACCAAGATCTCATGCCAATGTATTGGCAAAGTGCCGCCAACCTAGACCTTGATGAAGGCAGTGCCATCTTGGCGATTCACAACAATCAAAGCTATCAATGGCAAACCCTTTACCATGACGTTGACCAGTTTACTATTGCCGCCAACTACAGTGAAGTTAGCCACTGGCTAGGTTTATTCTCTGGCGTCAGCAACGATAGCTCTTGGCAATTTGAAAGTGTAATGGCCATTGATGATCAAGACAGCGGCTTAGAATTAAGCCTACCTGACTTAGCACCCATAACTGGCGTAGATATTCAGCAGCAATGCCCTACTGCGCTAGATAACGCTAAGTACTGTATCGACAATGCTGGCAGTTTTTCTGAAGATGACTTTGCTCTACAACGTAGCCACGTAAAAGTGCTCACCAACAATAATCGCGCTTTCTATCAAAGCATTTATGCCCAAGCTAAAGCACAGCAACCGCTTTTAGAAAGCAGTGCCATCGAGCTATCGATTCAAGAGATTGAAGGTTTAGAGTTGGCGCTGATAGAGGGTGAATTAGCAAGTACTCAACAGGATTACTTTATGGCTAAATACCTTGATACTAGAAGCATCGCAGAAACCGGTCAGGTAAGTGCATTTAGTGATGCCAATGGATTTATCATCACACCAGATGACTACCAAGACCTTTATTTAGATATGCTAAAAAGCAGTACCACTGTGGTTCAGCAAGCTAAATAAAACACGAAGATGTGCACTTAGCTGCTTGTGATAGCGCTAGGTGCATTTTTGGCGTTATTCTAAGAAAGACGCAGTGCTTCCACTGCGTCTAATCTGTGTGCCAATAAAGTGTCAACATTGTCACCGTGCTCGGGGTAATAGGCCCAGCCCATTTTTAAGCTATCTAAAGCCACACCTTCTAATTGTCGTTGCAACTCGCTGGTGAGTTTGGCCGCTACTGCGTCTACCGCTCCCCTGCTAGTGCCATATAACAAGGCAATTAACTCACCTTCTTTAAACTGAGCAATGCTGTCTGAGCGGCGCAACTGTTCTTGCAAAACTTTAGCGACGATGGCGCAAACCAAAGAGCTATCGTCACTGGCGTAATGCAGAGTAAGAATGGCAAAGGGTTCGTGATTGCGCTGGCTTAAACGCATGGCTTGAATAAGTAACTCGCGAAATAGCGGCGCTGAGAGTAAACCACTTTGTGGATCGCGCAGCTTTGCCTCATCGTTTATCACAGGCATGGTTAAAGGCAACACACTTGCTAGCAAGTATTGCTGCTGTTGAATTTCGACCGGCATTCCGTGAATACGCAACCACTCGTCATCGCTATGGCAATAGTGACAAAAAAAGGCTTGCTGGTTTTGTAAGCTAGTATGCAAGGCTTGCTGAAAGGCGGCGCGGCAACGAACGTCAATGCGTTCCAGCCATTGCTCTAGGTTAAGCTGTTCTGAACGACCATCTTGCCAGGGGTAGCGCACCGACACGTGGCCGTTATCTGGTTGCAATAACCAATATCCGCTATCGGCCTCTACAATGCCATGAAAAAAACTTACCAGATCGATTTCTGCCACTACTACATCCCTGAAGTTTGCGTGATTATCAGTATAGCAGAGTTAAATCATAGGCTTAGCTTAAGCGTGGGAAAGCAGCTGGCAACCAAACGCTAAGTAAATAAAAAGGCCGAGCAAGCTCGGCCTTATAAATAGTTTTATTATTACTAAATAAGCTCTAAGTTTTGCATTACATTGCGAATGCGTGTCTTAGTAGAGTCTGATAACTCTGTTACCGGTAAGCGGCACTCTGCTTGGCATTTATTTAGCAAAGACATCGCGTACTTAGCACCGGCCGGGCTAGGCTCGGCAAACATTGCTTGGTGCAAAGGAATCAACTTGTCTTGAATCTCACTGGCTTTAGCGTAATCACCATCTAGGGTAGCTTGCTGCATTTGAGCACACAGTTTAGGCGCAACATTGGCGGTAACCGAAATACAGCCTTGGCCGCCACTCACGTTGTAAGATACTGCTGTAGCATCTTCACCGCTTAGCCAGCAAAAGTCTTGCTCGACTAATTGACGTTCAAACAATGGGCGAGACAAATCACCAGTGGCATCTTTAACACCAACAATACGCGGCAACTGTGCCAACTTAGCGATAGTGCTTGGGCTTAAATCTACCACTGCGCGTGGAGGAATATTGTATAAAACAATCGGGATATCGGTGGCATCGTGCAACATCTTAAAGTGTTGGAACAAGCCGTCTTGATTTGGGCGGTTGTAATAGCCCGCTACATGCAAGGTAGCATCGGCGCCAGCTTGTTGAGCAGCCTTAGTATATTCGATGGCTTCAATCGGGTTGTTGGAACCAGCACCAGCAATTACAGGCACTCGCCCTTTCGCTTGCTCTACTACCGCTTTAACTACAGCAATATGCTCATCGTGAGTTAAGGTTGGGCTCTCACCCGTTGTACCTACAGGCACAATACCGTGAGTACCTTGGCCAATATGCCACTCAACTAACTCGCGAATCGCTGCATAATCTACTTCACCTTCAATAAAGGGAGTAACCAACGCTACTATCGATCCTTTAAACATGCCCGCTCCATCACTTACTTCAAAAATAAAAAAACCCGGTCACAGTGGCCGGGTTCAAAAACGTTTTTTCGATTTAGTTACACCCAGCCGTTAACCACCCGCGTTTTAATTCGGGCCGTTTATACTTCTTCAATTCTAAAGAAAATGGCAACAAGGTGTTGTCCTTAACAATCAAAATTCTTGCTAGCTAGTTTCCTTAGCACGCAGTAAAAGTCAAGTAACCTGAAAAATAAATCCGCATAAGTTCTCATGAGATAGCCTTTTCCTTGAAAACTTTTTATTATTGCGGCAACCACGCCCCAACCAAGCCAGATTATGAATACCTCTCCTCACGCCACTAGCCAAGTTCTTGCTCGCCATGATGACTTGTTCACTCAACAGCATTTAGTTGTAGCCGGTCAGCTAGCCGACAACTACCCCTTGAGCTTGCTAGAACAGGTGGCATCGTTGCAGGTGTGTTGTAGTCATTTTGGCCACCATCAGTATTTCGCCAAGCAGCAAAATAGCAAACTTACTAGCCAGTTTAGCGCTGCACCTAAGTTGGCCAGCAATAGCAACGCTTTGTTGCTATTTATGCCTAAAGCCAAACAAGAAGCCGCCTATTTATTTGCCTGCATTTTGCCGCAGCTACAAACAGGCGCAGAGATATTTGTAGTGGGCGAAAACCGTGGTGGAGTTAAAAGTTGTGAAAAGCTGCTGGCTGAATTTGGTATTAAGGTAAACAAAATTGATAGTGCGCGCCGTTGTGGGCTCTACTTTGGGGTGCTAGATAAAGCTGCGCCCCAATTTGATGCCAGCCCATGGCAAAACAGCTTTGAAGTAGCACTTCCTAATGCCTCGCTCAAGGTGAAGTCACTGCCAGGGGTATTTAATCACGGTAAACTCGACGATGGCAGCCAATTGTTATTAGAGCACTTGCCCACTTTGCATGGCAGCGTGCTCGACTTTGGGTGCGGTGCGGGCATTATTGGTGCAAGCCAGGCACTATTACAAAATGTAGACATAAGCCTGCTCGATGTGAGTGCATATGCCATTGCTAGCAGTAAGGCTACTCTGAAAGAAAATCAACTCACTGGAACAGTAATTGCTTCGGATGGTTTAAGCGAGGTGAAGCAGAGTTTCGATTTTATTGTAAGCAATCCGCCTTTTCATGCTGGAATTGATACCCAGTATGAAACCACCGAGACGTTTCTTGCTCAGGCAAAACAACACTTAAACGCCAACGGTGAACTGTGGTTAGTCGCCAACAGTTTCTTACAATACGAAGCACTAATAAAGCAGCACTTCTCCCGCTTTGAAAGTGTACTCGACAACAAAAAATTTAAGATTTTACGTTGTTGTATATAGAAAGAACGTTTTTTTAATGTGGAATTACTAAAACCCAGATTCTGCTATTTACATTAAGGTAAATATCTGGAAACTAAGCCAAGCCACTTTGAAAACGATTTCACGAAACTGACACAATTACAGAGGTACAAAGTCTCATGGCAGGAATTCTTACAATGATCCTCGCTGGTGGTGAAGGTACTCGCCTTTATCCACTCACCGACAGCCGCACTAAGCCAGCGGTACCATTTGGAGGAAGTTACAGGTTGATCGACTTTGCCTTAAATAACTTTGTTAACTCTGACTTCTTAAAAATCTACGTGCTAACTCAGTTTAAATCGCAATCGTTAAACATTCACTTGCGCCAAGCTTGGCACCTTTCAGGTATTACCGACCGCTTTATTGATGCGGTTCCAGCGCAAATGCGAGTAGGCAAACGTTGGTACGACGGCACGGCAGATGCTATTTACCAAAATGCCCGATTTATTGAAATAAACGAACCGGAACATGTATGTATTTTTGGTAGCGACCATATTTACAAAATGGACGTACGCCAGATGGTAGACGAACATCGCCGTAAAGAAGCTGCACTTACTGTGGCTGCGATTAAAGTACCTAAAGCACAAGCCGACCAATTCGGCATTATCGAAGTAGACGAAGAAGGCCGCATGATAGGTTTTGAAGAAAAACCTAAAGTGAATCCTAAAACCATTCCAGGCGATCCGGACCACGTACTAGCGTCTATGGGTAACTACGTGTTTGAACGTAAAACCCTGTTAGAAGCACTATACGACGATGCTAAAGAAGACAGCTCTACCCACGATTTTGGCCATGATATCATTCCAAAACTCTACCCTCAGGGTAAGGTTTTTGCTTATGACTTCACCCAAAACACCATTCCTGGCGAATCGGTAAGTGGTTACTGGCGCGATGTCGGTACTTTAGATGCCTATTGGGCGGCCCACATGGACTTGTTAGATGAAGAGCCACCGTTCTCACTGTATAACCCCAAGTTTCCGCTGCATACCCATTACCCACCGCTACCGCCAGCCACCTTTAAGGATGTTGGCGACAAAAAGGTAAGCGTAAGCCAATCACTGATTTCTGCAGGTAGCTTTATTTTAGGCTCTGAGGTAAACCGCAGTGTATTTGGCTTTAGAAGCCACGTACGCCCAGGTTCGGTGATTAGCGAATCAGTGTTAATCGGTAACTGCAGAATTGGTGAAGGTTGTCAGATCCGCCGCACCATCATCGATAAAAATGCTGAAATTGCGCCTGGTACCATCATTGGTGAGAACCTCGAGGAAGATCGCAAACGCTTTACGGTATCCCCAGAAGGGATTGTTGTGATACCGAAAAATGCCAAGGTTGGCTTTTAAGCTACAAATTGCCTTGAAAACAAATAAGCAATTACTCTAATATTGAACCACATAAGGCACCCTCTGGTGCCTTAATCGTTAAGGAGTGCTCTGTGACAGCCCATCCTGTCAAGATTCTGTTTGTAGCTTCTGAAGTAGAAAGCTTAGCTAAAACAGGTGGCTTAGCCGACGTTGCTAAAGCCTTACCCCTGGCTCTGAAGGAACATGGCCAAGATGTAAGAATTATCATGCCGTTTTATAAAACGATAAATCGCCATGATGAAGCCGAGAAGATTCTCGACTTAAGCCTTCAAACTAGCCATGGTTGCCAAGATATTGATTACGCAGTCTTCAAGCTAATGCTCGAAGACGTGCCCGTTTACTTAATTCAGCAAAATGACTATTTTGAGCGGGACCAATTATATAGCGAAGGTGAGTTTGCCTACGATGATAACGGCGAACGTTTTACCTTTTTCTCGCGAGCGGTATTTCAAGTAGCGGAAGCGCTTGAGTTCAAGCCAGACATTTTCCACTGTAATGACTGGCATACTGCGCTCATCCCTTACTTGCTCAAGCAAAAGTTTGCTCATCACCCGTTTTTTTGTAACAGCAAATCAATTCTTACTATTCATAACGCAGCCTTCCAAGGCATCTTTGAGAAGCACCAGTTTCAGCTTCTAGAAGGCTTAGCCGATGGTTTAGTGGACCAAATACTCGATGGTTATAACTGCATAAACTTGCTTAAAGCAGGCATTCGCCATGCCGACAAGATTAATGCAGTAAGTCCTAACTACGCCCAAGAGCTACTTACCCGCTTAGGCTCACACGGCCTTTGTGATTATTTTGAGCAGCGCCGCGGCGACTTAGTAGGCATATTAAACGGTTGTGAATACTCAGACTGGGATCCAGCAACCGACAAGTTTATTCCTACCAATTACTCCGCCACAGATATGAGTGGTAAAGCAGTATGTCGCCAAGCGCTTCAAGTTGAAACAGACTTAGCTCAGCTAAACGTACCTATTTTTGGCATGGTGTGTCGCTTAACCGAGCAAAAAGGTTTCTACCTGTTGCTGCCTGCCCTACAACAGTTTTTACGTCACAACGTGCAAGTGGTGATAGTAGGCACTGGTGATAGTGGTATTGTGGCTGAGCTTGAGTCAATGCAAAAACAGTGGCCGGATAAGCTGCGTTTCATTCATGCTTATAGCAATGAATTGGCCCACTTAGTTGAAGCCGGTGCCGACTTCTTCTTAATGCCCTCTTTGTTTGAGCCTTGTGGCTTAAACCAAATGTACAGCCTAGCCTATGGCACCTTACCTATTGTGCGCGGCGTTGGCGGCTTAAGAGACACGGTAAGTGATTATGATGAAGACCCAGAAAATGCCACTGGGCATATCTTCTATGATCCGGAACCAGCCGATTTACTAAATATTTTACGCCGAGCCTTGCTGCTTTATTTAGAACACCCGGAAGAATTTCAAGCAATGCGCCATCGTGCAATGCTATCTCGATTCCATTGGAAAGAGTCGGTTTGGCAGTACGAAGCTTTGTATAATGACGCATTAAATGTGAATCCGGTTCAACATCAATAAGATTAAACAGCCAGAGAGTGGCGGCTCTGGCTTTTCTTATATAACCTGAATGTATACATTTACTTGAGGGAAAAATAATGCGCTTATCAGAGGAAATTCATAATTTTACTGAGTTCCTACTAGGTGAACAGATTCATGCCTTAGAGATCCATAAGCGCTGTGACCTAGATACTCTGCAAGATTTATGTTGCTTGGTACTTAATCGTTTACCACCGCGCTACATTCGCCATGACGTGGATGTGCTAAGCGCTATTAGTGATACAGAGCGGGAGCAACTGGTCGAGAAGACCATAGTTGCGATAGAAGAAAGCCTAAAGTTTTTGGAGCAAGATCGCCGCCAAGCGCCTCGCGATTAGTTACTTCGGTAAACTTAGCTCTAGTTCGATAGACGTACAGCCCTTGGTGCAATATACGCCAGGGGCTTTTTCTTGCCCAGGCAGCACCACAAACAACGGCTGTTTACAGTGTTCACACTGCTTGGCTTTACCCGCCAATACTTGCTTAATGAGGTTTCGCTGCTGAGCATAAGCGTTGGCACTGCGCTTATTGAGTTCTTTAAAATCCGACATAATTAATACTCTTTCGTTACTCTCGCTACTGTAGAGCTTGAGGTCTAGGCTTACAATCTTAAATCGACTTGCTAGGGCTATTTACTAAATACTTCTGCTAAATACTTTTGCAAGTTCTGGCCAAATACACAAGATATCAAACCCAGTAACACTAAGGCAGCACCTGTCCAATCTAAACCATTTAAACTCTCATCGAAAACCACGTTGGCAGTAACCATTCCCACTATTGGTACTAACAAAGCAAAAGGTGTCACGGCAGCGGCACTGTACTTGGCCAGCAAGTGCCCCCAAAGCGCAAAAGCTAATAAAGTAGAAATAAATCCAACGTAAGCTAAGGCCAACCAAGTTGAAGCTTGAGTACTCATTAACAAGTGATAAGGAGTTTGGGTTTCGAACAAATACGAAAAAACCAATAAAGGCAAAGGCGGAATCAAACTCACCCACACCATAAAGTGCAATACATTAACGCCCTTTGCCTGCTTCATAAACAAGTTAGAAACCGCCCAAGACAAGGCTGCAAGAAGTAACAACAGCAAGCTTATCAAGCCGAGGTTTTCTGAACTCAGGGCAAAAAACAGCGCAAAGCCAAGGCTAGATAAACCAATTCCTGCGAACTGATAAATAGTGATTTTTTCTTTAAACCAAATAAAACTGAGCAAAATAGTGAACATCACCTGAGCCTGCAACAGCAAAGAAGACAAACCCGCCGATGCCCCAACCTCCATAGCCACAAACAGTAAACTAAACTTGATCACTCCTAGGAATACCCCCACAGCAACAACATTAAGCAGGGCGGTTTTAGGAAAAGGTACAAAAAACACTGCCGGTATCGCCACAATGGCAAAACGTAAAGCCGAGAACAGCACCGGAGGAAGCTCAGTTAAACCCCACTTAATCACCGAGAAGTTCACTCCCCATATAGTGGCTACGATTAAGGCAAACAGAATATCGACAAGCTTCATAAGATCCATAAATGAAGGCGGGAGTAGCTATTCAGCCTAACCGTAAGTGCTAAAGGCGTCAAAGCGGAATCAGGGAGAATGCTTGTAAGTTGCTTAGCAGCCTTGCGCTGCCAAGCAACTGAATAAACCACTACATGGCGTAGATATAGTAAATTTGCGATTTCATTCGAATAATAATGCCGCGAATAACATCGAGAAAGTTCATGAAGGCAATGGGCTTTTCACCACTAATCCAGGCCAAACCTACTGAGCCAACCGGGATATCGTAGCCCTCAGGCTCGCTAATTTTTAAACGCACGAAGTGATGTTTGTTCATAACATTCATGCCAGTAGTTTGGCGAACCCGATCATCACGCCCAGTGAGGTTGCCTTGTGATTCGCCAGAGGCTTCTACAATCCCTTCAACTTCTGCAACAAATATCTGCCCGGGGTATACCGCTGTCGCAAATTCGGCACTTTGGCCAACCTTAATATTGCGAATAGCTTGGTGATTAACCCGCATCAATACGTATTTTTCATTGGTGTACATTTGCATTCTTGGAACCACGCCCACGTACTGTCCTTCTCGCATAATAAAGTTGGTGACGTAACCGTCGGCTGGTGCATATATTTTGGTGTTATCCAAGTTCCATTGGGCTTTTTTCAAGAGTTGTATCGCAGACATCACCTCCACTTGTTTGCTGTCTACGGCTAGCTCCGCTTTGCTTAAGAGTACTCGTGCTTTGTTGACACTTACTTTAGCTTTCTCTAACTCTGCTTTTAACCGCTCTAGCTCTACTTTTGCAAGCTCTACCTCGGTGTCTTGCTCATCTAAGCGAGACTCGGTTACCGAGTGAGTTAAGGCTTCGTTTTGCTCCAAGTAACGTTGGTAAGTCGATTGCTTTAGCTTAAGGTTCTCCCGCGCTGCTAAAATTTCCTGTTCAGTAATGGCAATATCAGCGGTTTTCTCTGCTAGGTTGGCTTGGTCAATTTTCACTTCTTCGCGAGCCACTGCTAAGGCCACCTCCGACGCATCTAAATCAGCTTGTGCTTTGTTACGTTCTATCACGTAAATGTCGTCATCAATGGTAAACATTAGCTGACCGCTGCGGATCTCTTGATTAGGCTTAATGTGAATGCTATCCACTGTGCCCTTAATCTTGGTAGAAGCAGGACGAACCTGAATATGGGGCGACTGCACTAAAGAGCCTCCCGACAAATCCATGGGTGTATAAGTAATTAAACCCACCCATACAAATAGCAACCAAGTGCCGCCTCCCAGATAAGCAAACAATTTGGAGTACTTATTCCAAGGCATTCCCACTAAGCGCAGCAGATAAATAAACAAAGCCCAAACCGCTAAACCTTCAAGCATTGCTTTGCTCCTCTGGAATAACATCCGCTTCAGAACCAGCGTTTTTGGTGTCGCTCTCTTTCCAAATATCGCGAATTCGGCACAGTGCTTTTTCGCCGTCTACAAAGGCAATAATGACAGCGATAACCCAAACCCAATGCCAAATAAACCCAATCCAGGTGAGCGCGCTAATAAGCCCTAATTGTTGGTGTTTTTTACTGTGTGCTTTATGCAATGGTAATTCGTGAACTTTCCAAAAACCAAAGCCAATGGCAGCAATGGTCCCTAGCAAAACAGTAACAGCCACTACATGTAATGCGGTGTCGGCGGCTCCGCCAACAAATGGCATGCTTACTAAACTCATAGAGCAATCTCTTATCGGTAAACTAAAAATCAAAGCATTGTGCAGTCGAATGTGAGAAGATGCGCAGGCATGGACAGATTCAATCTAATTTGATTGAAAATCGATTCAAAATGTAAACAAGTTGTAGAGAACGGTAATGAAAGAGTTTGATATTGGATTTATTCGGCTTAACTTTATTAAGCCCCTACTCGATGGTTTGAACACCGAGTTTGCGATTAAGCCTAACGATCTCGGCATTCCTTCGGCCTTGCTTGAAGAACCGCTGTCTCTAATCCCCATAAGTTTTGCCAACCGTTGGGTTGAACAAGCTGAGCACTTAAGCCAAGACCCTTTGTTTATGCTTAAACTAGCCCCTTATATTAACTTCGAGAGTGTGCAACTGTTTAACAAGTGGGTTTATTACACACCCGATTTTGTGGTGACGTTTCGGCGTATTAACTATGGCTGCTCACTACTACAATCTGGCTGTTCCTTCAGCGGTTTACAGTCGGGTAATATTGTAAAATGGACCTACAGTAATCCCTATGCAACCCACCAAGCGCGGCTACACGATAGCTTGCGCATGGCTATCATGAAAGTAAACATGTTGCGCTATTACCTAGGGAGCGACTTCTCTCCTTTGCAAGTTTTTCTAACCGGACCTGCTGCCGATCTTAAACGGCTAGAAGCATTTTTTGGCTGCAAAGTTAAACTGAGTAGTGCCCAAACCGAAGTTTGGGTGAATGCTTCGGTCACTCATTTGGACGAAAAGAGCCAGTGGGAAAAACAAGCCCCACTGCGCTTAAGTGACGCGCAATTCGATGAATATATTAATATTCCTCAACCTCACGACATGGTTAAATCGCTTTACTCATTAATAAATTTTTCCCGCTATTACGGACGCCCAAACGTCGAATTTTTGGCCGACTGCCTAAGCATATCGCGCCAGCAACTCCAACGACGCTTATCGGCACATGGCTGGAATTTTTCAGCCATGACCGCCAACGTATTATGTAATGAAGCGGTACAGTATCTATTTAAAGGCTACGACATTAACGACATTGCCCAGCGCTTATCTTACAGCAACGAGCAAAGTTTTTGCCGCGCCTTTAAGCGCCTACGCGGCATGACTCCTTATCAATACATGCAAAAACTTAAGACAAAAACATAAGGTTTATTCTCGCCCCTCTTGGTGCTGTGGCAAGTTATCGCAAATATCAAACCAATTAGCTTTATAGGCCACAAAAATATGGGCGTCTGGTTTTAGTTGTATATCGCAATCAAGCGTCGCCAAACTAAATTCAATAAAACGCCCATCATCGTTAGCGGGTGCAAAACTTAAGCTTGAACCACATTCGCTGCAAAACTGCCTCACGGTGCCATTTTCAGCAGTAAATTTCTTTATATAGTCCTGCCCACTTAACCAACGAAAGTTCTCTGTTTTGGCTTCGCCATATGTTGCAAAGGCAGCGCCATGAAACTTTCTGCACATGCTGCAATGACAACTAGCCATATGAGGCTCTAATTGATCAACTTGGTAACTCACTTTTCCGCACAAGCAACGCCCAGTCATTTTGTTCATGGCAAGCTCCTTAAAAACTATTGAGTAATAACTTACTGCCTTACATCTTAAAACCCTATTTGTTGAGCCGTCAAAAATATGCCAAGATCTGGCCCAGTTACGATGACCAATTCGAATACACTCATTTAAGGACTCCACCTAATGTTGAAGATCATCAACAACAAGGACTTTTCAGACTTTAGCGATAAGGCTAAAGCAGCACCACGCCAGCGCAGCCATCACAACTTACATGAAACCTTAGACGCAGGTGTGCAACGTTTGTTTATCGCCACCGAGCCCGATACCTACATGCGTCCACATCGCCATAGCGAAGCCCACAAATGGGAACTATTTTTGGTGTTAAAAGGCCAGTTAGACTTGTTGATTTTTAATGACCAAGGGAAACTTACCGAGCGCCATAGCCTATCACCGGAGACCAATCGCGCCATCGAAGTGCCACCCAATACTTGGCACGGCTATGCTTGTATGCAAGCTGGCACCGTAGGCTTAGAGATAAAAGAAGGGGCTTATGTGCCAACACCTTCAGAAGATTTTGCCCCTTGGTCACCCGCCGAAGGTGAAGAAGGTGCTGATGCCTACCGCGAATGGATGCGTAGCGCACAGGTGAAATAGCTAGCAGGTGATGTTTAGCTGAGGACAACTCGGCTAAACAAAACATCGAGTATTCTCAAGCGCTTATTCCGTATTGCCGAAAAAGCCGCTAATATCAAAACACTGTCGTTAAATGTCTGATGGAGCAGCCACCACTTAATGCGCCTCTTAGCTGTTGTATTGTTAGTCACCTCTTCCAGCCTTAGCCACTCTCTCGCTGCGGAGACTTCTCTTCCCGAGGCCGAGCAAACACCGCAATCTGTCGCAGAACAGTTTCAACAAGACTACTTTAGCGCTCTCGACTTAGATGAGGATAAAGATTGGATCCAATTAGACTCTGGCGAAGTTGTTCAAGGGGAACTCGAAGAGCTTTATCAAAAAGAAGTACTATTCGATAGTGATGAATTAGACGACCTAAACATTGATATCGACGATATTCAGCGCCTCCGCACAGCCAACTGGTTTCAAGTAAACTTGCGAGGTTTAGGTGTGGTACGCGGCCGCTTAATGGTAGATAAAGATGGCGTTACCATTATTGGCAAAGACACCCATTATGCCTCTCGCCAAGATGTTATTTCGGTGTATCGGGTAGCCGAACGAGAAGCCGATCGCTGGGAAAACAAAGCCACCTTAAGCGCCAACGTTGCCAGCGGTAATACCAACACCTTAGAGATTAATGGCAAGCTTAATAGTGAGCGAAAAACCGCGCTTAACCGCACCATTATTACCTACCTTGGGGTGATTTCAGAATCCAATGACGAAACCACCGCGCGAAACCACAGAATCACTCTCTCTCACGACTTATATAAACATCATGATTGGTTCTTTCGCCCGGTATTGGCTGATTTCTATCATGCACCGCTGAAAAATATAAAACTGCAAAGTCAATTAGCCTCGCAAGTGGGTTACATTGCAGTGGACGACGATGACAAAAAATGGGAGCTGTCTATTGGTCCTTCTTGGCAACAAACTCGCTTTGAGGAAGTGACTGCGGGAAGTTCTAACAAAGAAAGCAGCATGGGTTTGTCCTTTGGTTCTAACTTTGAAATAGACATTACCAAAGACATCGAGCTAACTCACGACTACCAAATGACCTTAGCTCAGAAAAAGACCGGCGGTTACCAACATCACAACCTACTGAGCCTAGCGATTGATATTACTGACGATCTTGACTTAGATGTTGACTTCATTTGGGACTATACCGAGTCACCCACGGCAGACGCCGATGATATAACCCCGGAAAAAAATGACTATCGCTTAGTGATAGGTATTGGTTTAGATTTCTAACAAAAAAGCACCTATTAAGGTGCTTTTATTAGTAGCGAATTATTCAGCCTATTGAGATTTAAATTCACGTCGCCAAGCGTGTAACAACGGTTCGGTATAGCCACTAGGTTGCTCACAACCTTTAAATACTAAATCAAGCGCTGCTTGATAGGCGCAACTGGTAGCGGCATTGCCTGCCATATTCAAGTAGGCAGGGTCTCCACTGTTTTGCTTATCGACCAATGCAGCAATCACTTCAAAACGCTGCTTCACTAGGTCTTCACTGACAATCTTGTGTTTTAACCAGTTTGCCACGTGCTGACTAGAGATACGCAAAGTAGCCCGGTCTTCCATTAAGCCAACGCCATTAATATCTGGCACTTTAGAACAGCCAACTCCCTGCTCTACCCAACGAACAACGTAACCAAGAATACCTTGGATGTTGTTATCTAGTTCAGCGATAAGTTGCTGCTCGGTCCATGCGGTGTCTGCAGCTAATGGTGGAGTGAGTAAGTCGTCCAAGTTACGCTTATCATCACTGCTTAAAGTCTCTAACAACTGGTTTTGAATAGTCGATACATTTACCTGGTGATAATGCATTGCGTGAAGGGTTGCGGCAGTGGGCGACGGCACCCAAGCAGTACTCGCGCCACTTTCTGGGTGGGCTTGTTTAGCCTGCATCATAGCGGCCATCATCTCGGGCATGGCCCACATGCCTTTACCAATTTGCGCTTTGCCGTGCAAGCCGCATGCAAGGCCGGCTTGAACATTATTTAGCTCATAAGCCTTAATCCACAGGCTTTCTTTAATATCACCTTTTGGCACCATAGCGCCAGCCGCCATGCTGGTATGAATTTCATCGCCGGTTCTATCTAAGAAGCCGGTATTAATAAATACCACTCGCTGATTCGCTTCGGCAATACAGGCTTTTAGGTTAACGCTGGTACGGCGCTCTTCATCCATAATGCCGAGTTTGATGGTGTTAGCAGTAAGACCAATTAGCTCTTCAACTGCTGCAAAAATTTGATTACTAAAGGCCACTTCTTCTGGGCCATGCATTTTGGGTTTCACAATGTAAATAGAGCCTTCGCGTGAATTGCGATAAGGGCTATTTCCCAGTAAATCGTGTTTAGCAATTAGGCTGGTGAATACTGCATCAAGCAGACCTTCGGGTACCTCATTACCGTTTGCGTCCATCATCAAGTCGTTGGTCATAAGGTGACCTACGTTACGCACAAACATTAACGAGCGACCACTTAAACTAAAGCCATGCCCCTGAGCATTAATATATTGGCGGTTAGGCGCTAGCTCCCGGGTAATCTGTTTGCCGTTTTTAGTTAAGCTTTCGTTTAATGTTCCGCACATTAAACCTAACCAATTTTTATAAACTTCCACCTTATCTTCGGCATCGACTGCAGCAATAGAATCTTCACAATCCATAATGGTGGTGAGGGCTGATTCCAATACAATGTCTTTTACATTGGCGCTGTCTTGCGCGCCAATTTGGTGTTCTTCATCAAACTGAATTTCAATATGTAGGCCGTGATGTTGCAATAAGATGGCTGAAGGTTGCTCTGCGTCTCCTTGATAACCAGCAAGGTGAGAGGCCTCTTCCAGCGTGGTATTGGAGCCGTCTTTAAGACCAACCAATAAACCGCCAGAAAGCACATTGTATTTGGTGGCATCAGCATGGCTGCCATGAGCTAATGGACAGTGCTCATCTAATAGGGCACGACCATAGGCAATAACCGCTTCGCCACGCACTGGATTATAGGCAGGGCCGGGAGCCAACTCTCCACTTTGCTCAATCACATCGGTGCCATAAAGTGCATCATACAAACTGCCCCAGCGGGCATTTGCTGCATTTAGCGCATAGCGAGCATTCATTACCGGTACCACTAATTGTGGGCCTGCCAATAGGGCGAGTTCGCGATCCACTTTTGATGTGGCAAGACTAACTTGCTCAGGTGCTTTAACAAGGTAATTAATGTCTTCTAGAAACTGCTGATAAGCTTGAGCATCTAGGGGGGCTGGATTCTGCTGATGCCATTGGTCAATTTGGCTTTGTAAGCTATCACGCTTAGCTAACAAGGCTTGGTTTTTAGTAATGAAGTGATCTAAATAGGCTTCTAGCCCTGACCAAAAGTTGTCTTGCTCTACCCCAGAGTTAGGCAAAACATCCTGATTAATAAACTGATAAAGCAAATTCGATACTTGGTAGTGGTCTAGCTGATGATAGCTAGATGCGTTAATAGTCGGTTTACTCATCAAATGTTCCCTTATTTTATAGTTATTATGTGGTTAACGAAGTAGAAACTTCGCTAATTGCTTCATGTTACCCTTAACAATGTTGCAAGCTCGCCGAGTGACTCGACGCGCAATAGATTTCAGATTAGCATCCCATAGTCGGCCAATGATTAACAATTGGCCAAATGTAGCATTTGCAATCATACATCTCTTTGCTAGCATTTTTCAAACACTTGTTTGAACTTGATTCTGACTTGCGTTTTAATCTGTCAATAACACCACGCTAGCACAGCGTATAACCAAAATGGGGCAAGGACTTGCTAAGGTTTATTTCTGCTTACTCTACTCAGCTACTAGCCAGCTGCGTTTTCATCGGCTTTGCTCTGCCCGGCTTATCTAATGCATTACTGCCTTTTTTACCCGCAGTACTGTTTGCTTTAATGCTATTTACCATCGTTAGTTTGAACATCAGAACCCTAATACAAGACTTAGCTCAAATATCCATTTGGCTCTATGCCATTTGGCATACGCTTGGTTTGACCGCTTTGATCATGCTAATTGCCTGGTTTTTCAATGTTAATAGCCAACTCTACTTGGCTATTGCAGCCACTTGCGCCACCGGTTCGCTATTTGCCAGCCCAGCGATAGTGCGCTCGATAGGCTTGGATGCTCAACGCTGTATGGCCATGACCATCGCGTCTACTTTGTTAATGCCTGGCATATTGCTACTTAATAGTCATCTGTTTAGCCACTTTAGTCATAGTGAGCAATTGCAGTTAGATATGCAGGTTTATGGCCAACGCTTAGCAATTTTCATCATATTACCTATTATTATCAGTTTGTTACTGCACAAACTGCTCAAGCAACAACTGATCGACAAAGCCCTTATTCAGATCCGCCCGGTAACCATCGTATTAGTATTTTTTTTCCCCTTAGGCCTAATGGGAGCATTTCGTGAGGTATATGACACCAGCCCTGCGACAGCTCTAGAGTATTTGGCCATTGCCAGTGCGGCCTGTTTAATCGCTTTTGGTGCCAGCTTTTTGTTGTACCTAAATAAAGGAAAAGATCTCGCCATAATTAGTGGTGTCACTGCGACTAACCGTAATGTTTTACTCACCTATAGTATTACCGGTAGCTTTTTAGGGATTGAATACATGATTTACATGGGCGCGATTCAGCTGCCAGTATATTTGCTGCCAATGCTAGTAAAACTGGCTTCACGCTCTCGCTAAACTAGTCTTATAAATAACCCAGCAAGCTAGAGGTAAATATGAGTGAGCATGCCCTAAGCCAACCAGCTATTCACTTAGCCTTAAAACACCTACCAAGTTGGCAGTACCAAAATAACTTTATCGTAAACAGCTACCGCTTTAAGAACTTTGTACAAGCCTTTGAATTTATGGGAAGAGTGGCTGATTACGCCGAGCAGCAAAACCATCATCCAGATTGGAGCAATTGCTATAACAAAGTAGATATTTCGCTTACTACTCACGAATTAGGCGGCGTAAGTGAACGAGACTTTAAATTGGCCACACTTATCGAAGATTTGTACCAACAGTACTATCTCACCAAGTAGACAATTGGTGAGATAGTCATATAGCGCTTAAAGTTTAGCTGCATCTACAGCTTTTATTTCTGGCCAGTTTTGGTTGGCATCAACAATTAGCTCACCGGTGTTTTCTAACCAACGCTGCTGAACCTTTTTGTCCAGGTTGAGGTATAGCTTGCCGTCGACAATTTTCCAAGCGGTTGGATCGGTATCAAACTTTTTCTCCATGGCTACACCAAATGCGCAATAGCCACCATATTGCGGTGCGTATTTAGCGGGATCCGCTTTAAATGCATCGCGATTATCTGCAGATGCAAAGTGATAAATGGCGTTGTTGTGAGTGGCGGTATAACTTCCATTACCTTGAGTTGGCTGGCCGCTTACAAAGTAGGCGACGGGATCATAGCCTTTAATGGCTAAATCGTTGGCGTCTACGCTCATGCCTACATCGGCAGCAAAGCTAAAGCTGCTAACAGCTAGGGCAGAGGCTAGTGCGCTGGTACGAATAAGTGCTTTTAGTGTATTCATTTTCATTCTCCAAATAGTTGTGTGCTAAGCGACAATGAAACAATAACGGCTTGCTCCGGTCTGTTGGGATACAATCGTTCAGCATTTAGTGCAAAAAGTACGGAATAACTAAAATGGACCAACTTTCTGACCTACTCAGACAGTTTTCAATCAGCGCCGGTGTTTTTTATTCAGGGCAGCTATGCGGCTTGTCCGATGTAAGCACGGGGGATGAACTTGTCGGACACATTCATGTATTGCGCTCTGGCAGGCTGAGTATTCAAAGCAAGCAACAACAAATAGAGGTAGTGGCACCCAGCTTAATTTTCTTTCCTAAGCCGCAAGCTCATCGACTTATTGTGGATGACCAACAACCGGCAGAATTAGTGTGCGCGACAATTCAATACGACAATGCCAATCACAGTGCCTTAGCCAATGCCCTGCCCGAGCAAATGGTGCTATCGCTCAGTCAACAAGTTCAATTCGCCCGCACTATTGAATTACTCTTTAGCGAAGCCTTTGAAACAGATCAGGGATCGTTGGTGATTATGGATAAGTTGGTAGAAGTCCTTGTCACCTTATTGCTGCGCCATAGCATTAACCAACAAAGCAAACACTCCGGTTTAATTGCCGGCTTACTGCACCCCAAGTTATCGCAAGCCTTAGCAGCAATGCATAAGCAAGCGGCTTCAAAGCATTCTGTTGAATGGTTAGCAGAGCAAGCGGCTATGTCGCGCACTAGCTTTATCGACACTTTCAAGCAAACCATTGGCTGTTCGCCGGGTGACTATTTAGTGGAATGGAAAATTAACCAAGCGAAGCAGCTGCTAAAGCGAAGAAAACCAATCGCTTGGGTTGCTTCAGAAGTGGGTTATCAAAGTGTATCAGGTTTCACCCGAGCATTTAGGGCCAATACAAATATGTCTCCTAAACAGTGGCTAGATCAGCATAACCCCAACAATTAAGCTGCTAAGCCAATAGCTGCCTAACCTTGCTTTGCAACTTAGGCACTAGTTCTTGCTCAAACCATGGATGCTTAGCAAACCAATGGCGATTGCGTGGTGAAGGATGAGGTAATGGCCAGATGTCTTGGGCAGCGTAATGTTGATAACGAGCAACATTTTCGCTTAGCGTAGTTTTGGAATCGGTTGGCAAATACAAAGCCTGGGCATATTGGCCAATCAACAAAGTGAGCTCAACCTTATTAAGCTGCTCAATGATTTGCTGATGCCAAGTATCAAAGCATAGTTTAGGAGGCGGCAAGTCTCCCTGCTTACCCTTGCCGGGATAACAAAAAGCCGAAGGAACAATTGCCACTAACTCTGAGTTATAAAATGTCTCTGGTTCTAGGCCCAACCACTGACGTAAACGCTTACCACTGGCGTCGTCCCAAGGCACGCCGCTTTTGTGCACTTTAATGCCGGGAGCCTGACCAATAATCAATATCTTAGATTGAGCGCTAGCCTGCACTACTGGGCGTGGCTCAAGCTGTTTTTCACACAAACGACAATTGCTTACTCTCTCCAGCAATTGGGCTAGGATTTCTGAGCTATCTCCACTGATCATCGAGTCGTGCATTAGGGACAAGGGATCCTAAACTGTTCACCCAATTCTTGAATTCGCTGCTCTAACTGATCAGACATCAACACTTTAGTACTACTTAAGTTTTCTTTTAGTTGCTCAAGGTTCGTGGCGCCAATAATATTGGAACCTATAAAGCTACGCTTGTTAACAAATGCTAGGGCCAACTGGGCGGGGCTAAGTTCAAACTCCTGGGCTAAATCAACATAATGCTGAATCGCTTGTTGAGCTTCTGCACCATAGCGAGCAAAACGCTTATATAAGGTGAGGCGTGCGCCTTCGGGCCATTGATCATTCAAATACTTTCCTGTAAGCGCACCAAAAGCTAGTGGGGAATAGGCTAATAAAGGAATATTCTCGCGATGTGACACTTCTGCTAAAGCAACCTCAAAGCTACGATTAAGTAAATTGTAAGGGTTCTGGATCGAGACGATCTTTGGCAAGTTATGCTTCTCTGCTAAATGGACATAGCGCATTGCCCCCCAGGGTGTTTCATTAGAGATCCCCAGATAGCGAACCTTTCCTGAATTAACAAGATCAGCTAAAGCTTCAAGCGTTTCTATAATAGGTGTTTGATCAGCACCTTCTTTATGCTGGTAATTTAGCTGGCCAAAAAAATTGCTTGCGCGGTCTGGCCAATGAACTTGGTAAAGATCAAGGTAATCGGTTTGCAATCTATTTAAAGAGTCTTCTAGCGCTTGATGAATGCCATTCCACGTAAGCCGCATATCTTGGCGGATATAACCCCCGCGATCGGATTTAGAAGGCGCAGCAACCTTTGAGGCTAAGATCAATTCATCTCTGCATTTTCTGCGAGTTAAGTAATAACCAATGATGGTCTCAGTGTCGCCTTGAGTACTTTGCTGAGGAGGTACTGGATACATTTCAGCAGTATCAATAAAATTAACCCCATGTGCCAAAGCGTAATCAAGTTGATCAAACGCTTGATCTTGAGAATTTTGCTCACCCCAAGTCATTGTTCCCAAGCAAATTTCGCTCACTCTTAAATTTGACTCTCCTAATTGACGATATTTCATCACTCAATCCTCATAAGGTCAGACAATTTATTGTTAAGGTTAAAAACAATTAGCAGCAAAAACTGAGCATTTTTAAGGCAAAAACCTGCAGCAATTGGAGCTAAGTCTATTTTTCTTTAAAATTTAACACCATATTGGTGATCTAGTTGCTACTTCTTTAATGTTTTTTTAGTTATTATGGGCTCATGCGACTTAAACAAGTTAATGGAGTAATTGTGCAAAGAGCATCCATATTTATATTACTTTTCTGGTGTATTAGTACAGTTGCTAGTGCAGATAGTGTAACTGTTCACTACAAGAGCACTAATAACAACTATGACGGCTGGGGTTTACACATCTGGGCTGGTGAAGAAATGGTGAACGGAAAACAAGTTGGTGCGAGAACCGACTTCCGTTTGCGTAAAGGGACCACCCCTGGTGATCCGCTAATGCCAAGCAAGTTTGACGACTTCGGCGTAGCCTTTACCATTCCAGTGCGTAAAGATGCTAAGCAGTTTTCATACACGTTAACTAATGGTGAACTTCACCATATGAACGTGGAAGAATGGAAGTGGATTAAAAGCAAACATGGTTTAGAGATTTGGATTGTAGAAAAAGATCCAAAGATTTATACCGGTGTGCCTAGACAATTTGCTAAGAATACTAAAACTCAAACAGCAAAAACCACCACTACTTCAGCTAAGCCTAAAGCAGTTCTGCCACCGCCAGTGCCAAAAGCTAAGGCAACAACCACTACGGCCAAGGTTGCACCTAAGCCTAAGCCAAAACCGGTTGCCAAGAGCACAGGCCCAAGCCCAGAAATGACGCGTACTTTGAATTTGCTTAAGAACGATTTAAGTAAAAAGAATAAGACCATTAACAAGCTTCAGTCTGCTCTTAACGACACGCAAAAAATCAACCAGCGTTTGCAAAGCGACTTAAACAGCAAGTTGATTGATTACCAAGCTTTATTGCAACTTAACGACAAAGTAAGCAACGAGAACCGCACATTAACTGCGTCTAACCAAAGCTTATATGCTCAAGTTGAACAAGCCGGTAGCAGTAATGCAGAAGCTCAATTATTAGAGCGAAACCAACAGCTTGAAAAGCAACTCGCTGGTGTTAATGAGCAAGTGCTAGGTTTACAGAAAACCATTGCTGAAAACACGGGTAACTCTGAGCAGCAAAAACAACTGCAAGATCAGTTTAACCAAATGCAAACTCAGCGAGACGAACTACGTGCTGACAACAATAAGCTAAGTGCTCACATCGTTGAATTAGTTCAACGTTCTGAGAATGCTGGTCAAGCGCAAGAATCAGGCATTGCCTGGTGGTTATTCGGCGCAGTAGTTGCGGTACTAGTGGTGTTAATTGGTCTAGTCTTCTTGGCAACCACCAAGCGCTACAAAGATCTTCAGTTAGATATGGAAGATGCGCTTAAACGTAAAGAAGAAGAAATTAAAACCGAGAAGATTTACGCTGCAGCAGCAAATGAGAAGCTACGTAAGGTACTTCACGGTGAAGCTCAGCAACGCAGTTGGGCGCCAGTACCAGATGGCTTACCTGAGAATCTCAAAAAAGATACTGCATAAAATTACAAGGCCAGCTCAGCTGGCCTTTTCTTTATCCTCAATAAAATTTAGCCATTGAGCTATCCCTCAGTTTTCCTTAGCATCGTCTTTAGTCACTCATTCGTGAAAGAGGCTTTTGTGGAACTACATATATTCGATTTAGATGAAACACTGATCGCCGGAGACAGCGGCGTGCTATGGCATCAATTTCTAGTAAAAGAAGGAGTGGTTACCCAAGCGGGATTTCTGGAGCAAGACGCGGCGATGATGCAGCAATATGCCTTAGGTGAACTTGCTTTAGAGCAATACATAACTTTCAGTTTAAAACCGATAAAACACCTTAGTAGTAAACAAATTGACCGACTAGTGAGTCACTTTGTTCAACAGCAAGTGAATTCTATCGTCTATCCACAAGGCCAAACACTCATCTCTCAGTTAAAGCAAAACCATGATGTATTGATCATCTCTGCAACGGTCAGTTTTATCGTTAGTCAGGTTGCACAACTACTGGGAGTTGAACATCATTTGGGGGTTGATTTAGAGGCTAAGCAGGGTAAATACACTGAACAAATACAAGGCGTTGCCAGCTTTCGTGAAGGTAAAGTTACGCGGCTTAAGCAGTGGCTCTCTGACCAGTCTAAACAATACTCTTCAATCAGTTTTTATTCCGACTCAATTAACGACCAGCCCTTACTGGAGTATGCAGACAATGCCTACACGGTTAACCCCTGCCCTAGGCTTAAACAGCTTGCGTCAGAACGGAATTGGACTCAGTTTAGTTGGCAGCTATACTAAAACAAAAAACGAGAGCCTAGGCTCTCGTTTTTACATCTCTTGGAAGCAACTTTTACATTTGGCTTTGTAAGTAATTCTCTAAGCCAATTTTCTTGATTAATCCTAGTTGCTGCTCTAACCAGTAAGCATGATCCATCTCGGTATCATCAATCAGAGTTTGCAACATGTTACGGCTTACATAATCTTGCTTAAGCTCACAAAGGGCCATTGCTTCTTTTAATAAGGCATCAACCTCGTACTCAACTTTTAAGTCATTCTCAAGCATGCTTGGCACATCACTGCCAATACGCAAAGGATCACGCTTACTTAAGTCAGGCGTACCCTCTAAGAACAAAATGCGCTGAATAAGCAACGAGGCATGACCTTTCTCGTCATCAAACTCATGGTCGATACGCTCATATAATTTATTTAGGCCCCAGTCTTCATACATACGTGAATGGATAAAGTACTGATCCATTGCCGTTAGTTCATTCATTAACAGGCGGTTTAGCGCATCAATAACTTCATTATTACCTTTCATTAGTCATCTCCTTCGGTAATTTGAGCAGCTAAATAATTTTCTAGGCCCATTTTTTCAATTTGATACTGCTGAGTTTCAATCCAATCAATATGGTCTTCTTCATAATCTAAAATTTCTTCTAACAAATCTCGACTGACAAAGTCTTTAGCCTGTTCACAATCGGCAATCGCTTGTTTGATGATTGGTAATTGTTCCAGCTGGAAGTCCATATCACATTGCAGCATTTCCTCGGTAGCTTCACCAATGCGCAATACACCTAACATGTGTGCATGAGGCAAACCTTCAAGGAACAAGATTCGCTCCATTAATTTGTCGGCTTGCTTCATATCCTTAATCGATTTTTTGTAATTGCGCTCATTAAGCGCTTCTAGGCCCCAGTTTTTATACATTCTGGCATGTAAAAAATACTGATTAATCGAAGTAAGTTCTGAAACTAACACCTTATTTAACAAAGCAATTATATTTGGTTCGGCTTTCATTACTGCGCTCCAAGCTGCCAATTTTAGGTATCGAAAAAGTATACACCCTAACTAAGCACGCTGCATATTATATTTACATTTCATTAACTTACGATAAAGATAATAAAAACCGTTATCATTTACATTTGAATTTAGAGTCCAGTTCTACACCAAAACTAAAATCGAATTGCCGATCACACTCTCCAGCGATTGTGCAAAAAAACAGCGCTCAATATTGATCTAAAACAAATCCAAAAATTCAGCCTTTGCTCAATATTTAGTATAATTGCTCTGAATCGAACCCCAGGGATGGCTAAACTCAAGTGAGGTCATTATGTTCTTTGGATTCTTAAAAACACTCTCAAAAGCTAGCCTTATTGCAATCTCAGTATTTGTCATATTGCTTTGTCTAAAGCTGTCATCACAGTTCGCTATAGGTCTTTTCCAAGCAGCGCTTTAATCAGCCGCAAACTAGTGACGACTCAGCTCTAAAGGCCCTAATTGGCGCATTTGTTGGCGAATCCACGAGACTCGCTGGCTCATAAATGCGCTTTTAGGATTTATCGAGTAACGGTAGGGGCTTGGCAGCAAGGCGGCCAAGCTAGCTGCCTGATGAGCACTGAGTTGTTCTGATGATAGATTAAAGTAATGCTGGCTAGCAGCCTCTACCCCATAAATACCAGGACCAAACTCAGCAATATTGAGATAGAGTTCTAATATTCTTGATTTGGATAGATTTAACTCTAGCAAACCTGCAAAGCCGACTTCTACAGCCTTTCGCCAATAGCTTTGACTAGGCCATAACCACAAATTCTTGGCAGTTTGTTGAGTAATAGTACTCCCACCTCTTAATCGCCCACCTTCTCGATTGCTTTTATAAGCTCTCCAGATAGCCAAAAAATCTACGCCATAGTGTGCTAAAAAGCGCTGATCTTCTGCAGCAACCACCGCCAAGGGCATTGACTTGTTGATGCTAGTTAATGCTACCCACTGGTGTTCAATTTGCTCAGGGTAAGAAGTGGGAGGGAACCAAGCAAGGTGTATGCGCCAAGACCAAATTGGTGGATCAATCCAACGTAAGGCTAACACCATCAACTCAGCAAGCAGAGCAAGTAGCAAAAAGCCCTTCAATAAATAGAGGCTGAAACGTTTAATCAACGAGCTAATCAATCATATTTGTGATGTTTCAACCTTAAAATAAGCTAGGCTTTATTGCCAGCTTCACAGCTCTGTTTAACCACCTCTGCTAAATCGCCACGAGAAAAGAAGTAATGTACAAACAAACCTAAGCTTAAGCCCCAAAACGCGCTGGCAATACCAAACAAGTTGAGCGATGAAGCCGTAACCAAAAAAGTAATGGCGGCCGCCTCTCTGCCCTTTGAGCTAGCTAAGGCAGTAGATAAACTGTTTGCTATGGTGCTTATCAGCGCTAATCCAGCAATAGCAACCACCAACTCTTGAGGAAAAGCGGCAAACAAACTCACTACCGTTGCTCCCATCAAGCCCACCAATAGATAAAAGACGCCTGCCCAAATAGAAGCATAATAACGTTTACTGGGATCTTCATCGGCCTCTTTACCCATGCAAATTGCAGCAGTAATGGCCGACAAATTAAAGGCAAAGCCTCCAAATGGCGCTAACAGCAATCCAGCGATACCTGTCCAAGAGATTAGTGGAGAAATAGCCGGCCGATATCCATTGCCATGCAAAGCAGCGATACCGGGCATATTTTGTGAGGCCATGGTAACCACAAACAAGGGTAAACCCACTCCTAACATTGCTTGCCATGAGAACGACGGGCTAATCCACACCGGCATGGCTAGCTCTAAAGTCACCGAAGATAGCTCTAATAAACCTAAGCTATAGGCTGCTGCAATGCCTACCAATAAGGTAAGCAGCATAACGTAGCGTGGTGCATACAATTTGCCAATTAAGTAGCAAGCCACCATGCTGGCTACCAATATCAATTGGCTCTCTAGAGATTGAAATAACTGCAAACTAAATTGCAATAACACCCCTGCCAACATCGCGGAGGCGACTGATTGTGGGATCCAGCGGATCAGTTTATCCATCAAACCGCTTAATCCAATCAAGGTGATCAATAGAGAGCTAAACAAAAACGCACCAATGGCTTGGTTAACCGAGAGACCGGATAAACTAGTCACCAGCAAGGCTGCTCCAGGCGTAGACCAAGCAGTAAGGATCGGCTTTTTGTGATACCAAGAAAAACCGATACTAGTCGCACCCATTCCAATACCCAAAGCCCACAACCATGAACTAATTTGCTGCTCGCTTGCTCCTGCCGAAGCAGCAGCTTGAAACACAATAACTGCTGAGCTGGTATAACCCACTAATACTGCGATAAATCCAGCCGACACTCGTGATATTACAAACCAGTCACGCATAGCTACTCCTTGGCTTAACGGTAAACTCACCCATATTTTTGTGCGCTATAACGCACGAACTAGACAAGCCTAGCACTTGTGCGTTATAACGTACAAGACTATTTTTTCAACAAGTAGGTTATTTTTGCAGGCCTTAAATCAGTATCTCGCGGCGGCTCTCAAGCAGCAGCGCAAACACAAGCAGTGGAGCTTAGATACCGCAGCCAATAAAACTGGCGTGAGTAAAGCCATGTTAGGACAAATAGAGCGTGGTGAATCCAGCCCTACTATTGCCACACTGTGGAAGATAGCAGGAGGGTTTAATACTTCCTTATCAACTTTTTTAGAGCCAGAACTCGCTGAACAAGCTCAACCAGAAATTCGCAGCGCTGATCAACTCCGACAACAACCAGCCAGCGATGACATGTTGGTCGCGATTCTATTCCCCTATGATGAAAAGTACGGCTTTGAGATGTACGAACTCACCTTGCTAGAGAACTATCAACGAGTATCAGAGCCCCATGAATTAGGAGTAAGCGAACATGTGATTGTGACTAGTGGGGAGATGGAAGTTTTGGCAAACGGGCAATGGAATAAACTCAGCCAAGGGCAAGCTTTGCGCTTTGCTGGCGATAAACCACACGGTTATAGAAACTTAAACGAGCAAGCGGCAGTGTTTCATTGTTTAATTCACTATTCGCGCAGTAAACCTCAGCAGAGCTAAACCCAAGGTTTTAAACGAAAAAAGCCTGCTAAATTTAGCAGGCTTTTTAAATGTGGTGCCCGGAGGCGGAATCGAACCACCGACACGAGGATTTTCAATCCTCTGCTCTACCGACTGAGCTATCCGGGCAACGGCGGCTATTAAACGTTTTTAGCCGAAACAAGTCAACCGCTTTTTCTCAATTAAAGTTCGAGTGCTTACAAAGCGAACAAACTAAATAAAAAACCAGCAATTCCAATCAGGCCTTTATCCACAATAGCTTCAAGCACTAATCACTCGCGTTGACTTGCTCAGTATTTTTTGTATCTTCACTCAGTTAAGCAACTATGACGGAAGTGACATACTCAACGACGCAGCCCATTTAAACCTGTCGCCAATCAGCGACAGAATTTAGCGCTTTATTTACAACAACTTAAATAAACTATCAAAAAGCATGACTAAGTCGACAGTTGACCTTACAAAACTTGCCTATAAGCAATGATTGTTATAATGTAACGCTCAAATTTTGTGGGTGTATTTCACTCATCAGTTAAATTCTATTTCGGTAAAGCATGTCTACAGCCAATTATATACAACGTGTCAGTGATTACTGTAGCCAAAATAAGCTTAAGTTCACGCCAAATCGTGCAGCAGTGTTGGCTATTCTTCATCAGCATCAACAAGCACTTAGCGCTTACGATATTTTGGCAAAGCTGCAACAGCAGCAACAAAATACTAAGCCACCCACGGTATATCGCGCTTTAGATTTTTTGCTGCAATATCACTTCATTCAACATATTGAATCAAGTAGCCGTTACATAATAGGCCACCAACATGCCCCGTTTACTCCGCAACCCTTGCTTATTTGCACCGACTGTAAATCGGTCACTCAAATAAGCTTATCTAAGTCATTAAAGATTGAATTAGACCAGTTTGCCGGGCAGCAGGGCTTTAGGCTGCATTCACAAAGTTACGAACTCCAAGGTCTTTGCTCAAGTTGCCAACAAGGGCAAGTATCGTGAATAGCAGCACGGTCCAGCAAAAGTCACTCACTAATATCAATACAATAACAGCTGCGTTAAGACAGCGTTTATTAGGTAAAAGATTGTATGTTTAACAGTAAAACTCGTTTGTTTGGTCGCCCTAGCAGGCTTCCCAATAAACATTGGCAGCTCATTATCGCCTGCGGAGCACTGGTAGGTATTGCCAGTATTTGGCCTAGCCCCAAACAAGTAAGTAGCACCAGCCGCCAGCTAATCGAACTGCCGCAAAACGACTTTAAGGCAGAGTCCGACGGCATCACATTTAGCCTGGCCAGTAGCTCTAATGAAGCCATCGATATGGTAAAACAGAATACTCAAGCTGAACCCAGTGCCGAGCAGTTTAGACAAGCAGCTGAATCGCCAGTAGTGGAACAACAAAACAAAAGTGAACCAGCACTCGCTGCTGCAAAGCCAGAGCCTGAACAAGCTGAAGTTATAGGCGAGCGTAGCTATCAATACACTATTGAGAAAGGCGATACCTTAGGTAAAATTTTCACCCGTTTTAACATAGACCAAACCACTATGTATCAAGTGCTAGAAGCCGATATTTCGGTACTAGCTTTAGATACCTTAAGTCCTGGTCATGATCTTACCTTTACCATCGACCACGACAACCAACAGCTATTAGCCTTACAACTTGCCTTTAACCCGGCGCAAAAAATCATATTTAAGCGTGTAGATGCAAGCAGCTTCGAATACGAAACCATTAATATTGAAGGGCAATGGCAAAAACAAGCCATAGCGGGCACCATTGAAGGTAGCTTTTACGTATCTGCCCGTAAAGCCGGCTTAAGCCCAAGCGAAGTCGAGCAAGTGGCGCAAATGTTTAAAGACAAACTGCGTTTTTCTCGTGACTTTAGAGCGGGCGATGTATTTCAAGTAGTGCGAAACCGCCAGTATATTGATGACGAACTAACTGGCCAAAGTGAAATTAGTGCGGTGCGCATTTTTAACCGCGGCAACGAATACAGCGCCTACTTGTTCAGCAATGGTAACTACTATGACAAAGATGGCGAAAGCCTAGCGCGCGCCTTTATGCGTGTACCACTAAAAGGGGCTCATCGCGTTACCTCTGGTTTTAATCCACGTCGCAAACACCCAATTACCGGGCGCATTTCACCACATAATGGTGCCGATTTTGGCCTTGCCATTGGTACCCCAGTATTGGCTGCTGGTGATGGCGTAGTAACTCGAGTAGAAAACCACCCTTATGCGGGTAAGTACATCGTGATTCAACACGGCGGTAAATATCGCTCTCGCTATCTACATTTAAACAAGTTTAAAGTTCGCAAAGGGCAGCGAGTGACTCGCGGGCAAGTGATTGCAGACTCCGGCAATACCGGCCGTTCAACGGGTCCGCACCTGCATTACGAGTTCCACATTAATGGCCGAGCGGTTAACCCAATGACCGCAAAAATCCCCCTAGCCTCTGCCATTGATAAGCAGGAGCGCGCCGAGTTCAACCAGCTGGTTAGCAATATGAATAATTTGATTGCAGCTGGCTAAGTCACTTCGCTAACCCTTTAAAAACGGACCTTAAATGGTCCGTTTTACTTTTCTTTACGTTTTATTACAGATTGCTGGCAATCAAAGACCGCTATTCGCGGTCTAATAAAGTGTACAGCTTGTTAGGGGTATTCTATGAACCGACTTACATTGGTGTTGTTGCTGCTTATTCCAGTGTTGCTCTCAATCTCTATTGCTAGCCAATTACACAAAGGGGTAGCACTAAATTCATCACTATTTTCTTCGCAAACTGATTTGCCAGAAAGCCAAAACTCTAAACCACTATTACTGCGCAAGGGTAATAGTTAAATAGCGATTTAGCATTCAAGCTATTGAATAGCTCACCTGCGACTAAGACCTACTATAAACACATTTAGCAATGTCAGTTTTAGCCTTATTGTTGTCACTTCTGCCTCTGTTAGCCACACTCCACTAAGTTGATAATAGCAGCATGCTATTAACCACCGCACAACTAAAAGGCTAACGATTATGACCACTGCCCTGCTAATCATTGATCTACAAAATGACTATTTCCCAGAAGGAAAATACCCTCTTTGGAATACCCAGAAATGCTTGCAGAACATACAATCTGCGATAGCAAAGGCCACTGAGCAAAACATGGAGCTTATCCATATTCAACATATTGCCGATCCGGCGATGGGTCTGGCGCCATTTTTCAACCAAGACTCAAGCGGTGCAGATATTCACCCAGACATCCAAGCTGCCGCCCCACTGGGCAAGGTGATAGTGAAAAGATTTGCCGATAGCTTCGAGCAAACCGAACTTAATGCCTACCTGCAACAACAAGGCGTAGACAAGCTGCTAATTTGCGGCATGATGACCCAAAATTGTGTCACTCACACTGCTATCTCAAAAGCGGCAGAGGCTTATGAGGTCTCTGTTTTGGCGGACTGCACTACCACGGTAGATGAAATGCTGCACAACATTGCCTTGCATGCCTTGTCTACCCGCGTTCCTTTGTTAAGCCTTGAGCAAGCTTTTTAAGCTGCGGCAACGTTAAGTCTTAGCCATCAAATAATATGGTCGCGCCGCTCTCGGCGCTGCCTACTAAACGCCTGAAGGGATTAAATAACTCTCTGCCGCAACCTTCATCTTGTTTGGTTTTGCTGTCGGCGACAGACTCTCGTTGCAGTAGTTCTTGCTCGCTAACTTGGCAGTCGATGCGTCCCTTAATCGCGTCTAAGTAGATCATGTCGCCGTCTTGTAGTTTAGCCAGCAAGCCACCTTTAGCGGTTTCTGGACTTAGGTGCAGCGCGGCAGGAATTTTACCCGACGCACCCGATAAGCGACCATCGGTAAGCAGTGCCACCTTAAAACCTTGTTTTTGCAAGTTACCCAGTATTGGCATCAACTTGTGAAGCTCTGGCATTCCATTAGCAGCCGGACCGTTATAGCGAACCACCACTACGGCATCTTGGTTAAGTAAACCCTGTTGATAGGCTTCTACCACCTGGTGCTGGCAATCAAACACCTTAGCTGGCGCGCAAACAACTTGATGCTCACTCCTAACGGCACTGGTTTTAATCACCGCCCTGCCCAAGTTACCGCTTAATACCTGCAAGCCACCACTGTGGTTAAACTGTTTATCATCAGCTGCAATTACATCGTTGTTATTGCTGGCCTGAGCAGGACGCCAAAGCAGCTCTCCAGCTTCTAAAAGCGGAGACTGCAAGTAATCGCTTAGATGTCCGTACAGAGTATTGGCATCCATGTGTAGCAAGTCTCGCAGCGCTAACAAACGCAGTAAACAAGGCACGCCACCCGCTTGTTCAAAGGCGTTAATATCTGCGGGGCCATTGGGGTACATACTAGAAAGCTGCGGCACTACCTCGGCCAGTTGAGCAAAATCATCCCAATTAATGATGATGCCGGCGCAACGGGCAATCGCAATCATGTGTAAGGTATGGTTAGCGCTGCCTCCAGAAGCTAACAAAGCCACCAAGCCATTCACAATGGCTCTTTCATCGATAACTTTATACAGCGGGCGATAAGCAGATCCCCCGCGATTAATTCCCACCATGTGACGAAGCAAATGTTGATTAAGCTTATCTCTAAGCGCGGTATTTACATTAACAAAAGCACTGCCCGGTAGCATTAAGCCCATGGTTTCAAATACCAATTGGTTGGTATTGGCGGTTCCATAAAACGTACAGGTGCCGGGCGCATGGTAGGCTTTGTTTTCCATTTGTTGTAGCTCGGCTTTATTCACTTCTCCGGCTGCGTGCTGTTGGCGTACCGCCGCCTTTTCATCATTACTAATACCACTTGGCATGGGTCCGCTGGGCATAAATGCGGTGGGTAAATGGCCAAAAGACAACGCGCCCATTAGCTGCCCAGGGGCAATCTTGTCGCAAACACCCAATAAGACGCAGGCATCAAAACCTTGATGGCTCAAGCCAATGGCTGTGCTTTGGGCAATCAGGTCGCGTGAATACAGCGATAAATCCATGCCCTCTTGGCCTTGAGTTACCCCGTCACACATAGCTGGTACGCCACCAGCAACTTGCGCGCTATGACCAAGCTCAGCCATTTGTTGCTGAATAAACTGAGGATATTTTGCATAGGGCTGGTGAGCACTTAGCATATCGTTATAGGCAGTAATAATGGCCAGATTTACTTTGGTAAAATCTAACAAGCGATCTTTTTGTTGCTGGCCACAGGCGGCAATGGCATGGGCTAAGTTACCGCAGCTTAAGTGCGCCCTAGCATTCCCCTGCTCAGCTTGTTTTTCCATGCGTTGAACATAAGCGCTTCGCAAGCTTTGGCTGCGCGTAACAATGTTTTGAGTCACTTGTTTAATGGTGGGATTCATTTCAACCTCAATGTAGCGCAGGCTTACGATTAATACGGTGAATACAACGTGCTAGTACCTGCTCTAAGCTAGCGTCGATATTGATTGGGATAACATCTACTTCATCGGCAGAAGGAGCTTCTAAAGTCGCAAATTGACTGGCTAATAAGTCCTGCGGCATAAAGTGATTACAGCGCTGCTCTAGTCTTTGCTTAATTAGCCTTTGCTCGCCTTTTAAGTAGATAAAGACCACTTCAGCGCTCACTTGGCGCAGTTGTTCTCGATAGGCTTTCTTTAGTGCAGAACAAACAATCACGGCGGTTTTTCCTTGCTGGCTAAAAGCATCAGCTTTAGCCACTATAGTCGCTAGCCAAGGTTTGCGGTCGTCATCATTGAGCGCTAAGCCACTGCGCATTTTTTCTATGTTGCAGTGAGGGTGAAGCGTATCACCGTCTATAAACTCTGCTTGCAGGTAATTGGCTAGCCCCTCACCAATGCTAGACTTACCGCAACCCGACACCCCCATAACAAAGTAAACCGTGCCCTGATTAGCATTCATACTAAGGCACTCTTTGATTCTGCTGCTTTAGCTGAGTTCGCCTTGTCTTCAAGTGCTTGTGTCACACTTATTTGATAGCGCTCGCCAGTCACAAAACCACTAATCAGCAGCTGTTTATCGGCCTGCTGAGTAATGGTTAGCTTGGCTTCAGCGGCGCTCATTAGCTGTTTCGCGCGTAAGGGCTGAGAGCTGCTAGCATTAACTTGTTGGTATTCAATACTAATAACCGCTCCTCTAAACTCTCGAACTACCGAAACTTTAGACCAGTCATCGGGTAATTGAGGGCTAAGCAACAAGCCCTGTGGAGTACCACGCAATCCAAACAACTGCTCCACCACCAATTGGTAATACCAAGCGCAGGTACCGGTATTAAACAAATTGCTAGAACGCCCAGCAGTGCGAGGATACTGGTAATACGCTCCTCGATAATAATTAGGCAAGTAGATCGGTAACTGTCCCCGCACCTTGAGCTCTTGGTTTTGATTGCTTGGCAGCATCTTACGTAATACATCAAAGGCTCTTTGTCCTTCGCTCGAAGAGTAAAGCGAGGCTGCATAAAATGCCGCAGCATGGTTATACACCGAGCCATTTTCGGCGCTGCCAGGCCATTTTTGAGTCACCCGCCCAACGTCATCACGCATTTCGGTAAAGGCTGGCGCACTCATCATCACCCCAAACGGCGTATCTAATTGCTCATCAATGGCTTTAAGCATCTGCGCTTTTTGTTCATTATTGGCAGCACCGCATAACAGGGCCCAGCTCTGAGCATTAAGAAAAATTTTCCCTTCCTTATCACTGCTTATGCCAAATAGCTTTCCAGCATCGGTAATGCCGCGCCCATACCATGCGCCATCCCAAAAGTAGTGATTAATCAGCTGGTTAAGTTGCTCTGCATGTTGGCTAAAGGTTTGCGCTAAGGCGGCTTCACCTAAGTGCTCACAAATGGGCACCCACAATTGCAAGGCATAAGAAATGGCTTCGGCCAACCAACCGGATACGCCCTTGCCTTGATAACCCACCATGTTCATTGGATCGCACCAATCGCCCTGAGCGATATAAGGTAAACCGCGTTCATCCTTGGCTTCACACAAAAATTGCATTGCCTTGCTCACATGCTCAAATACGCTTTGCTCGAGTGAATTATCGGCCCAACCGAGCTTCACTTGCAGCAGGCTATAATCGTTAGTTTCCTGAAGATAGGCGTTTAGCACAATGGCTAGCCAAACCGGATGGTCGGTATGGGGAACTTGATTAATGTACTTAAGCTCTGCCTGTTCGCTTAATAAAATGCCATCGGGCATCTCACCAGTAAATTTTTGCTGCTTCAGCGCTGTTAGTAATGCTTGTTTACACGCTTCAGGTTTGAGGTAAACCATGCCCATGGCATCTTGCAGATAGTTACGTGTTTGCGGATCGGTAGTTAAACGCTGGCTATCACCATGATAAAACACCTGCCTAGGCAGCCAATGGTTAACAAAGTGATTAAACTGCTGATCAGGCGTCTCAATCGAAATACAGCCATTGGCCTGAGCAAAGGAGGCTTCACAAGCTTGGCGCTGCGGCTCTTGGTCGGCATACAAATACCGCTGGTTGAGTTGTTTAATTTCGGCCTTATCTTTAGCCGGTCCAAAACTAAGTTTAAGCACATCGCTGCCATTGGCGGGCAAATAGTACTGAAACTGCATAATGGCTGCTGGCAGCTCATAATGCGCCTCGCCATTATTTAGGTTTCCGCCTTGCTGCAAGGCACTGGGATTATGTAAACCGCCCTCTCCCTCAAAAGCCTGTTGTGAAACTTCATAGAAATCTGGCAGTCGACTAGCAGACAAAAAGGTTAGATCTTTGAAGTGCTGATGTTTGAAATAATCAGTGACTTTTTGGTAGGGAGTCACGCTGCTGCAAACAATTGCATTAAGCTCTGCATCGTATTGCCCGCCCATATTCATCCACGAGGCGTAACCTACAGGAAAGTAGGGTATTAAAGAAATATCTCGGCGCTTAGAGCTTAGGTTTTTCACAGTGACTTGCCAGCTCTCTAGCACCGCATCAACCGCAAGATTCAGCCTTATGTTTAGCTCAATATCGAGCTTTTCCACCACCCAGCGAATATCGGCTAAGCCCGGCTCAAAGGCAAAGCGATCTAAGTCCACTTTCATTGGCTCATAGGGAGCAGAAAACATCTCGCCACTTTGATTATCTCGCAGATAAAAAAAGCGCCCAGGGTGATGACTAAAATAGGGCTGCTCTGGCTGCATAAAACTTTGCGCAGCTAAGTTAGGCACATGTGCATATTTGCGAGGCTCGGGATCCATATATTGGCTCACCGCAAATCCTCGGCAGTTCATGTGCAGCATCATTTTTTTGTTCCACAAATAAGCCGCACTGTTTGGTGCAATGCAAGGGTCATCTAAGTGGTAACGTGTTCCATTTTCTATAAACTTCGCCATAGTTTTAGTCTTCTTTACTCTTAAGATGAGGAGATGCTTGGGTGCTAGCACGCGCAACAAAATGCGGCTCAGGCACGCTGGGAATAGTAAGTGTTAAGTCGTAAGCTAAATTGAGTACCTGCCTGCTAGCGGCTGTGGCCATTTGCTCGATAGGGATTGCAATAGTGCTAAGCGGTGGTGAGGCAACAGCGGCAAAGTCAACATCATCGTAGCCCAATACCGACACCTGCTGCGGCACCTTAATACCAGCACCTTGCAAGGTAGATAAGGCCGCTAAGGCCACTTTGTCGCTACCGCAAAACAGTGCATCAAAAGGCAATTGTTTATCCAGTAATTGCTGGACCGCACGCTGGCTAATGGCAAAATCAAAGCTGCCTTCAATGCACAACTCAGGATTAATAGGTCGGCCTTGACGGGCTAATTCATCAACAAAACCTTGCTGACGTAGCTTTGCGTCTTGGGCACTTAAACGACCGCTAATACAGGCGATATTGTCATGGCCTAGCGCCAACAAGCTGTTTGCTGCCAAACATCCACCAGCATAGTGATCAACACTAAAAGATTGCTTAGACAATAAATCGGTGGAGTGATTAATAAATACCAAGGGCGGATAATTGGCTTGAGCAATCAGCAGATCGGAAATGGCAATTTCTGGACATACCATCAGCACGCCATCGCAATCACGATTAATTAAATAATCTAAATGCTGCAAGTATCCTTCATTGCTCTTTGCCCCTTCGGCGTTAGCAATAATTAGGTGTTTGTCGTGCAAGCGCAACTCAAACTCTATGGCTTGTAGAATGTGCTGATAAAAGGGGCCAGACAACGAGGGCAACCAAACCCCAATGATGTTAGAGCGCTGGGTAGATAAGGCCCGAGCAAGACTGTTGGGCCGATAGTTAAGCTGCTGCATGGCTTCGCTCACTTTTAGCTCGGCCTTGGCAGAAACCCCGCCCTTTCCTGCTAAGCAGCGAGATACCGTTCCCACACCTACTTGCGCCAACTTAGCCACATCTTTAATCGTTGCCATTGTTCCCTGCTTAGCTAACCCGCCATATCACCAGCATGGTCGCCAAGACTTAGATGCTCAAGGCTTAAACAAGCAAAACGGAACCGATTCCAAATTACTATGAAACCAGTCTTTAAATAGCCCTTTAGTTTCACAGCGCCCCATTAAAGCGCTGACAAATTGCCTACAACAAAAGCTCGCGTAGTGGCCTTCAAACAACTACTTTATACCAATCACACTAAGTAAGTGCTCAGAAATAACGCAGGAAAAATACTTGAGAATAAGGCAGAATTTTTCGATAAGTAGCTATTCTACAATCAAAAATTCTAACGCAGTTATCGAGTATTTTAACCAGGTAGTATGAACAGTTATTTAGTACGATTGGTATTATACAATGCTTGCTAATGCTGAATAGGAACAGCCTGAATGATTACTTTATATGGCTCACCACGCACCCGCTCTTTGCGAGTTTCGTGGATGTTGGAAGAATTACAACTTGAGTGGAATTATCATTACCTAAACCTTCAAGCCGGTGAACACCGCAGCGAAGAGTACTTAAACCTTAACCCCTGCGGCAAAGTGCCTGCGCTTAAAGATGGCGACTTGGTTTTTAGTGAATCTGCCGCTATTTGCCTGTATTTAGCCGAGAAGTACGGCCCGCAATTTTTACCTACCCCAGGCAGCGACCAAGCTGCACTACACCACCGCTGGGTAAGCTTTACCATTTGTGAACTAGAACAAGCCCTGTGGAACATGGGCAAACACCGCTTTGCCCTTCCAGAAGAGCTGCGCATACCCGAAATGCTAGAAACCACGGCTTGGGAGTTTAACAAAGCCGCAGCCATTGCCGAGCTTTGGGGTCCTGAAGAAGGCTATTTGTTAGGCGAGCAGTTTACTGTTGCCGATGTGCTGTTGTGCCACACCTTAAATTGGGCAATGGCGTTTCAGCAGCAATTACCCGAAAAACTGATGGCCTACCGCAAGCGCACCAGCCAACGCTCGGCCTTAAATAAGGGCTTAGAAAAAGAGATGAATGGCAAAGCCATGACCAAACTCTAGGCCAAACTCTAGAACGAAGAGCGTAAAGTCTGCCAAGCCAAGCTGTTGCTTGGCTTTTTAATTGCCACTTCAACAAGCCTAAACCTAAGTTAAATTGAATAAGTCCAGACTATACTTGGGTTTTGCTAAGTATGGCGCTTATAATGCGCGGCATTAACCTTTAGGAAGCAGATCATGAGCGGTATCATTACCCTTAAAGCCAAGCGCGACAAAGCTTTGTTGCGTCGCCACCCTTGGATTTTTTCAAACGGCATACATAAAGTTTCGGGCAAACCATTGGCGGGTGAAACCGTGGAAGTGTATAGCGCCGAAGGGAAATATTTGGCCACTGCCGCCTACTCACCAGAGTCACAAATTCGTGCTCGGGTATGGAGCTTTGATCAACAGCAAGAGATTGATAAACAGTATTTTATCGAACGCCTAGAAGATGCCCAAGCCGCGCGACAAATACTCGGCGAGTTTGCCGATACCAACGCTTATCGTTTAGTAGCCGGTGAAAACGATGGCCTACCAGGTATCACCATTGATCGCTACGCCAATGTATTAGTATTGCAGCTGCTAAGTGCCGGCGCCGAGTTCCAGCGTTTAAACCTTATTGAAGCGCTAAAACACTGTTTCCCAGATGATGTTATCTACGAGCGCTCAGACGTAGATGTACGTAAAAAAGAAGGTTTAGCTCCTCAACAGGGGCTGATTCATGGCGAGCTACCCGCACAGCCAATGGAAATTAATGAGAATGGTTTGCGCCTGCTGATTAACGTAGAAACGGGCCACAAAACCGGTTACTACCTCGATCAACGCAATAATCGCAAACTCGTTGGCCAGCTTGCCAAAGGCAAAAAAATACTTAACTGTTTTTGTTATACCGGCGGTTTTGGCACCTACGCCTTGGCGGGCGGTGCTAAGAAGGTGGTAAACGTAGATGTCTCTGATGCAGCATTAGAGATTGCCGCTAAAAATGTTGAATTAAACGACTTAGACGCCAGTAAAATTACCCAGCTAAATGCCGACGTATTCAAGCAACTGCGTGCTTACCGCGATTGTGATGAGCAGTTTGACATGATAGTGCTAGACCCACCTAAGTTTGTCGACAGCAAAGCTAGCTTAAATCGCGCAAGCCGTGGCTACAAAGACATCAACATGTTAGCCATGCAAATGCTACGCCCTGGCGGTATATTGCTGACTTATTCCTGCTCTGGCCTTATGCCAACAAGCTTGTTCCAAAAAATCGTGGCCGATGCAGCAATTGATGCAAAACGAGAAATGCAGTTTCTAAAAACGCTTGAACAAGCAGAAGATCACCCAGTTGGCGGCCCTTACCCAGAAGGCCACTACTTAAAAGGCTTCTTGTGTAGAGTGAAATAGTCCTTAGCACTGAGGAGGTAATAACGTCCTCAGTGCGATTCAACTATCAAGCAATTAACCATTAGCTCCAAAGATATCTCCTGTATTAGTAACTCTATTATCGAGGTGCCTCTCGCTCGATATTTTCTATGACGGTCAATACAACCCCGCCGCTACTTCAGTTAACTGGCAAGTCGCCCAACGTTGTCTGCTATCATTATGCTCAGAATATATGCACATACGACGTTGGTTACTACAAAGCCGAACAACAGGGTCTGGTTGGGAGCGACAATTAACATAAAGGAATATGTAGATGTGCTGAACACAAAAAACCGCTAGTGGTACTAGCGGTTTTTTATTTTAGAAGTAATTAAGCTTTACGAACTAGTGGATGAGTCGAGCAACGAGGGCCACCACCGAATGCGGATACATTTGCGTAAGGTAAGGTCACACACTCAACACCATTTTCCGTTAGCATTTCGATAATACGAGTGTGCTCAGCGCCAATAATTGTGCGGCTTGGTGCTATGTTAACGCCATTGCAACCAAGTGCCTTGGCTTCTTCTTTTGTCGCTTCTAACCAGGTCCAGTTTTGCATGAACTCTGGGAATGCTGCTTTACCGCCTTTTACCCCACCTAAGTAAGCCATGGCTAAACCTTCACGGGGTGTTGAGAAGATACAATCAAGGTGGATCCAGTCTTTTGTTAGTTCAATCGTATGAACGCGGTAACCTTTAGGCTCTAAGTGCTTCTGTAGCCACTCGATGCCTGCATAGCTTGAGGCAATACCAGCATGGCCAACTAAGATATCTTTACCTAGTACGAAAATGTCGCCACCTTCTAAGTATGGTTGATCTTCATCTGATAGCTCTGCCATTAGTGCAGGCACAGGCTGAGAAATATGTGCTTGGCCAGTACCTTGTGTTACTTCAGTTAACTGCTTATGTAAAAATGGGTGAACTTTACGACGAGAGCCTGTACGACAGAATATGTTAATCAGCTCATCCCCAACGGCCAAGGTATTATCACGCTCAAACATGGCAGTGTAACCAACATGAGCCGCCTGTTGCTCGGCTTTGCTAGGCATCGTTGGGCGAATAACTTCAATGCCTTCTGATTTTAGCAATGCTGCCAGGGCATCTTCTTCTGCTTTGGTTACTGCATACTGAGCTGGGTCAAGCTCTTCAAAAGTCTTACCGTGGTGGTCACGTAAAGCCGCTTTTACTTCATCAGTAATGCCGGCATATGTATCTAGCACCCAATCTAGTTTTGGAAAAGTGAAGCCTTCTGGTGTGCCTACGATGATTGATTTTAGTTGGTCCCACTCGTTGTAAACACCAACTCCATTGCTGTCGGTTAATACTGCGCTTGTTGCGCTGCTTGCTAATACACTTGGTGCTAATGTTGCTGCGCCTGCAACAGCTGCTGCGCCACCAGCAAGTTTGAAAAAGTCGCGACGGTTTAGTGATTTAGACATAATATTTACCTCGGTTTGCTTAAGTAATTTGAATCAAGTTTGTTTCGATGGAGTCATTATTGAACAATTTTCGTGAAAGGTTTAATTAGTTACTTTCAAGATTATTGAAACTTGCTACACTTTGTGGATATCAATACTAGGAGTGAGTAATGATTAACTTGGAACATATGGTGATTTTTGTAGCGTCGGCTGAAGAAGGATCTTTTAGTGCAGCTGCACGGGCTTTAAAAAAAAGCATTAGCAGTGTCAGTATGTGTATTTCAAATTTGGAAGATGAGCTAAATGTGCAGCTGTTTGACCGAAGCCGTAAACACCCCACTCTCACCCCTGCAGGGGAACGATTATTAACTCACGCCCAAACCATACTGCGCCAAGCGCGTCGATTAGACAGTGTTGTGCAAGATGTAAATGATTCGGTGGAAGAGTCTTTTGCCATTGGTATTGGTGAGCTTGTTCCTATGGGCTTAGTGGAAGAGCGAATAGCTAAGACAATTCGCCAATACCCCAACACAAAATTCAAAATAGAACGCGGTCGCCGTGATGAACTACAAGAGAAGTTTGAGTCCGGACAGCTACAAGTGTTACTTAGGTCGCAAAGCGCGGGTGTAGATACCGAAGCAGATTTTTATCAATTTGATGTCGTTGATATGGTTTGTGTGTGCTCACCCGATTCGGCATTAGCAGATCTTGAGCTTGTCGATAATGAATCACTGATTGCTACGCGACAGATCATTTGCGAAAGCATGTATGAAAACCCGATGCTGCAGATAGAAGCCACCTTATCTAATGACATTATGTTAGTCAGTTCAATCAGTGACATGATCCAACTTGTTGAGCAAGATATTGGCTGGGCCTTCATTCCTCAAGTGGAAGCAGAGGAGCGGATGAAATTTGGCGGCTTAACAATATTTAAGCCAGAATTCGCGATCACTAGCCGTGGCATCGCCTTAGACTTTTTAATTAAACCCAGCCATGAATTGGGGCCTGTTGCACATTACCTTAAAGCGCAATTTACTCACGCTAGTTAGTTTACCGGCCTCTTAGTGGTCAATTAAAGTCAGTAACTCATCATCAAATTAGACCTTTCAAAATTATTGAAAGGTCCTGTTTCGTAATAGAAATTCACCCGCGTTATAGTGCTCTCGTCATCAGATGACACACAACAAACATTCAATTTTAGTCACTTAAGCGGAGAATTATTATGGGTATTAGTGTTTGGCAACTGGCCATTATTGCAATTATTGTAGCGCTACTTTTTGGCACTAAACGTTTACGCACTTTAGGCAGTGATGTAGGCACCACTGTTAAAGGGTTTAAAAAGGCCATGAGTGACCAGCCCCTTACTGAAGAACTGGCTCAACCAGCAAGCGTAGCAACAGAACCCAAAGACGCTCTATAAGGAGCATAACTATGTTTGATATAGGATTTTGGGAAATGTTGTTCTGCGGCGTTATTGGGCTGATAGTCATCGGCCCAGATAAACTGCCCAGTGCACTTCATAGCATATCAAAAGTGATTAAGTCACTGCGGCAAACGGCCTCTCACTTAAGTGCTGAGCTTGGCAAAGAGCTAGATGTAAAAGCTATGGAGCAACAACTAGAAAGCCTGAACAAGCCCCTTAACCAAGACTTAAAGGACTAAGTCGAACTCACACCAAGCTATATAGGAGATTCAGTCTATGAGCCAAACTACTCACTCACTTATGTTTCATTTAACAGAATGTAGAAACGCGATTATTCGCAGTGTTGCTGCAATTATTGTGTTGTTTGTATTCTTGGTGTATTTCTCCAACGACATGTACTCAATTATTGCCTTACCGCTGATAGAGTCACTGCCCGATGGGGCGAGTATGATAGCTACCGATGTAGCTGCACCATTTTTAACACCGATAAAATTAACCTTATTTGCAGCCGCCTTTTTAGCCGTTCCTTACCTCTTATACCAACTATGGTCTTTCACCGCCCCAGGTTTGTATCGCCATGAAAAAAAGCGGGTGTTCCCCCTGTTGTTTGGCTCGGTATTTCTTTTTTATGCGGGTGTCGCTTTTGCCTACTTTGTATTATTTCCTATCGCATTTTCATTCTTTAGCGCGATGGCCCCAGAAGGGGTTACCATTGCCACTGATATCGGCAGCTATTTGAGCTTTGTATTAAGTTTGTTTTTTGCATTTGGCCTAGCGTTTCAAATCCCAATTGTTACTTTGGTATTGTGTTGGACTGGCGTTACCACAGCCCAGCGTTTAGGTGAACAGCGTGCTTATGTCATTGTAGCTGTGTTTGTTATTGGTATGCTGCTCACCCCTCCCGATCTTATTTCACAAACTTTGTTAGCATTGCCGATGTGGGCATTGTTTGAAATTGGCTTATTTGCTTCTCGCTTTTATGCCACCAATGAGATGGGCTAAAAATGTAAAAATGAGGTTGCTTAACCAGCGTAGTTAGGGGGCTCATTTTACTCAATCGCGATACCTAAATACGCCTTAATAACATCGGTAGCCGACAAAATGCCTTTAAAGCTGCCGTCTTGCATAACGATTAAATGATGGATTTTTTCTTTAACCATTATTGCTCCTGCTTGTTCTATCGAGATGTCAGGCGAGACCTCAATCACTTTATGGGTACACAACTCCCAGGCGCGCTCTAACTTAGGGTTCACGTATAAAGTATCAAAATGTACCAAATCAGTAGCGCTAACCACGCCAAATATTGCGCCATCGGGGGTCAGTACCGGTACACAGCTGAGTTTATTTTCATCCAGTACTTCAGATACTTTCTTAGCGCTGTCATCGAGTTCTACACTAATGACATTGGTTTCCATATAGGAAGTAATTGAACTGTTCATAGGAGCCTACCTTAGCCAAACGCTTGCTAGCTAAACATCTATTGCTACTTTAAGCATAGCTGTATTAGCCGGAGCTTAATGGCTAGCAGGTAGGTTATTGATGAATAACTTGTTAGAGATCAATTTGAGAATGAGGGTGCGCTTATTGAGCAGGGAGATTAATTTTCGCTTATCTTTCTCCTTATTCCTGCAAGTTGTTCCAAAGCTTTACGCAGTAATAAATCGGCATGTGATCAGTAAAGCTGATTTTTGTATCTGCTTGCCATTGCTTAAGGTTGTCTCGCCATTCCTTAAAGGACTCAAGTAAGTGCTGGTTTATCTCGGTAAGATCCACACTCAAGCTCTTACGGCGCTGTTCTTGAGCCTTAAAGGTGCTCACTATCAACTCTTTATACTCTTCAGTGCTTTTTTCCGGCCGTTGGTAATCTATTGTCTGGTCATTATGGATGTAAACCAACTCCCCAAGATCTGCGAAGCCAAAGCTTATTGTAGGCAAATTAGGCGGTAACATTGGGATAGGATCTTTAGCATGCTCTGCTCGCCAAACAGGCCGGCTATTAACCAACTCTACAAATTGCTGATTGCCGACTCGCGGGGCACCATAAACATATAAACCGGTTGCTTGCGGCACTTTAGCAAAACATAAGGTGGCTAACGCGCCGCCTAGGCTATGCCCAGTAAGCCAAATAGGTCGATCTGGAAAGTCTTCTATCTGCTGCTCAATAAACTGCTGCAAACCTTGCTCGCCACTCCATACCTCATCGAGCGCTTTAGCAAAGCCTTGATGTACTTTTCCACCTTCTGCAAAGGCTACTGGCATACTATCCAGATCGGTTTTCAGTTCGTACAAAGCTGATAATGACTTAAGCTCGGTGCCTCTAAAGGCAATAATCAAGGCTTCTTGATTGCCAGCGGCCATGCACTCGGTGCCGGTTCCTTGAAAAAAGCTAAACTGCTCAAAGCCCGCAAGTTTAAAAGCCATACGGGCGAAACCTGGATGACAATAAGCTAGCAATGCACATTCAGATAACCACCAAGCATTCACCTCTGAGAACTCGGTATTGGCAGCTTGAAATGGATATTGATCGGAGCCTTCGAAATACACGTAATTCATATCAGGCGGAACAATATCATAGCTCTTGGCTTCGGGAATTGGCTTCTTCATGACTAAAACTGTTACTGTAAACGAAGCATTAGCTTACCTTAATCGCACACCAAAGCAGTAATAATTAGCTGGTTTATGAGCGATGAGTAGGTCACCAACAATAATTTAATCGCATACTAAGCAAGCTAGTACGTACAAAGGAGAATAAGGCATGAAAGTCATTGTAGCTAAGATGCGGCTAGTCACAGTATTAGCCCTAGCCAGCTTAAACCTTGCCTGTGTACCTACCATTCAAACGGTTTATCTAACGCCGGAAGTAAAAGGTAAAGTACTGTTGTTTTCTCCAGGCGAAGCGCCAAGCTTTAAGCCTTTAACTAATGTTAAGGCTTACCACGCCTTTCAATCTGAAACGGCTACCTTATCCAATCAGCAGGGTGAGTATCAGCTAGCGCCAAGCAGCAAGGTTGAAAGCACTTTGTTAATGGCTGGGCATTCTTTGAATTACTATCCCGTCAGTATACAAACCGAAGCATTTACAGTGACCGCGTTAGCTCAAGCCTCAACTAAAATGCTCGATGTAGAAACGGTTAATATAAATAGTGTTATTGTGCAAGATGAACTTGAAGGTAAGCCGCTGCTGGCAGAGCCCGGCCCCAGTGCACTAAAGTATTGTAATTTAAGTTATGTTAAGCAGCTGCGCAGAGAGTTAGCAGTGCATAAAGTACTTAAACAATCTTACCCAGAGATAGAACCAACAGAACTTGCTTACCTGCAAGACCAGCAACAGCAAACGCTGATGTGGATAGAATACGTAAAACGTTCTTGTAATTGGGAAAATGAGGATGGCTACCCTCGTTATCGAGATATGAAGGATGCACGCGAATACTTTGCAGCAGCCGAAGCCAGTTTACGCGACTGAATTAATCAGCACCCAAACAAAAACGCTGCTTAAACTAAGCAGCGTTTTTAGTGAATGAGAGATCGCTCTAAAGCGCTAGGTCCACTTGCACTGGGCAGTGATCAGAGCCCATTACATCATTAAGAATATCAGCATCACTGACTTGGTCGGCAAAACTGTCGCTTACCAAGAAGTAATCGATTCTCCAGCCTATGTTACGCCCACGAGCACCGGCTCGGTAACTCCACCAGCTGTATTTTACTTCATCTTGTTTCTTTAAACGGAAGGTATCAACAAAACCTGCAGCGGTGAGATTGTCAATGCCATCAATCTCAGCCTGAGTATAACCAGCACTTTTATTGTAATTAGGTTTTGGACGGGCTAAATCAATGTCTTTGTGAGCAACGTTTAAATCGCCACACACTAATACTGGTTTACGCTCTTCTAAAGCTTTTAGATACGCTAAGAAGTCGGCATCCCACTGTTGACGGTATTCTAGGCGTTTTAGCTCACTGCCTGAGTTAGGCGTGTATACCGTTACCAAGATGAACTTTTCGTATTCTGCAGCAATTACCCGACCTTCTTGGTCGTGCTCTTCAATGCCCATGTCGTATTCAACATTTATTGGCTGTTGCTTGCTTAAAATGGCAGTGCCTGAGTAGCCTTTTTTTACCGCAGAGTTGCTGTAAATATGGTAGCCCTCGAGTTCATTTAAGGCCTCTACCACCTGATCGTCTTGTGCTTTGGTTTCTTGTAGGCACAAGATATCTGTTTGCATTGATTCCAACGACGCCATGAAGTCTTTTTTCATCACAGCTCTAATGCCATTTACGTTCCACGATACTAAACGCATTCGCCCTTCCTTCAGAAAGTAAAAAAGTGGTGTTCAATAGCCGCCATTGAAAGAGGTACTGAATCAAATTAGTTAAATATTGTAACAGGCTTAAAGCTTGCTAAAAAACCTTTAAATGATGGGGATATTACTCGTTAAAAAAACCATAGAAGCAGACGAATATCCACTTCTACCGAAACTTATCAAGATCAACTCCGTTCAGCTTACAGAATAATATGTGGCAGATAACGGCTCATATCTTGGGTTACCAAACTACTATCTTCACGAATAGAGATGCCTGCTGCTTGGTCATCTACCAGCCAACTACCAATTAAAGTAAAGTCATCGCCATAGCGTGGCAGCTCGTGTAGGGCTTGGTATATGTAGCCTTCTTCACCATAAGGGCCATGAGTATTGGCTATTTTTTCTTCGCCGCGCAGTATTGAAATATTGGCACCCTCACGGGAGAAAATAGGCTTCTTAACAATTCCTGCACTAAAGTTGGCTTGCGAAAGTTGGTCTTCGAAAAATGACGGCAGCAAGTTAGGATGATTAGGAAACATTTTCCACAACATTGGCAATAAAGCCTTGTTAGAAATAATGCTTTTCCAGGCAGGCTCTAACCAACGTATATTTTGCTTTCCTAAGCTGTCACCAAACTCTTCATCAAACATAAACTCCCACGGATAGAGTTTAAACATCCAAGTGATGACTTCATCGTTTAGGTTGGTAAAGCGCTTCTCGGCGTCGATACCGATATCTTCGACAAACACAAATTTGGTATCTAAGCCCGCCGCTATCGCACAATCTTCCATGTATTGCACGGTGCCGCGATCCTCATCGGTATCTTTACAACAAGCAAAGTGCAACTCCCTACCCGGGGTCAAGTACTGTAAATCGCTAAAGCGGTTTACCAGCTTTTCTTGCAGGCTATTAAACTGATCACTGGCTGGACTTAATACACCTTGGTCTACATTGTCTTTTAGCCACAACCATTGCCAAAACCCACTTTCGTATACCGATGTAGGCGTGTCAGCATTATTTTCGTATAACTTAGCGTCACCTTTGCCGTCGTAACAAAAGTCTAAACGCGAGTACAAACAAGGCTCGCCGTTCAACCAAGACTGACGAACAAAATCCCAGTGTTTTTCTGGAATACAAAAACGGCGCATTAACTGTTCGTCACGCACTACTTTGTCTACTACTTCAAGACACATTTGATGTATCTCTTCGGTAGGAGCTTCTATGCCGTTTTCAATTTGCTCTAGAGAGAACTGATAATAGGCCGACTCGTCCCAGTACTTGTCGCCGTACATGGTGTGGTAGTTAAAACCATATTCTTTGGCTTGCTGCTGCCAGTTCAGTCGTTCTTTTATCGGTACTCGTAACACGCTTAACCGCCCCAGCTAGATTTAGAGCCACCCCAAGATGACTTAGCCGAGGCTTTGGCACCAAATCCGCCACGCGACACGGTTCTGCTTACCGTTGCCTTAGGTTTATACGCTGACTGATTAACCTTGTAGCCATTTTGTCCAGCTTTACCAATCACAGAACCATCGGCAGTGATAATAGAATCACGATACGAGGAACCACGTTGATTATATTTATATACCGATGAAGGACGGTTGGTATCCATCATACGGCCGAACAAGTAACCGTACATAATCGGCGTAAAAATACCATTACTGTTAGCTCGACAACCTTCGTAACCAAAAGCTTCTTCACAATCTTGGCGGCTATTATATTTAGGCGCAGTACGGGCTGCTTCGGCTTCGGCATTTTGGTAGACAGCAACACACTGTTGCTCGTTAAATGTAGTTTTGGTAACGCAGTCGTCCACCGACTCAATCACAATTGCGTCGTCTTGAGGTTCAGAACAAGCGCTCAGTATCGCGGTAGATACCGCAATTACCAAAGGTTTAACAATAAACGAAGGCCTAGTTGCAGGTAACTTACGCATAACAGCTAAGTTAATAAACTTAGAACGTTTCATAAGGCCTCCTAGTAGGTCATGCAGGCTGCATTTAATAAACCTACCGACACACTGGTAGCGGCTAGCATAATACCTGCGCTAACTTCGTTAGCTTCAATGCGTGACACAATGCCTGGGATAAATACAAAACGCACAATCACAAAGGCAGCAATTTGCGCGATTAAAGCAATAGTGCCCCATAAGGTAAAATCAACAAACGAAATTGAGTTACTGGCAGCACCAGCTAAGGCTAATGCGAAACCAAGTACTGCACCACCAAAGGCTATTGCGGCGCTGGTATTTTTACCTTCTTTAATTAGCTTCCACTCATCATGTGGCGTAACTCGCACATAAATCACTTTAAATAGCATTAAGAAAACGATTGAAGCAGCAAAGTAAATCGCAAAGTTAGCTACTGCTAAGAGTAAGTCCGACTGTTCCATTTTCTGGTCCTTTATCCGTGAATTGTAATTTGAGTTGGTGATACGGTCATGCCGGTACTAATAACTAAACAACGCTCTAAAGCGTTGTTATTTACTACTTCTTCGGCAGACAAAAATAACGATTCCATTTCACCATTGTCCAGCTCTCGCTCAAACAGCATGGTGAATTGATCGGTAGTAGAAAAATCCGTGTTGTCTTGGTAGGTTTTTTCTTCCATATGTACTGGATTGTGGTACTCAGTGGTAGACGTCCATACTCGGTGATAGGTATGCCCTTCTAACTGGTAGCTACTAGCGCCTATTTTATTATTCAGCAACTGATCCCACTCAGCTTGATTAGCAATGTCTAAGGTGTCGTAGTAATGAAACATTTTTACGTCAACTACGTCTTCTTCACCGCTGCCATTTGCAACCACCTGCAGAAAGCCTTCGTCATCGGTGTAAAAGCGGTACAACGTTGTACCGTCTAAATCAACAATGCCTGCAGACTGAATAATTTGGGTAGCGGCCACCTTGCTTACCACCATATCAGCCATGACTAACCTAAGAGCTAAAGCGTCTAGCTCAAAGCTTCCACCCAACTTAAGCCCCATCACATTGGGTGTTCCCGCATACTTATCTGTTTCGGGTTTATTTCTTTTGAACAAAGACTTAAACATGATGCTTATCCATTTTGAAAGTTAAAACACTCAGCGTCAGATAGACGCCGCTCTGCAATGTAATACAACGAGTCGGCCTGATGTAGTTGGGTATCTAAACTTGGATTTAACTGCAAGCGGCTATCTCCGGCAGCTTTAAAGCCGATGATAGTGGCTTGTAAATTCTCTTTAAAATGATGAAATACTGCAGCAAACTCAATCGATGTAGTGCCAGAATACTGCACCGAATATTGAGTCATACCATGAGTGGTATCTAGTAGCTGCTGATGGACTTGTGCAGAGCCTGGATCCATTGCCGAGCGAGCTAGCATTTCAACCGTTACCGAGGGAATGACTTCTACCTTAGGGCAATGGCTGCGCAATAGTTCAGCGACGGTTTGGTCTTGCAGATAGGCGGTTTTGTGGCAACTGGGGTTGAGCTTAGCGCAGTACAATGCAGACGTTAGCGTGACATCATCTTGGTCGGTATCGATAATAATTCGACTAGCTTGCGCCAAATTGGTTCGCGCCATGGTATCTGCATGAGAATATGAATCAACCTGAGCAAACTCTATATGCCCCGGTAATGGGTTTTCAATTTTGCTATCTACACACAGTAAAATTGAGTCAGAAGAGCCATTAGTAGAAGCCTTTAGTAACTCAATTAAACGCAGTGTTCTATTGCCATTCCAGCCAATAATAACGGTATGATTTGATAGTTTCAGCATGCGATGGCCTCGCGCTCCTTTGGTATAGATATCGTTGATAATAAATCCAGCTTTGGCCACCACTATTGCAAAAATACTAATGCCAATGGGTATTACCCAAACACTAACTATTAGTCGACCTAAAGGTGTAGAGGGACCAAAATCGCCGTAACCCACCGTAGAAGCAGTAACGACCATCCAGTAAAGAAAGGTTTCACTATTGATGAGGTCATGCTCACCAACCAGCATTAAGCTAAAGTAGGAAATCAGCACATAAAATAGCACCGAGAGAGCTATTGCAGTGCCGTTAGCACGAAAAAAAAGCGCCGAAAATAATCGGCGCACTTTATAAAGCAGCACTTATTTTGCCTGTTTTTGGGCCAGTATCTGCTTGAGTTTATCACTACCTGAAGATTGACCGCCAGGCTCAATGCCCGCTTGCTTCAACTTCTCGTCTAAACAGCTGCCGTTATCTTCGGCGGCAAGTTCTTCGGCAGCCGACAACTCGGCACTGCGTAGCGCCTGCTTCTCTTTAATTCGCTCTAAGCTATCCAGAGCTGTTTTCACCTTAGAGTTCGCGCCTACATGATGCGAAGAACCGGCAACTTGTGCTTTTTGCAAAGACTCTGTGGCCTTTACTTGATCGATTTGAATACCTAAACGTTTAACACTCGCTTTAGCTTTAGCAATATTAGCTTTGAGCGAAGTTTCGGTGCTTAGATAGCTATTGTAAATCTCTTGCTCGGTGGCCAGTTGCACTTCTAAGTTTGCTACTCGCTCGGCACATTCTAAAGCTAATGCTTCATCATTTTTCTCACTCGCCGCAACCGCATGGTTGGTGTAAGTGTCGATATCTGAAGTTAAGCTTTCTACCTTAGTTTGCGCCAACTTACGTTTAGCCATAATAGTAGTAAGGTTACGATCACAGGCTTCAAGCTCTGATTTAGCATCGCGCATTTCTTGATCTAAGATACGCATAGATTGGCTATCTGCCACTGCTTCCAAACCTTCATTGGTTGCACCTCGAAGTGCGTTCCAAATTCGTTTCAAGCTCATACTGTTCTCTCCTACTGGGTAAACTCGCTGTACAATTCGACAAATTCACTAACATTTGAATATAGCGTTTCTATCTCTTCTATTACTACTTCGTCTAGGCTCTTAGTGGATAAAGCACCAAAAGCGATGTAGTAATCTTGATCACCAATATGCTTAATGCCAATAGCTGATAAAGGTAATAAGTGATGAGTGCGTAAAATCAAGGCATTCAGTTTGGCGCTATCAGTTACGACCTCGCAGCCAAATAGCACAACTTCAATAAGCATTTGTTGCTCGCCAATGTATGCAAAGGCATCAATGCCTTCGTCATTGGTGATACACAAACAGCCACCGTCATTATCTACTGTCCAATCAGGATGAGCCTTAGCAAGTAATTCAAGTGATGCTGAATTCCACGACATAACGTTTCCTTGAGTGTTAGTTATAGCTAACAAATATAGCAAGTTTGACTCTTGTGTCAACGTTTACTAACATTCGTTGCAAGTTATAAAAAAGTAATGAGTGCCCAAAGAGCAATGAACCCAGAACAGAGTATTAGAAATCGACAAGCCTTGCAGCCTTATAAGGATAGTATTAAGCGATATATCCGTTCTGCGATGCAATTAAAAGGGGTTCAATACAAATATCTGTCTGATGAGTTGGCCAAACGAAACATTGAAATGAAAGAGGGCAATCTTCGCAGCAAAGTCTATGCAGGCACCCTACCCACAGACCTCTTTATTATTTTGGTAGAAATATTGGATATGCCAGAACATGCACTTAGCGACATAATTGCTAATAAAAACAAATAAGCGTTGAGCATTTTATTGCCTTTCTAGGCAGCTAAGCACTTGGCAGCTTGTTCATGGCTAAAGTTCATTAAACCTTCACAAAGCCTATTTGCCTGTGTATTCATAGCTTAGGCAAACGATAAATATCGCGTCTTTACCGGCAACTCCTCTAACAAGATAGCCATATCGTCTTCTCCAATACTTGATTAAAACCTACCATCAATAATTTCTTGTCTATGATCTAGAGAGTAATAGAGGCTCTTATTGTCTTTAGAATAAGCGGCAAGTTACCGTAAAATAACGTAAACTACGTTTACAAAATCGCATGGACGTTGTGCTAATTGAGGACAAATGACTACCAACAAAGATAAATACAGTATCGACAATACCGATTACACGGTCGGACAAGATAATGTTCAAAAATGGGGATTTGATGTACACAACCCTGTTTTTGGCATCAGCGCTTCCTTAATCGGGGTGTTCTTGATCGCCATACTACTGGTTGACCCAGAAACATCTAAAGCCACACTTGATGGAATAAAGTGGCAAATCATCGGCGCATTTGATGGCCTATTTATGTGGTCAGCCAACATATTTGTGTTGTTCTGCTTAGCCATGATTGTTTCTCCCTTCGGCAAAATTCGCCTCGGCGGTGAAAACGCTAAAACCGATTACTCAATGATGTCGTGGATAGCTATGCTGTTTGCTGCTGGCATGGGTATTGGCCTTATGTTTTGGGGTGTAGCCGAGCCTGTTGCTTACTTTACGGGCTGGTACGAGACGCCACTTAACGTTACCGCCAATACGCCAGAAGCCGCCAAATTAGCGCTAGGTGCCACCATGTTCCACTGGGGGCTGCACCCTTGGGCTATCTACGGTGTGGTTTCTTTATCTCTGGCCTTTTTTGCCTTTAACAAAGGCCTACCGCTTTCTATGCGTTCGGTGTTTTATCCAATTTTGGGTGACCGTACCTGGGGCTGGCCTGGACACGTTGTAGATATTCTAGCGGTGCTTGCCACGCTATTTGGTTTAGCCACATCTCTAGGATTGGGCGCGCAACAAGCAGCCAGTGGTTTCCATCATGTATTTGGTGCCGATAACGGTTTATTGCTACAAATTGGTATCATCTTTTTAGTGACCTTACTAGCGGTAGTGTCGGTTGTTCGTGGTATTGATGGCGGTGTAAAAGTCATTAGTAATGTGAACATGTTACTTGCTGCAGCATTGTTAGTATTTGTTGCCTTAGTAACCTTTGCGGTATCTATGGGCACTGTGCCAACCACCGTTATGGGTTACATCGAAAACATCATTCCACTAAGTAACCCTGTAGGTCGTGAAGACTCTGCATGGATGCACGGCTGGACCGTGTTCTACTGGGCATGGTGGATTTCTTGGTCCCCATTTGTGGGCATGTTTATTGCGCGTATTTCTCGCGGCCGAACTATTCGTGAATTTGTTATCGCGGTTCTTATTGTACCTACCGTAGTAACCACCCTTTGGATGTCAGTTTTTGGTGGCGTAGCGATTGATCAAATCGTGAATAAAGTAGGTACCTTAGGTGCAGACGGGCTAACCGAAGTCCCCCTAGCGATGTTCCAAATGTTTGATGCCTTGCCAATGGGCAGCATTCTATCTTTACTGGCCATTGTTTTAGTATTGGTATTCTTTGTGACCTCTTCGGACTCTGGTTCGTTGGTTATCGATAGCATTACTTCGGGCGGTAAAGTGGATGCTCCGGTTCCTCAACGGGTATTCTGGGCAACCATTGAAGGCGCAATTGCTGCCGCACTTGTGTGGGTTGGCGGCACAGAAGCCATTCAAGCACTGCAGGCTGGCGCTATATCTACGGCCTTGCCATTCACCATAATATTACTGGTGATGTGTGTGAGCTTGCTGATGGGCCTTCGCACCGAGAAACGTAGCTAAGGCTTAAACACCTAGCCACTATAAGCCGAGTAAGCTAAAGCTACTCGGCTTTTTTATAACCACAGCTTGTTGATTGGGGTGTCGGGGCAGAAGTGATAATGAATCTGCGCTTGCAGCAACTCTGCCGTTGCTATGGCATCGGTAAGCGCATCGTGTGGCGGGTAATCGGGCAAGTTATAGCGACTTCGAGAGTTGGCTAAGCGAATTGATACCGGTTTGGGTTTTCGTATCCAATCCATCATCTTTTTCGGTCGCGCTTCTAGTATGTCGGCTTCTATTTGCATGGTATCGACGATCGGAAAAATTATCCCTTCATTAATTAAACTTCGTAGATTTTCATGCAAAAAATCACGTTCAATTCTGCGGTAATGCACCACCACCACTTTGCCGGCTAACTCATCTAATAACTGCTCTAAAATACGCAGTAAACTGGGCGCCCCTTTTAAGTCTGAGTGGGTAATACCATGAATCACTATCGAGTCTTCTTTTAACTTATCTTCTGGCGTAACAAACCAGTGTTTAGCCTGCCTACAGGCAATTCGTTGTAAGTTAAATGGCACCAAACCGATGCTAATAATGCTATTTTTTTTTGCATCTAAACCGGTGGTTTCAAAATCTAAGGCGACAAATTCAACATCTTTAAGCTTAGCATCGGCATGGTAAGTACTGGCATTGTAAAAATTGCTCAAACGCTTATCTTTGCTCTCTAAGGCCTTAATTTTGAGAAAGGCTTTCCAGTTTAAAATTTCTTTATGATTACTATTTGGCATTAGCTATTCTGCATGCTGTTAGCGGTGTAACGGAACTTTAAAAAGTTTTGCGCACTGCTTAGTACCAAAAACGCATCTTTAAGATTGCGTCGCTCAAAATCAGACATATTTTCTGGTTCAATGTTGTTATCGGGCTCTTGGTCAGATTCAATATCTAGAGCTTGGTGGCGGATCCGCACCAAAGAAATAAACTCCATAGCATGTTGCAGATCTTTGCCTTTGGAAGGCGGTAAAATCCCCGCCTCTATAATGTCTTCTAAGCGGTCAAAAGAGTTCTGCGATTGCGAGCCAATGGCTAAACCATGCACCCGAATTAAGTCTGCCAAAGGCGCAGTGCCGCGACGTTTGAGGTTAATGGAATTTCTATGCCGACCATCTTTTTCCATCACAAAGTCTTTAAAAAAGCCTAGTGGCGGCGTGCGATTCAAGGCATTTCGGGCTAAACAAGCTAAGAAGCGATTGTTCTTTTTGGCTTTTCGCAAGATAAACGCATTTAACTGCTCAGCCCATTTAGGGCGACCGAACACTCCGTATAAATCAAAGAAGATGGAGCAGTTAAGTAAGGCTTGCGGATTGGGGTTATCTATCCAATCAGCAAAGCATTCTTCCCACTGGCTTTGAGTTTTGCGGTACTCAGGGTTAGTGGCCATAATCTCGCCGCTACAATAGGTGTAACCACAAGCCGCTAAGCCATCACATACATAAGTCGCCAGTTCTTCAAAGTACTTACCATGCAAGTCTTCTTGATACTCGTTGCTCAGTATAATCGCATTGTCTTGGTCGGTAACAATTAGCTGCTCGTCTCGCGCCATAGAGCCAAGCGCTAAAAAGCAGTATGGCACCGGCGGCGGGCCAAATTTTTCTTCGGCCAGCTCTAACAGACGCTGCTTAAAGCTTCTGCCAATTTCCGACATGGCTCGGCCAATCATATGTGAATTGGCGTCTTCGTGAATCATCCGCACGAAACAGTCTTTAGTTTGGTGTGAGAGTAAAATTAGATCATCAATGCTGTTTTGCTGGAAGATACTGCTTACTATCAGCAAGCTGTTTTTTGATTCATAACGGATTAGGTCGGTGACTTCAATGAGTCCAATTGGTCGCTTATTTTTAAGAATAGGCAGGTGATGCACGTTGTAACGCAGCATCATTAACATGGCTTCAAAGATATAGGCATTATGGTCGAGAGAAACCAGCTCAGTAGACATCACCTCATCCACTTGAGTATCTACATCCAAACCCTGAGCAATCACTTTGGCGCACAAATCACGCTGAGTAATAATGCCCACAAAGCTTTCACCACCTTCGTCATCCAAACTTAGATCTTTAATTAAGGCAGCCGAAACATTCTCTTCCGACATAATCATGGCTACGTCTTTAATCGAGGTGCTAGAGGCTAACATCACCGGCTCACCACTTAATATGGTTTTCACCTTAGAGGTGGTGAGTGAGTTGGCGTCTTCACTATTGTCTTCAACGGCTTGTTGCAGGCGAATACTGCCTTCAACTTCCACAAAATCAGCAAAAACCTCATAGCGTTCGCATAGGTCTTCAAAGATGGTTTCAGGAATACAATACAGCAGCGTATCTTTAACCGCCTTTGCGGGAAAGCGCACTTTATTGCTGGTGAGCAGCCCCATTTGGCCAAACAAGCCTCCTTGATCGAGACGATTATATAACTCTCCAGTTCGGCGATATATTTCCACCACCCCACTACGTATCATGAACAAGTCATGAATTTTGTCGCCAAACTCAATAATCATACTATCGGCACGATAGTAGGAAATTTCGACACTTTTAGAGACCTCTATCAACACTTCGTCTGGCAACTGATCAAACGGTGGGTATTGGCAGATGAAATTACGAATCTCAAGCAGTTCGATGGTCATAGGTACTCAATGTTGAAGAGGGAGTTGATGCTTAGCATCTAGTATATGGTATCTGTTAGATAGTTGCAGTGAAGCGGCAGCGCTAAGTACTAAAATTGAATGACTTACCACATTAGCCATTCAATTACGGCTAGCCCTAGCTTGTTGAATGGCTCAGCATAAACTACAAAAAACGCCCATTACTCTTATCGCTTTAGGTAAACCTAGCAATAAGCGCAATGGGCGCAGCAGTCTTATTTAGGCTTGTTGCTAGAGAATGATCTCGGCAAATATAAAGCCTAAAATAACCGAGCTAGTAATGGTAGCAACGCCTGGCACAAAGAAAGGATGGTTAAATACCCATTTACCTATTCGAGTAGAGCCAGTGTCATCCATTTCTACCGCTGCCAACAGCGTTGGATAAGTAGGTAAAACAAACAAGGCGCTCACTGCCGCAAAAGAGGCAATAGCCGCTTCAGGGCTTACCCCTAGCATAAAGGCCGAAGGCATTAATGCCGCGGTAGTAGCCGCTTGTGAATACAACAGCATACTGGCAAAGAATAAAATCAGTGCAAGCATCCACGGATGCTCTTCTAACAAACCGCCCGACAAGGCTTTAATCTCTTCCAAATGGCCAGACACAAAAGTATCACCCAGCCACGCAACACCAAGTACACAAATACAGGCGCTCATGCCCGATTTAAAGGTAGCCGCATTAAGCACTTCGCCGGTATCAACCTTGCAAAACAGCGCAATCGCGGTAGCAGCCGTTAACATAAACACCATGATGGCTTCATTACGTGGCAGGGTTGGATTCTCAATCAAGCCTACTGCATCGCTAATCGCTGTGGCGTAAAACACTACCGCAACAATCGCCACCAAAAAGATAAGCACCGAACGTTTTGCGCTGGCTGGTAACTCACTAGCCTGCTTATCACGCTGGCTAACTAAACCATGGGCTAAACGCTCTTGGTAAATAGGATCGTCTTTTAACTCTTTCCCCATAAATTGAGCAACAAAGGCACCCACCATACAAGCTAAGAAAGTGGCTGGAATACATATCATCAACAAACTGATGTAGCCCACGCCTTTGTCTTCCAACATGCCGCTCATTAGCACTACGGCAGCAGAAATAGGCGACGCGGTAATAGCGATTTGCGAGGCTACAACGGCAATACTTAAAGGCCGTGAAGGGCGGATCCCCTGCTCTTTAGCTACCTCGGCTATCACCGGTAAAGTTGAAAATGCAGTATGCCCGGTGCCAGCAAACAAGGTCATAACGTAAGTGACGATGGGGGCAAGAAAGGTCACCTGTTTAGGATTACTGCGCAGCACGCGCTCGGCAATATTTACCAAAAACTGTAAACCACCCGCCACTTGCATCGCGGCAATGGCGGCAATCACCGACATAATAATTAAGATCACTTCAATAGGAATAGTGCCTGGGGTCATACCCAAACCAAGGGTAAGAACCAATACCCCTAAACCACCCGCAAAACCAATTCCAATGCCGCCTAAACGGGCACCTAAAAATATGGCTGCTAATACCACCAGCAACTCAATTGTGATCATAATTCCTCCCACTTTTTAATTGCGACGCACTTTACTGCAAAGCTAGCACCAGCAATAGATGATCAAATCAAACAATCAGCTTAATTCAGACTAAAAAACCAAATAAATAAAAATAATTAGACAATAAAACCACACCTAAAGTAAGGAAACTATCATCTGTATTTAACCTACAGGTAACATTCGTTAGTAAGACTAGCACTAATTATCTCTATGTAATGATTAAATTTTTGATAAATCAATGATAGAAATTTGCCAAGATAATCCAAATAGTTTGCAAAGCAGAGAGCTGCTAAACGCACTAGCAATGTCCTTAACTAAAATTGCTGGAAACTCCGCCAAGGAATGCTTTGAAGAAGATGAGTTTTTGTCAGAAAAAGCGGTGTTTATTGTGGCTAAGCGTAATGGAGTAGCCATTGCCTGCGGCGGCTTTCGCTACCTTCAACCCGGAGTGTGCGAGATGAAACGAATTTATTCTCGCCAAGCTGGTGTAGGTAAACTGATAGTGCAAGCCTTAGAAGCGCGCGCCTTAGCCCTAGGCTACCAACAAATTAAACTTGCCACCCGCAAAGCCAATACCCAAGCGATACGGTTTTACACTAAGCAAGGCTATCAAGTGATTTCTCCTTTTGGCCCCTATACCGAACACCCCCACTACCTTAGTTTGGCGAAACCCTGCCAAAGTCTAGCAATTGCCCATAAAAAAAGCGCAGCTTAGTGGCTGCGCTTATTATGGTAACGGCTAAGTACTAACTAATACGGTTAATTAGCTTTCTTAGCTCACGCATTGGCGTGGGTTCATCGTCGAAGAAGTTTTGCATTCTTAATAGAGTTAAACCGTCGTAGCCAGGTGCACGCGTTAACGCACGGGCCATTTGCTTCCAGCCCTGCTCACCATATAGCTCTCCTGCTAGGGCATTTTCGCCCATTAATGAAACCTGACATTCATCGGCTGCGTCGGCCATCCAGTCCACTAAATCAGCGGCACGAGAATAACCTTCATAGTCTTTGTTTATCATTTCCAAACAGGTGAAGTGAATAGCAGCACGCGCCTGTTTGCCTTCGGGCAACAAGGCTTTTAGCAAACCAAGATATTCTTGCTGATTATTGCTGCTTAGCGTTGGGTGCACCGCAATTAGGCCGGCCGTAATTTCGGCCGCACGTGGCAATTCGGGGTCACTCACTACCCAGTGAATACCCGGAATTTTAATCCCAATAGGCACCTGACCAAAGGAGTCATCGTCAAACACGCTCAAAGCATTTTCAAAGATACGTCGACCGTGCGCCACGAGGGCTTTGTGGTACCAAGTTAAAAACTCGCGCGCCCAAGAGTTATGAATATAGCGCTTATGACTAAATAACCAGTCTGCATCGGGTATTTCGGCTTGTTCAAAACTGTCCCAAGTGAAGCCAAAGCTGCCATTTAGCGCAGCAATGCTGTGGTACTTCTCTTTTAAGTAACGCAACCAATCTTGTTTGGCTAAGCGGCTGTAACACTGCAAGGTGCCGCGGTTAGGGTAATTCCCCCAATCGTGAGCGTTGTAGCTTGGGTAACGCAACTCACCGGCAGGGCCTAGGCTTACGTTGATTTCATCCATCAAACCGGCTTGGTTAATATAATGCTGCTTAAAGGCTTCCATGAAGCGCTGATAATAAGGCATCACAAATTCGTCGGCCCACAGCGACACATACTCCATGGAGGCATCACCGGTTTCCGATACATATTGCAGATCTTGCACCGAATTTAACTGATCGTTGCTCTCTAGCAAACGCCCCCACAACCACAGTGGAATGGCTTGCATAAAGTCATCGTTTACATTGCCACCTGCTTGGTGGAAGGACAAAATAGGCACCCATTGCAAACCTAAGCGTTTAAGCAGGCTGACTACGCGATCGTAATAACTCCAGTCAAACTTACCTGGCTTGTCGCCTTCAACCAAACCCCACCAAATATCGGTAGAAATAGCGGTAACACCTATACTGCGAAGCTGGCGTAGTTGCGCTTCAAACTGTTTCCAGTTTTCTTCATCCAGCAACTGCTTTTGGTTGGCCACTTTAAGATGCAGCGGCCCCATTACCCGGAACTGCTTTTTACCTAATTGCTTAGTTTCGGCAATTTGATACTTAAACTTGTTTAATTGCGACAAGCGTCCTTTAACAATCGCCTGCTCATTAAGTTGCGACATATCGTTAAAGATCCAGCCTTCAAACGCACTGCCATGTAACACCGAATGATAGAGCTGATCCCAACCTGGGTGGCTAGCCAGTGCCTGTGGTTGCGAATTTTGCACCAATGCCGGTATTTTAAGCTTACGCATGGCGGTGAGTAAGGCTTGGTTAACGCGAGTAGCATGGCTTGATTCTGCGCCACTGGCCACAATCAACAAACGACCTGCTGCTTGAACGTGCCAATACTCTAATTGAGCAATGTGGTAATCCAGCAATTGTGGGCGATCTAACCACGGCTGGGGGTTCACTCCAGTTAAACAGCCCAACCAAGGATGATCACTGGCGGTAAGCTCAGGCATTGGGATATTCAAACACAGTTGGCTGTGCGCCCATGGTTCAACAAATTGCTGCTCAGCAATGGCCAATATCTTACCCACATAAGCTTGCCAATTACTGGCATACCATGCATTAAATTCTTTAAAGCAGGTATTGCTGGTTTTGTTTTTGTAACAACGGCTTAAGGTTTCTGCCAGTTGTTCTTGCCAAGGCGTATCGCCATTTAACTCCCACAAACTCAACCAGGCTTGCTGCGAACCATATTGCAGCTGCATGTCTTCGGCTAAGGCTGCCAATGCCGTTGGGCTAAAGCTTTGATAGATTGGCTGGCCATCACGCTCTCCCCAAGGGATGCATGCTTCACCATTTGGGCCTAAACCCAACAATAAAGCATCACAATGCGAAGCAAACTCTGCCATGTGCTCTGCAAAGCAGCTCATCCAATGGCTAAACATTTCCGCTAAACCGGCTTCGGCCCATAGGCTCGGGCTTTGGGTATTGTCGCGGCCATATTGGTTAACGTACTTAATCGCATCAGCGCTTTGATTTTTTGGCAAGGTGGCTAACATAGAGCCCCAAAACCAATCTGGAAGACGTTGTTCAACCCCTTGCTGGGTATCTGAAGAAAAGAACAACTGGTATTGCAGCTTAAAGCCGTGAGACACCAAATGCGCAGACAAGCGCTTAAGAGATGCCCAGCACTCTGCTTGGTCTAATTGTTCAGCACTAAATGGTGCAATGTAGCGCCAGTGCACAGGCACTACCAAGGCATCTACGCCATTTTGGCGCAAATTACGAAGTTGGGGAGATAAGCTCTGAAGCTGAGCTTGATTACATGAAGCGGCATACTCAGCCAGTGGTAAAGATCCCTTTACCCAAGCTTTGCGTGCTGAAATTGGATTAGCCATGTTTAGCTTACTCTAAAAAAACTGTGCTAGTTATCCCTAGTCCGCGTCTTAACAGCAAGGCTGCAAAGCTTTTCAGCTGAACAAAAGGAGATCAAGATCACATTACATATGGGCAGTAGTGTAGCCTAAGTGCTTAATTTTCCAAATTGATCTGGCTTAAAAGTCACTCGTTAAAGTTGAAAATCCTGCATTTTTGTTAAAGCCAACGTCGAACATTGCGGCAATATTGCAGGTATTGTTCATTAAATTGCTGCGTAAGTACCTTTTCTTCAGGTAAAATTTGCAAACGATTGATAAGCGCCACAAACACCACACAACTCACTAAGCTTAATCCAGCTTGCAAGTGTAAACACCACGCAGTTAACAACAGAAGCAAACTCAAATACATCGGGTTTCGGCTATAACGGTACAGCCCTTCTATTACCAAGTGCTTACTTCGCTCGGGATGATGAGGATTAATGGTGGTATGGTTTCGCGCAAACCCCAATAAACTAGCAACCGCAATAAATGCCGCCAACATTACCAAAGGCCATTGCAGCTTTACCAAGGCCAATGGCAGTATTTGCCAGCTCCATTGCTCACTTATCTGTGCCAAACCGTAAGCCATTGCTACACATAACAGCAACCAAAGGGGAGGAGGAACTAACAGCTCTAAGCGTTTAAGCACTTAGCCTCTCTCATTAACTATCGGCCTTATCGGTTTTTTCCACTTGCTGATAAATATAGTGCCCTCGCCCAGTAATTGCAGTATGAAATAAGTTTTGAAAGGGAAATAATCGTTTCTTCAAGTAATAAGTAAAGCCAGCAAACAGTGCACTTAAGGCTACGTTAATTAGCCCTTCTAGCTGAAAGATATAGGGCAAACTCTGATAGATAGAAAAGCCCGCAAATACCATCAACAACAAATAACCATTAGCCGCATTTTTATAGATCATAAAGATAATCAACAAAGGCACTAAGGCAGGCATTAGCAAGGCCATTAACAGTTGGCCACTCACTTGTTCTGCAGCCATTAAGCCAAACACCAATTTACTCAGAACCATAAACTGCAGCACCGCCAGCAAAAAGGCTTTCTGCTTGGAATACTGCTGCAAGGCGCCGGGTTCGGGAATAGACGCCAGGGCTTTAGTCACCTTTCGCAGGTTCCACTGCTGCTGCTCTGCATGATCATACACTTGTTGTTTGTTTAGCCCTTGAGCTAGTAATTGATCGACTTGTTTCATTGCACCTCCGTAAAGGCTCACTTTACCTCAGTAAGCACATTAGCGACATCTTCAGGCGCACAAATAGCAATTAGCATAAGCCGCAAAACAGATCCGATAATCAGCCAAAGATCCTTAGTACAAATTACATCCAACTAAGTAAAATTTAGCGCTTTACTCTTGATTATCGCCAAACTTATTCACATAAGCGCAAGTTCTTAACATTTAATCAGTCTGCGCAACCAAATCATCTAGAAAATCGAAATACCTTAGACTGAGAAAAAACACAATATGCTATTGAGTTACTACCGTTTTACAGCGTATATCTCTTAAACAAGCTGCCGCAATATTATTCAGCTTGCTTACGCTAACAGCATAAAAGTGATAATTATTGAACATTCCTGCGAAAAAACATGCTTAGACTAGTACAGCACTATCAGTAGCTTAGCTTGCATTCTTAGGATAAAAGTCAATATAGGCTTAGTTTTTTAGCCATTACATTCTAAAAACAAGGCTCATGAAACGTTCTATTTTTGTATTTATTTTAACTAACGGAAAAATGTCAACGCCACGAAACAAAGAAGCAGTAAAAAAGAATTTTTTACTAATTTTAGGTGACATTATTGACGCTAAAAGCCGATCCGCTACAAGCCACTAACTTCACAGGGTAGAGAATTTTATCCACAGCTTTGTGCACCGTTTCTGTGGGAAAAGCTGTTTGGATTATTTAGCTTATTTCAGTGAAATATATTGCAGTGAAGGAAATAGGCAGTTGTTACTCTCATTGACAAGTAAAAAATCAACTAAGGCTTCTATTTTTATTTGTTAACTAAGTCTTGTCATCCACATAAATCTAATCTTCCCCGCCAACGCTGGGCTGCGCGCAAGATCGCTAAGGGATCGCCAAAATTTTTGATAGATCTTTTTGCCCACATTTTTTTGTCACGAAGTTTTCACAATTGCATGCAATAATAAGCAGTCATCCAAGTTGTTGTCTCACAATCATTAAATTGCTTTGCCACTGAATCAAGTCAACGTAAACTAATCACCACAGACTCATCACATTTGGTTGCCTGTTGTTTAAACCATCTCCAGTACAGTTGGTACATTTTCAGCATAAGAAAATCTACGTAAAGCGTGATGATTTACTGCACCCGCAATTCTCTGGCAATAAAGCGCGCAAGTTTTACCACTTTTTAAAACACCCGCAACCAGGCGTAAGCACCCTAGTTGGAAGTGGCTCTGCGCAAGCCAACTCCTTGTACTCATTAGCCGCACTGGCAAAGCTCAAGCAATGGAAATGCGAATTTTATGTAGACCATATTCCCAGCTGGCTAAAGCAAAACCCTTGTGGCAACTATCAAGCTGCTCTGGAGCTAGGCGCGCGGATCATTGAAGTAAGTAGCTTGCATCGACAACAGCAAGCCAATTTAGACAGTTTTATGCAAACCATTGTTAAACCCAGCTTATCTCCGCAGCAATTGTTTATTCCAGAAGGTGGGCGCTGTGAATATGCGCGAGAGGGCGTGGTCACCCTAGCGGAAGAAATTGAGCAATGGCAGCATCAAAGTCATATTGGCCGTTTAAATGTAATGCTGCCAGCGGGTACCGGCACTACCGCCTTATTTTTGAGTGAGTATTTTAGCCAAATGAATCCCTGCATAACAGTATATAGCTGTGCCTGTGTAGGAGATGATGACTACTTAAGCCTGCAATTTACCCAGCTTAATAGTAATACCGCGACCCACCCGATTATTCTGCCGCGTGAAAAGAAGTATCACTTTGGTAAGTTGTATCGAGAGCACTACCAAACCTGGCTAGATCTTAAGCAGCAAACCGAACTTGAATTTGAACTGCTCTACGATCCCATTGGCTGGCAATGCTTAATGTCCTTTCTTGAAGAGCAAGTTGAAGAACAAGCAGATGAAACACCAACCTTATATATTCACCAAGGCGGCTTACTGGGTAACCAAAGCATGCTACCGCGTTATAAACGCAAGTACCCCGATTTAACTTAACGCCAATCAAGCCAATAGCTGTAAGGAAACTCTTCTGACAAACTCACTGTTTCTTGGTAATGAGGGCTAGGGCTGTTTAAGCACTCGGTACCATGAAATTCGGGCTCGGCCCAACCGGTGTTTTCGTCCATATACTCGCGGCTATAGCCCCAGCGACCGCAAGACAAAATAGTGTCGTAACCTTGGTCTCGTTGGCATACCACGCAGGTTTCAAACTCCACCATGATATCTTGGCCTTCTTTACCTAAGGCGTCTGACACAAAAGGCGTATCGTAAATCGCTAAGGTAGAGGCTCTAGAGGGCGGTTCATTCCAAGGTTTATCGCTAGTATCTGCGGGCGTTTGGTGCACCCCACTACCGTGCTCGAGCGGAGAAGCATCATAAAAAGGTTCTACAAAGCTAGACGGCGCATCAATTTGCGCCCTTTGTTCATTGCCCAGCAAACGACGATTAGTGGTGCGAATTTGCAACATGCGGTATTGATTACACTGGGCTTGGTTGGCTAAGTCTAACTCACCTAAACGATTAGCAAATAGGTGGATTTCTAGGCCTACTCCAGTGGCGTTATCTCGTGGAATATAAGAGGCTTGTTGGCGGCTGCTGTGATACCAGGCCTCTGAAAAAACCAGTACACCCAGCGTCTGTTGCTGATAAGTAACAGGGCACACTTTCCCCACCCATAACTCTTCTGCCACTAGTGCAGAGCTTAAGCTGCAATAGCTTAGTATTATCCATAAGCAAGTTCGCGTCATAAGCCATCCCCGCAATCACTATCATGCAAATGTCATTTAAGTGTAGTCGCTATGACACGAGCCAATAGTAAAGGGCAGATTTTAAATTATCACAACAACCAGCTTTGAAGGCTTAGTGCTAGCGTTCTTGAATCGCTTTAGGTAGGTAACTCTCTACAATATCTTGAATTTCACCACGCTCGAGAAGCTGTTTCACGTTTAGCGCGATATCTTGCAAAATTTGCTCGGCGTTGGCGGTATTAGGCGCTATAGAAATAGTGATATATGACTGGGTAGTGCTTAAATGAGCAGGCTGAGCAAGCTTGATATCCATCTCTTGTGCTAAATTGGAAATGAGCCCTAGATTGCCTGCAAAGCCGTCTATCCTCCCTATTTTTAACAGCTTAAGCGCTTGCGGATAGTTTGATGCCGACAGCATGGTCACTTGCCCCAGTTCTGCGGCATCATACAACCTTTGCCCATAAACTTTGCTGGCTCCTCTTAACGAGGCCACCCTTTTACCCTCTAGGTTATCCCACGTAAAAGGGTTCTGAGCTAGGCTAACCACTGCCGTTTGAAAACTGGCTACAGCAACTGGCTGGTGAACTAATCCGTCGAACTTTTTATTAGGAAACAAGCAAGAAATCACCACACCTTGTTCGTTATGCAGCAGCTCATTTATGATTCTAGGGTAAGGAACCACCGCAACTTTGGCATCATCTACAGCCAAACGCTGAGCAATCAACTTAAGTATATCGACGTAATAACCTTTCGTTTCACCCTCTTCTTGAAAGCCCGCAGGTTTAGAGTTCAAAGCATAAAAACGATAAAAGTCGCCAGAATGTTTAGCACTCAAACAGCTACTATAAATAAAAATAATCATGGCTATCAAAAACTTAAGCGCCATAGTCGAATCAAGTCCATCAACAATTGAGATACCTAAGTAAAGCGACAGCTAGGCTTATATGTCAAGTTAGCCTTGAGTAGATATTTTTGATAAATAACTTAGTTTTTTAAAATGAACAATGGCAAGCTGATGACATGTAGTACAAGGACTCACTAATGACTCAAATTACCCCACGTAAATTACAACAAGCCGTTGAAGCCGATATTATCAGCCAGCAGCAAGCGGAAAACTTGCTCAGTTTTTTACAGCTGCAATCAAACAGCACGGCTAATTTTAGCTTTAGTCATTTGTTGTATTACTTTGGCGGATTAATCGCTATAGGCGCCATGACCTTGTTTATGAATCTAGCCTGGGAGGGTTTTGGAGGCTGGGGCATCGTTAGTATTAGCCTGTTATACGCAGTAATGGCACTACTTCTTTGCCAGCGTTTTAAACAACAAGGTCATATTATTCCTGCGGGTTTATGCGCCACTTTTGTTATTTGTCTTACCCCTTTGGCAACATATGGTTTACAGCAAGCCATGGGTTGGTGGCCTAGTTCCAGCCAATATCACGACTACCACCGCTATATACAATGGCACTGGCTATATATGGAAATAGCCACGCTGATCGTTGGCCTAGTGCTTTGCTGGCGCTACCGTTACCCCTTTATGCTAATGCCGCTGGCTATCACCCTTTGGTATATAAGCATGGATATCGCTGCCATGTTGGCAGGCGAACGCCCCGACTTTCACTTGCGGAGTCTGGTCTCTTTGTATTTTGGTTTAGCCATGATCTTGTTGGCCTTTTGGGTAGATATACGCAGTCGCCACAGCGCCGATTTCGCATTTTGGCTATATATCTTTGGCGTACTCACTTTCTGGTGTGGTTTAAGCTTTCAAGAATCCAATAGTGAGTGGGCAAAATTTGGCTACTTTCTTACTAACTTGGCGATGATGCTGGCTGGGGTGATTCTTGCCCGCCGAGTATTTGTGGTTTTTGCTGCCATGGGCTGCTTTTATTACTTTTACCACCTTGCCGATCAAGTATTTAAAGACAGCTGGTTATTCCCAATTTCGCTAACACTAATCGGCCTTGCTATGGTGTATTTGGGTATTCTCTGGCAGAAGCATCAAGACACAATAAGCCAAGGTTTGCGCGGGTATTTGCCCCTGCCCCTGCAAGAATTACTCACCAACAAACTGCATTAAGCGCCGTAAGGGGAATTGTTTGGCTAAACATTCCCCCAGCTCTCTAGTCATTATGTATGACCAACTAGTGAGAAAACGGGAAATATATTTAAACTCCCACTCAAAAAGTAAAAATAATTTCACATTCATACAAATTTGGTTTTGCTTGCCTACAATTAGAGCTTATAACTATGCCTATATCGCTTTGTTTTATATAAGCTAATTATCAGTAATTTGTTTGATACGGACGGTAACGATGAATGTTAAAAGTTTGAGGTTTAAGTATTCTGTAATTTTTGCTGTAAATGCTTTGTTATTGATATTGGTATCGCTGATTGGTTTCAACCTTGGCAAAAGTACTTACAACAGCTTACTCACCGTAGAAGAGAATATCCTTCCCGCGCTAGCCGCCGTACTAAATGCAGACCGAGACCTTTACCAAGCGAGAGTGGCCGAACTAGAAGCACTAGAAGCGCCAAGTTCAGCATACGCTGGCCTAATAGATAATTACCAAGAAAATGCTGAGCAAGCCCACCAGCGCATGCAAAAGTTTAAAGAATTGCTAAGCGACTACCCCGAAGCCACTAAGGGCTTACAAAGCTTTGAGCAACGATTTAATCAATGGAAAAAACCCAGCAGCGAGGTTTTTACCTTACTAAAAGACGGCAAGCAAAAGCAGGCCATCGCCTTAAGTGCTGGGCAAAGTGTGCAAAATTTTGAAAACCTACGCGAGCTTTACAATATCGCTACCGAAGCCGCCGAAAAACTGGCCGATGATATTGAGCAGCAATCATCTGCCGATGTTTCCAGCCAATTAAGTGTGCTCGCTACTGTTGCCAGCATTGCAGTAATTTTATCTATCTTACTGGCCTACTTCGGTCCCAAAATTCTGGTTGATTCGATCACCCGCATCACCACCCGCATTAACGATATTTCTCAGGGCGATGGCGACTTAACCCAACGCTTAGAAGTACAGCGCAATGATGAAATAGGTGAGCTAGCCACTAGCTTCAACCAGTTTGTTGATTTGCTAGAAGGCTTAATTGGCAATGTGAATAAGTTCTCTCAGGAACTTAACCACTCTATCGCTGGCATTGCCCAAAAATCTGAGCAAACAACAGAGGTAAGTAAAGAGCAAAATCAATCGGTAGAAATGATTGCTACAGCCGTTACGCAAATGGCCGCCGCCATTAGAGAAGTAGCCAATAACGCCAACCACGCTGCCGAAGAAATCAACACTGTTAATAGCCAAACCGAGCAGGGACAAAACGTTACCAAGGAATCGGTGGAGCACATCAGCTTGCTGTCTAACACCGTGCAAGAAGCTGCCAACGTGGTAGAAAACTTATCGCAAGATTCTGACCGCATAGCCTCGGTGCTAGATGTTATTCGTGGCATTGCAGAGCAAACCAACTTACTTGCCTTAAACGCCGCTATTGAAGCTGCACGAGCCGGCGAGCAAGGTCGCGGATTTGCCGTGGTAGCCGACGAAGTAAGAAGCCTCGCCAGTAAAACGCAACAATCTACCGAAGACATTCAAAAAATGATTGAAGCGCTACAAAGCGGCGTAACCCAAGCAGTAGACGCCATTAACAAAGGCTCCACAGTTGCCGAAGGCACAGTAGATTTAGCAGGCCAAACCCTAGAGGCCCTCAATCAGATCTTAGAGTCGACCTCAAAAGTGAGTGAGGTATCGGTATCAACTGCCACTTCAACCGAACAGCAAAGCCATGTAACCGAAGATATCGACCGCAACCTAACGGAGTTGGCCGATAAAACCCGAATTAACTTGGAGAACTCCACTGACTCTTTAGCTGCAGCACAGCTAGCCATTGAGCAAGCAGAACAGTTAAACCAGCAACTTAGCCGCTTTAAAGTATCGGTATAGTTAAGTAAGTAGCAGTCAAACTCTAAAGGTGAGCAAGCAGCAATGCTTGCTCTTTTTTTGCCTGCACTTTTGATGCTTACTGGTAAAGCTCTTGGTAGTTAGGCAGGTGGTTTATCCAAAATGGTGGAGTGCCAATATGTTGCTGCACCGCATCAATAAATTCTTTCACTAACACCGTTTGTTTACGGTGCGGATAAACCGCATAAATGCCAGTATCCATGGTAGATATTTGGTAGTTAGTGAGCAACGGCACTAAGCCTAAGGTGTCGGTAGATGCCTCAAGGTTAAACAAATCAATCATCGAATAACCAACGCCATCACACACAGCTCCCATTAAGGCTCGCACATCGCTCACCTTATAATTACCACGCATTCGGTAACTTTGATTCGGCTCGCCATGTGGCACTTCGCTCAATTTAATGTGGTCGAGCACCCGCTCACCATTGCTATACACAACGGCGGGCAAGCTAATTAGCTGCTCTGGTGTTTCTGGCATTCCGTATTGTTCAATAAAGCTATTGGAGGCGACTAAGGCAAAGTGGGTTTTGGCTAACTTTTTGGCGATTAGGTTAGAGCTGCTCAACTTACCAATACGAAAAGCTAAATCGTAGTGGTCGGCAATAATGTCGGTGCGGCGATCTTCTAATACCATGCTAATTTTAACTTGCGGGTATTGCTTGATAAACGCCGATACCACGGGTTGCAGATATTGCTGGCCAAAGAAAATGGGCGCAGCAATGCGTAAGGTGCCTTTAGGTTCTAATTGGTAAGAGTCGGCAATAATATGAATATCGCCCAAGGTCTCCACCAACGTCAGGGCTTTGTCGAAGATCTCTTCTCCCGCCGGCGTTAACGAAAAAGATCGGGTGGAGCGATTAAGCAGCTGTACCCCAAGATCCGCTTCTAGCTTTTTTATCTGCTTAGAGAGCAAAGAATTATCCATGTTGTGCAAGGCGGCAGCTTTGGCAAATGAGCCTTGCTGCACCACATCAACAAACAAAGACAAGTGTTTGGTAACCGACATTATTTCTCCCTAAGCTTAAAAAACTTGCTTACTTCACCCGCTGCAGGCACTAAGCAAAGCAACGCCCGTCAACATACTCCACTTTAGCCAATGCAACAACTCAGCACGTCTTTGTCAGCATTTGTCACTGCCAATCATACAAAATCGCCAGTAAGTTGCGACAGAGTTTAGCGCCGCCAATTTTATACTTTGCTCAAGGTTATTGATTAAACAAACGCGCCCTTTTAAAGGGTAGATGCCAAGGAGCTTTTGTGAAAAAACTGGCGATTAAACCCATCCTAATTGCGATAGGCTTATTAGTCCTCTCGTTAAGTGCAATTGTGATTTTCGAGCCTCAAGCTCTTGAAGAGCCACCTGCAAAAGTTGAGTACCTGCCATTGAGTGCAGTGCAAGTCACCCCCGGCAACTACCAAGCCAAACTGTTACTTAGCGGCATAACTAAAGCCCGCTGGTTTAATCAAATAAAAGCCCAAAGTAGCGGCCAAATTATCAACTTAGATGAGCAGCTAAACCCCGGCGCTTTGGTGACCAAGCAGCAGCTTTTGCTAACGGTAGACCCGATTCACTTGCAGGCAGAGCTAAGTGCAGCACTCAGTCAAATAAAGCTGGCCGAGCTAAATTACTTGCGCGAAAAACACGAGCAAACCGTCGCGCTAAGCATGCTATCGAGCAAAACCAGCTCGGCTTTTGCCAGGCGAGAGCCGCAACTAGCAGCTGCCAAAGCAGAGCTGGCCCAAGCCAAGAGTAGCTACAAAAGCATTCAGCAGCGATTGCACGACAGCCAAGTAGCAGCCCCTTTTAATGCCATTATCATAAACAGCTACGTGAGCCCCAAGCAGCAACTTGATATTGGTGACCCGCTATTTGATATTGCCTCCAGCGAAAGCATCGACGTTACTCTACCGGTTTCCGAGCTGCATTGGTCTCGAATTCAAGCCAGCTTCGCGGAGCCAAAGATAAGCGTTATCGACCGACAGAATAAAACTTGGCCAGCCACCCTGCGCTACATTGCCCCGCAAGTGGATGCTAGCACTCGCCAACGACAAGTGGTGTTGAGCGTTAAAAACCCTTACCAAACTAAGCCGATGCTGCTGCCCGAACAACAGGTAAGCATTCAAGTGAGTTTAGCTCCGCAACCCTTAGTTGCGAAGCTGCCAGTTAGCGCGCTAACTAACGATGGCGAAGTATGGACCATAGACAATGAGCAGCAATTACAGCTTGAGCAAGTCACAGTCTTAGATGAAAACGAAAACAGCGTATGGCTTAAGTTTGTTACGCATCCTGAACAAACCCGTAGCGTAGTTATTTATCCACTACCCTCGCTGCTGCCAGGTTTGCGAGTGAACCCTAATCTTGTGCAGGAGAATCAAGCATGAGAACCCTAAGCCATTGGTTTTTACATAACAGCGTTGCAGCTAACCTACTCATGCTGGCAATTATTGTGGCGGGTTTGCTGTCTCTCAAACAGCTCAGGGTTGAATCGTTTCCGCAAATTGCCCCCTCTAGCTTAGTGATAAGTGTTGCCTACCCAGGCGGTACCGCTAAACAAATTGACCAAAGCGTAACCCAACGTATTGAGCAAGCCATCGCTGATTTAAGTGGCATCAAACAAATTGTTAGCGAGTCTTCAGCTGGCTTTTCTCAAGTGCGCGTGCGCAAAACTTCTGGCACCGAACTAGACCGCCTAATAGAAGATGTTCGCAACCGAGTAAATGCGATAGCAAACTTCCCCGTGCAAGCCGAAAGCCCGCAGATAAGCCGAGATGAATTCACCAACCTTGCTGCCTTTGTGATTATTTCAGCCCCCCGACCCGACCAACAATTACAGCCAATTGCCCGCCAAGTAGAGCTAGCACTTAAAAAACACCCCAAAATTGCCAAGGTAAGCAATTGGGGGGCGCGCATGCCTTTAATTGTGATAGAGCCAAAACTAGAGCAGCTTAAAAACTATCGCCTAAGCCTAGAAGACTTATCTTCGCGAATTGAACAAATGTCTATAGAAACCCGCAGCGGCGAGCTTAAAAGTGCTCGCGGCCGCATGGTATTGCGCGGCGATGGTTACGCCGACAACTTGCAAGAGTTAAAGCAGCTGGGCATTTTATCTAGCCCCACGGGCAGCGTAAACCTCGGCGATTTGGCCCACGTTTATCGTGACTATGAAGCCAGTGGCTCAATAGTGCGCAATAATGGTGAATCTGCCATTGCACTGCTCATTAGCACCAGCCAACAAGACAACCTGCTAGAAGTAAGCCAAGCAATTAAACAAGTGCTAACCCAACAGGCTGAGCGCTTACCGCAAGATGTAAGTCTATCCACCATGGCCGATATGGCACCTTATATTGAGGACCAGCTAAGCCGCTTAAGCAACAACGCCTGGCAAGGCTTACTGATTGTATTAATCCTGCTGGGCATTTTCTTAGAGCTAAAAGTGGCGTTTTGGGTGGCCATGGGTATTCCAGTCGCTATCGCGGGTACCTTCGCCGCCATGGGTTTTATGAATTACAGCATTAACGACATCACCTTGTTTGGCATTATTTTGGTGCTAGGTATTTTGGTGGATGATGCCGTGGTGGTGGGCGAAAGCATTCATGAGCAACGCAGCAAAAGCAAACATCCACTCAAGGCCGCGTGGCAAGGTTTAGAGTCGGTTTCTGTTGCCACCGTATTTGGGGCGCTTACCACCATTGCCGCCTTCTCACCAATGTTATGGATAGACAATGAACTAGCAAAATTGCTTGCCAGTTTTTCTGCGGTGGTTATTTTTGCGCTGCTGTTTTCGCTTATCGAAAGCAAACTCATTTTGCCAGCGCATTTAGCGGCGATTCGCTATCGCTCCAATCGCCAACAAGCTTCTTGGTTTAACAAGCTGCAGCAACTAGCGCAAACGGGGCTAAATCGCTTTAGCCAAAACATTTATAGCCCCATTTTGAGCAAAGCTATTGATAACAAAACCGCTACTTTGATTAGCTTTTTTGCCTTGGTACTTTTGGCCTACGGCTTTTGGTCCACGGGGCTTATTCGCAGCGCCATCTTTCCCGAAATTCCTGGCCGCTATATTAGTGCTAACGTTAGCTTGGAAGACGGCGCCCCACTCCCACTCCAACAAAAAACCTTGTTTCAACTCGAGCAAAGCGCCTTACAGCTGAATCTGCAAGTTCAGCAACAATACCAGCTAGACCAGCCACCCATCGAAAATTTACTGATTTGGTCAGACGGCTATGGCTCGGTAGAAGCCACCTTGGAAATCAGCAATCAAGCACTCACCAGCCTGCCCAATAATCTCCTGCTCAATACATGGCGAGAGCTAAACGGCACAATTGAAGGCGCTTACTCTAGCGAGTTTACTGCCGACGATGAGCCAGCAGGCGGAACCAGCCTTGCCATTAGTGCCGAAGACCGACAGCTGGCAGTACTCGCAGCCAGCGCGCTTAGCCAACAAGTTAGTCGCCTCGCGGGCGCACAAGATGTTCGCCACAACGCCCGCGGTGGTAGCCAGCAATTGCGTATCGAGCTTAACGACTTTGGGCGTCTACTTGGCTTAACCCAACGGCAATTGGCACTGTTCGCTGGCGGCGCCTTTGGAGAGCGCGAGATCCACCGACTATTGCAACAAGGCCAAGAAACTAAAGTAATTGTGCGCTACAACCACAGCCAAAAAACCACCACTCAGCAACTGCTTGCTACGCCAATATTCTTAGAAAATGGCGAATCATTAATGCTGGGCGACGTTGCCACTTTGCATTTTGAACAACATGCAGAGGTGCTATACCGACGCAACCAAGAGCAAGTGGTGAACCTATACTGGCGACAAGATCGTAGCATTCAATCTCCCGAAGAAGTACTGGCCAAATTACAGCCAATCTTTAAAGACATTGAGCAACGCTACCCTGGGGTAAGCATTAAACCCGATGGCGAGTTTGAAGAGTTAGGCGAGGTACAAGCAGGCTTTAAATCAGCCATGATCATGACATTAGTGCTGATTTATATATTGTTGGCAGTGCCTTTAAAATCCTATTGGCAACCAATGATAATAATGGCAGTGATCCCCTTTGGCTTTGCCGGCGCAATATTTGGCCACGGCTTAATGGGCCTGCCGCTAAGTATTTTATCGATGTTTGGCATGATGGCGATGACCGGCATCGTAGTTAACGACTCGCTGGTACTCATTACCCGCTTTAACCAATACTACCGAGCGGGAATGCCCTTAAAACAAGCCTTAATCAAAGCTGGTACTAGCCGAGTACGCGCGATATTTTTAACCACCATCACCACCGTGTGCGGCCTGCTGCCTTTATTACTAGAAAGCGCCGAGCAAGCTCAATACCTAAAGCCAGCGGCGGTATCATTGGTATTTGGCGAGCTATTTGCCACTGGCGTTACCTTGGTGATCATCCCTACTTTGCTTGGCGTATTTACCCGCCGAGATGTGGCTAAGCTAGCCCCTAAAGTGGCGGTATTTAACTCTTAATGCCAAAGCCAATAAAGGCCGAGTTTGGCCTTTATTGGCTTAGTTTAGCCGCTGCTTCCTTGTACAAAAAACCAACAAATGATAGTTCAATTAATAACCATAGGTGACTGATTTATTTACACTTTTTTATAGCCCAAATCCACCAAACTCCATAAGATGCTGAATTTAATAGATTTTTTATTTGGGCTCGATTTGTGCATATACGGGCGGTGAAAGAATGAGTCTTTCAAGAAATGAATTACAAAGGAAGTAATATGAATATGAAGACGTTAAAGGCATTTATAGCTTTGTTAGCTATATCATTTAGCGGTTTTGCAAATGCTGGTTTGATTGAATTTGAATACACCGGCACAGGCTCTGGCACCATTGGTGGTCAAGCATTCACTGATAGCTTTTTTACCATCACAGAGTATTCCAACACAGATGACCTTCAATCTTGTAGTGCTACCTGTCAATACATCGATGCCATTAGCACCACAATTACTATCGATAATGTCGGCGTGTTCGATTTTGTCAGCGGCACTCGAACTTTCGTTACCAACGGAATCTTAGGTCTTTCTAGAGCAGGTCAATCGGGTATGGATCTGTATAACGTTTTTAACGTTGGCAGCTACGACCTATTAACAGCCCTCGATACCGTTGTTGATAGCGTATCATTTCTGCAGTGGAACAGAAGCCCTAGTGTGAACACAAGCGGCGGCAAACTAGTATTTAACAATGGCGATACAACTGGAACGTTCCAAGCGAGATTTAACAGCCCAGCTACTGTTACTGAGCCAACTACATTAGCCATCTTCGCTTTTGGTTTACTAGGCTTAGCTGCAAGTCGATTCAAAAAAGCTTAACTATTTAAACATCACTAAAAGGCTGAACTTTCGGCCTTTATTGACTTAGTTTAACCGCTGTGCCAAACACCATAATTTCTGAAGAACCATCCATAATCGCGCTAGTGGTAAAACGAATGCCCACCACTGCATCGGCACCTTTGTTTTGGGCGCTTTCTACCATGCGCTGAATCGCCACATCTCGCGCTTCGCTAAGCATCTCGGTATAACCACGAATTTCGCCACCAACAATGCTTTTAAAACCCGCCATAATGTCGCGACCAATGTGTTTAGACTGCACCACACTGCCAGTCACCACGCCTAATACTTCACTAGTTGGCTTACCGGCTATTGATTCTGTAGTAGTAAAAATCATCTTGATTCCTTAGGTAAGGGAGCTTGTCTTTTCCTTTGGAATGATAGCTTAAAAGCAAAGCTTCCAGTACTTTCAGCCCGTTCTCGTTTGATATGCTGGCAGAGCTTAGTTAAGCAAAAAGAAAGGTCGCCCTGCATTATCTTTATCCTTCGTTGCTCAGTGGGCAAGCGCGCATACGCAACTCGCTACGCTCAAACAGTGCTCAGCTTGATCGCTTGTTACTTCCGCGACTCGGCGTCAATGAAGGAAGTAAGCTGGACTAATAAACACATGCCTGCCCCTTTATGTGTTAGCTATAGAGTAAAGGCTTTCGCCTACGGCGACGTCATTAAGCTTTGACGAGCAAAGAAAAACGAAGCAAAAAGAAAACTCGCCCCGCATCTTCTTAGATCCTGCGTTGCGCATTCACAAGGGCGTTGAAGTAACTCGCTACGCTCAAACAGACTTCAACTCTGCTCCCTTGTTCATTTGCGCTACTCGGCGAAGATGATGGGATTGAAAAGCACAATCTTGGCTATCGAGTGTGTGAAACTTTTTTGCCCCATTATCATTTACGAGCTAGGTTCAGACTTCTGTAATCAACCAGTATTAACCCAAAAAATACTCATGTGCTAACAAAATAAAATGTGCAGTCAAAATGCATTTTTATTCTGGTTTGTGAGTCGCTTCGGGGACAAAAGCGCCTTAGATAAAGGTCATCAAACTCAGATTTCAAGACTGGGTTTAATCAAGTTCGAAAAGCAAAGGTTCTTGCTTCCACTCCGTAGGAAAGCCCATTGCAGATATAAAACGATTGGCTATCGGATATTTATCAAATAAGTGGGCTAACGCAGGCCCAAGCTTTTCGTCAAATTTAAGCCCTGAGTGTATTCGTTGCAACGCAATTACCGAAGTATATAAGCGGTTCAACTGATCTTCTTCCCGTTTGTTTGGATTTGGTCGAGTTCTTACCAAAGGAATGGCGTTGCTCATAATGCGCTTGATACCGTTTGGTGCATGTAAGTTACGTGAGAATAGGCGCGTGTGATGGCCGCAATGATTGCGAACTTGTTGCAGGGCTCCCATCCATGAGCAAAGTGAAGTGAACTTTTCAACATCGAGTTTTTTCTTCGCAAATCGGTCTAGTTTTAAGTCGCGAACAGATTCAAGGCTTAAGCTTTGCATAAGATTTACTAGATTGCCGAATGTCATCAGTTCAATAGCTACCCAACCCGGAGGAAGATCTCGGTAGAATGGACAAAACTCGTTGTAATACTTTTTTTGATAATGTTGTGCAAAAAGTTCCTGTGAGCCTATAAACATATCGCGAACTCGGCTAACGGTTTTGACTTGGTTACCATTATTTACAAACAAGGCTGAATCTAGATACCAGAAAGGGTTGTTTGTTTGATTTGTCATCCATTGGTCAAAGGAAGAGCGAACTCCAACTTCAACTTTTTCAATTATATTAAAGAGATAACTACGCAGCTCAGCGTCAAATTGATAGAGTTCGTAGCCATGAGAAAAAAATGTATCGCCATTATACATCTTTGTTTCGGGATCTTGGAAAGGTGATAAATAAGCCTTAAAGCGATAATAACTGCAACGACTTAGGATATTGGCAGCGAACTTTTTAGCTTGCTCATCTTCAAATTTTAAACCTTGCTCTGCTAGCTTGGTGCAAAGTTGTTCACTGGTAAGGTAAGGTTTTCTGTATGGCACTAAATCCGTCATGCGCATCTCTAAATTTTAGGCAAAAAAAAGCTCCCACTCTTACGAACCGAAGTTCTGGAGGAAGCCATTGTTAGGTTCATTATAATCAATTTTGGTTGAGATTCAACTTACTTAACGCTTGAATGACTCTTCGATGTTAGAAAACTATCATTTATTCGGATGGGACAAAAGCGAGACAGGGTTTGCCCGTTTATGAGAAGCCCAATAGCGTAACAATCATCCTTTAAATGACATTACCTTTCGTCTTATACGACTATAAGAGCGAGGATAATTTGATGCGTTAAGGCTTCGTACGACATTCATTAGTAACTCAATATTTTTAATTTTTTTGCTCAGCTCTTTGGTTGTTAAAATTTTATGGGAATTTCGGTCATCACCTTCAAGCTCTAATTCATCACAAATAAGCTCAAGCGCTCGACTACTTTGGAGTAAGTCTGTCTCTAGGTTATATCTCATTGATATAACATCATATTTGTCAAGCAACTCTAGAGCTTTAGTATGATTAGTTACAAAATTTGAGCGTATTTCTTCTTTATCACCATCGTCCGTTAACAATAGGTCTACGGGGGAAGATCTTTTGAAGTTGCTACCATATTGTGGGAAGCCATTAACATCTTTACTCGCAGAAGCATTATTGCTGTTTAAGTATGGGACAAAGAAGTCTTTATCAACAATTATGAGATAAGGTAGTTCAAGCTCTTTAATTATAGTCAGTGGGTAAGTAAGGTTTTTTACGCCATCAAGGTTGATTATTGAACAGCCGATTAAGCCTAGGTCAATACCAGCATTATGTGCAATGACCTTCAAAACTTCCGCATCCGTTTTGGACTCAACCAGAATGACACGGCGAGCATAGAAAAACTCGCTATTTCGATATAGATGGAATTGATAGTATTTGAAGTTATCTAGGTTATTGTCTTCAAAAAAAGTGGTACTAAGCTGCTTTATGTTGCTTTTGAAACCTCTTTTGCTATCCGGTGCTTTTTTGACGAGAAGTACATCTTTATGCCCCAGAGTATCGATAATCGCGGTTGAGTGAGTGGTGAGTGCAAGTTGGCTATTACTATCATCCTTTTGAATAGTATGAATAAATTCTCTTTGTGCATGTGGGTGTAAATTAGTTTCCGGTTCTTCAAGAGCTAAGAATACGGTTTTGCCTTCGAGCTTAGCTAAAAGCCTATAAAGTGAAATGATAGTGAGGCTCTGAATTCCGGTTCCACAATTCAGTAAATTATGACGTTGAGAGGTCTCTTGTATCGTAACTTCAATATCATTTATGTACTCTGAGTAATGCATGTCTCTACGAAAACCAAGTTGCAGTCCTAACTCATCTGGTAAGCTACTCTCCTTATCTAGCTTCTTCGTTAATTTTGACAGCGCGTGTTTTTGTAAGAATGTAAAGGCGTCTTTAAACTTATTTGTAAAGCTGTCTTTGTGCTTAGTTTCTGCCTCAAGGTGTGCCTCAACAAGTTGTCGAAGAATGGCAGTCTCAGTGTACTGTAAATCACTAGCTGTTCTAATTGGCGGTATGTAAACAAAGTGAAATGACTTTTTGACTAAATCGACTAGCTCGTAGCTTGCTTCTTGAAAGCCATTCGTTGTTTTGAACTTAATGATTGGCTTTTTACCAAAAGTGAGTTAGAGATGAGCTTACAAAAATCTAGCTTTGCTTTGTTTGGCTTAACTTAACGAAACGAAGGCATAAAAAAAGCTGCACCAATACTAGTGCAGCTACAGTCTAATAAGACCCAAGGTTTCAGCTTTCGCTGAGTGTGGAGAGAGTACTTACGTACAAGGGCAGCTAAGCCCCAACGGGTGTAAAACCCACGAGCAATTAAGCTCGCTTTTTATGCCCTTCCTTCAAGTGCACAAAATCGACATCGTCTAAGCCTTTAATATCAAAAGCTTGACCAAATCCTTTTACATAACGTCCTTTAATCGGTTCTAGAACAAACAAGCTAAAGTCAGCTAGCTGGCGAAGGTTGCCCACTATTTCGCCATGGCGTTGCTCAAGTAAATCAATCACTTGCTCGCGTGGTTCGCTGTCTACTTGCTTGGCTATTACGTCGTAGCTTAAGCGCTTACGTGCGTAAATTTGCTTGGTATCGGCTTCATCATCAATCAGCATCACAGCGGCTTTGTCGTGGGCACGCAGGTAATCGGCATGTTTTGAGATATCGCTAATCAGTATGTAGAACGCGCCTTGGTAGCAAACAAACGGCGAGTAAGAGCTATGTGGGAAGCCATCTTCTCCCATTGAAGCGATGAGTATGCTTTGCTTACTTTCTACAAATTCGGCGATTTCTGGGCCAAGGCGTGAGGCCAAGCGTGCTTTCTTATCAATCATTACTGTTGGTTCTCTAGTTCCGTTAGTGCCATGTTTTGCTTTAGCAACTCAAAGCGTTCTACCTGCTGGGGTAACAATACGCGTTTGCGATCACGCCCCAAATATACTTTAAATACGGTGCTGCCGTTGTCATCAAAAAACTGGAAGCAGTAACTTTCGGTGCCACGCAAAGGCTTACTGATTAAGGCTACGCTAGCAATGTTGTCTAGCTTTAAATGCCCATGTAAGTGGCTTTGCTTATCCATTAGATTGTAATAACCATGACCTGGTTTACCACTAGGAAAGTTATCTTTAATCTCAAATACCGAGCCAGCCACTTGAATAATGGTGGTCATGGGTCCCCAGCTGGGGAGATCGTACATTAGCCATTGCAGTTGCTCGGTAGGCAACCAACAGGCCCACTCTTGTGGAAGTAGCTCTACTACTTCTGCTTCACTGCATTGCGCTTTTTCTGCCAATTGAGCCACACTAAGTTCGCTATGTTGCTCTACTACTTCGGCTGGCGTTAAGGCCATTTAACTCTCCTATCTACCATTGTTGCTACGTTTGGAAACACCAAACTGCTTAACTGTTTTAAACCTTAACCTAGCTACCAATCAAATGCAAATCATTATCATTTGTATTTACTTATATTTTTTTTAGCAGTATTCTTAGCCTAATGTTGAGTTAATGGTTTAAGGGTAAAAAATGGGGAAGCTTAGTTTGGCCGTGCTAATTTCTGCGGCTATACATGGCTACTTTATGTATATGCAGCCCAAAACCAAAGAGATAACGCTAAGCAGTGGTGGCCAAACGGCTGAGCCGAGTTTGAGCGTGGTAGCCATAAACACCAACGTTGTGGCTAAGCAGCCCCCGGTTAAGGTTGTTGAAGAAGTGGCTGAGCCAAGCCCGGTTGAGGCTAAGCCCACAGTTAAAACTATTGCTCCAGCCAAAGTCACGCCAGAGCCTGTCACGCCTAAAGCCGTGGCGAAAACACCAACGCCAGTTCCGGCCAACCCCAAACCCGCGGATCTTAAGCCAGTAGTAAAGGAAATACCTCGTGAAAAGCAGCCAGCTAAACCTAGAGAGCAAACACAGCTTGCCCAATCTAAACCGCCGCAGCCGCAGCAAGCTAAAGAGACGCCTACAGAACCCCTTAAACCCGCAGCAAAGCCTGATACTAAGCGCGAGCCTGTTGAAGAACTAGCTAATACTAAGCCTGCGGTTAGCCAGGTAAATAGCCAATCTCAACCAGATCAAGGTTTATCTAAGCTGCCACGTATTAATACCCAGCCTCGTTTTGCCTCGCCACCTTCTGCCCCGGTTTACCCGCGAGTAGCCAAAAAACGCGGTTTAGAGGGCACGGTAATGGTAGAGGTTTGGCTAGACCCCGCAGGGCGCCAAACTAAACGCGAAATTAACAGCAGTTCAGGCATTAAAAGCTTGGACAAAGCCGCCTTAAAAGCAGTGAAACGCTGGCAATTTAAAGGCCTTATTGTTGATGGCCAAGCCCAAGCGTCACGCGCGCTTATCCCTATCCGTTTTAAATTGAGTTAAGTCTATGCAAATAATGTCTTCTGAACAGCTTGGCGCGCTAAGCAATATTCTCACCTCGGAGCAATTGGGCGATTTACGCTGGCCCATTTTGCTTTGTTCGGTATTGGCTTGTGCCATCATCATTGAGCGCATTGCTAGTTTGGCCTTCACTCATATTGCTATTCACCAGCGCAATTGGCTTAAGTTGGCGACCCATTTACTCACCAGTAAACAGGCCACTTGCAAGCAACAAAAGCAGTGCTTTTCGCAGTCGCGCAGTTTAGCGCGTAAGGCGATTTGTTTATTACTAGTGCATAAAGAACAAGCTAAAAACCTGCGAGAAGAAATTGCCGCCGTATGGCTGCGCCAGCAACAACAAAAGTTGGCCAGAGGTCTAAAAGCCTTGCACATTTTGGCTTTAATTAGCCCTTTGCTTGGCTTACTCGGCACGGTATTAGGCTTAATTGAAATGTTTGATGCTTTAGCGGTAAGCGAGCAAGCGGTAAACCCAGCAATGTTGTCACAGGGTTTAGGAACGGCCATGTACACCACTGCGGCAGGCCTGTTAGTTACCGTGCCCGCACTCGCTTTTGCCCATGGTTTAAGCCTGTGGAAAGAGCGGATTATTCACGACCTTGAAACCACCATTAACCAAGCAAATTTAATGATTGAAGGGGTTAATACCCTCGCCGATGACGCCCGCACCTTGGCGGCATTTCAACCCGACAATAAAACCCAAGAGCTAGAGCACGCGCCAGCATGATCCGCATAGAAGAACAAAGCAGCGGTTTTAGCATGGTGCCCGATTTAACCGCTCTGCTAGACATAATTTTTATTGTACTGGTGTTTTTGCTACTAACCGCCAACAGCCGTGTGTACCAAATGGACATGGATTTACCCGCAACCAGCCAAGCGCAAGCCAGCGTGGCCAGTGAGCCGGCCAAATTGCAGCTAAGTCTATTTCAAGACAACCCCACTTGGGGCCTTGGCGAGCAGCGCTACCAAACTTTTGCAGCCTTTGAACAGGCGATAAAACAACAAAGCCAAGACCAAAGCAAACCCAGTGTGAGCTTAGCCAGCGAGCGCCAAGTGCCGGTTGAACACCTATTAAAAATGCTCGAGCTACTGCAACAACTCGAAATTGAAACCACCCAAATACTTATGGAAAAGAACAATGATTAAGCGCCACTTTCCGCTCCTTCCCCAGCTGCTTACCGCCATTTGTGGGCTAAGCCTTATTGCCAGTTCTAGCTTACAAGCAGAGCCACTTAAACGGGTGGTAAGTGCGGGTGCAAACATTACTGAAATCATCATTGCTCTAGACGCCGAACAGCAAGTTATCGCGGTTGATTCAACCAGCCAGCTACCTAGTGATTTAAGCCTGCCAGTAGTGGGTTACCACCGCCAGTTAAGTGCCGAGGGTTTATTAGCCTTAGCGCCCGACGCTATTATTGGCAGTGATGAAATGGGCCCCGACAGTAGCTTAAATCAGCTTCAACAAGCCGGTGTGCAAATTCATCGTTTGAATAGCCAGTCAACGGTAGCTAGCCTTGAGCAACGGATTGATGCCTTAGCCAAACTATTGGGTCATCAAAGTCAAGCAATGGCCTTGCAACAAAAGCTTAGCCAGCAACTCACCGAGCTAGAGCAGTACTCACAAACCGCCAAGCCAATTAACAGTTTGTTCTTTATTAGCCATGATGCCAAAAAGCTGCTTACCGCCGGCAGTGATACCACCGCTAATAGCATTATGGAGCTAGCAGGTGCAGTAAACCTCGCCAAACCACATTTAAACAGTTACAAGCCGCTGTCTGATGAGGCCATTCTTTCTATGCAGCCAGAGCTATTGTTATTTAGCCAGCGCAGCATAGACAAGCTAGGTGGAGTATCGGGCGTACTAAGTAGCTTTCCGGTATTAGCTGCGACACCCGCTGGAAAAACCAAGGCAATTTATGCGATTGATGGACATGCACTTATTGGTGGCTTAGGCTTGGCAAGCATAGATGAAGCGGTGCGCCTAAGCCAACGCTTGCAGTAACATTTTAACCCGTGGCTTGCGAGGGTTTAACTCTCCGCATTCGTGTAATAACTAGGTTGTATTGATGTCTTTATTTTCTTCACACTCTGCCAATCCCAACGCTTTGTTGTCGGGTTGGCTTTTGCCAGTTGCCCTGCTGGTACTCATGGCTACGGCGTTGTTGTCGGTGACTCAAGGGCCAATGAGTATTCCAGTGAGCGATGCTTTAAGTGCCTTGCTGCCCTTTAATTTTGAAAGCGATGCGCCTGCTCATTATCAACTTGTGGTAACGGGCATTCGCTTGCCACGTACTCTGTTATGTATTGCGGTTGGCGCCATCTTGGCTATGTGTGGCGCAGTGATGCAAGGTTTGTTTCGTAACCCCTTAGCCGACCCCGGCATCATTGGTGTATCAAGCGGCAGTGCAGCAGGCGCAGCCATTGCGATTGTATTGCTGGGCTTGGTGAACTGGCAGCTGCCTGAATTTATTAGTGCTTTAGCCGTGCCATTGTTTGCCTTTATTGGCGGCTTTGTTACCACGGTATTGGTTTATCGCCTAGGCACCACGCCTAACGGCACCTCAGTAGTGATGATGCTATTAGCGGGTATCGCCGTTGGGGCGCTTTCAGGTGCTGGCATTGGCTTATTAAGCTATTTAGCCAACGACCAAATGCTGCGCGATTTAAGCTTGTGGCAAATGGGCTCTTTAGCGGGCGCTACCTGGGGCAATATTATTCTGGCCTTTAGCACCCTAGCAATTTTGTTAGTGGTATTTATGCGTAAGGCGCAAGCCCTTAATGCCTTGTTGCTAGGTGAAGCCGAAGCCGGCCACTTGGGTATTCAAGTTCAAAAGCTAAAAAGCCAACTGATTTTCTTTACCGCCTTAGGTGTAGGTATAGCAGTATCGGTATCGGGCTTAATTGGTTTTGTAGGCTTGGTCGTGCCGCACTTAATTCGTATGTTGCTTGGGCCAAACCATCAACGCTTAATTCCTTACAGCGCCTTATTGGGTGCCGCTTTACTGCTTTTAGCTGACTTACTTTCTCGCTTAGTGATTAGCCCAGCAGAGCTGCCTGTAGGCATTGTAACTGCCTTGGTCGGCGCACCGTTTTTCATCTTCTTGCTACTGCAACAACGCCAACGTATTGCTTAGGGTTTCTATGTCATCTTTATCAAACAGTATTCAACTTAGTGGCTTAGATTTTTCCTTAGGCAAAAAGCAACTCTTCAAACAGTTGTCACTTAACTTTGCCACTGGCCAACACACCGCATTATTGGGCGCCAATGGCGCTGGTAAAAGCTCGCTGCTTAAACTTATTTGTGGTGACCACCAGCAGCAGGCTGGCAGCATAAACATCTTAGGCAAACTACGCAGCGAGTGGGACAAACCTGAGCTTAGCCGCCATTTGGCGGTATTGCCGCAAAGCTCTGAGTTAAGCTTTGCCTTTAGCGTTAGCGAAGTGGTGGCTCTAGGGCTTATTAACAGCCGCTTAAGCTACCAAGATCAACAACAGATCATCAAACAGCAGCTCGAACTAATGGACATTTGGCATTATAAGGATACGCCCTACCCGCAGCTTTCTGGCGGTGAAAAGCAGCGCGTACACTATGCACGTGTTACCGCCCAATTAGCCACTACGCCAGTTGAACAACAGATTCTGCTATTGGATGAGCCCACCAGCGCGCTGGATTTAAGCCACCAGCAGGTATTAATGGAACACGCCGAAAAGCTAAGCCAACAAGGTGCTACAGTAATTAGCGTAGTGCACGACTTAAACCTAGCCTCGCGTTACTGCCAACGAATTTTGCTACTTAAAGATGGTGAAATTTGCAGTGATGGAAGCCCAGAGCAAGTGCTAAATCAAGCCAATATTAATCATGTATTCGATTATCAAGCTGAGATTTTGCGCCACCCCGAGCAAGATTTTCCGGTGGTTATTTAAAACTGACTAAAGGCGATAGCTAGCTTTTATTGCGAAAGCTGGCTGGGCTATTTCCAGTTATTTGCTTAAAGCGAGCACTAAAATGAGCTTGCGATGAAAAGCCTGTTTGATAGGCCACTTCCGCCAAACTTAGCTCGCCATTTAATAACAAGTGTTTAGCCCGCTCGATACGTCGCAGACTCAAATACTGGTGCGGGCTTACTCCGCTGCTTTGTTTAAACATTCGGGCAAAATGGTAATCACTTAAATCAACCAACTGGGCCAATTGATGCAAACTCAATTTGTCGGCTAAATGCGCTTCAATAAATTCTTGGCAGCGGTTTAACTGATAAGGCGCTAAGCCGCCATTAATCGCGGGCTCTGGTAAGTGCTTATTCAGGTAGTGTTTAGTGATATGGCCAAGTAATAACTGGCTAAGTTGATCCAGCGCTAAGCGGTCGGCCTTGTCTTGCCAATTAAGCTTAAGCAACCACTGCTGAATAAGGCCACTTACCGCAATGTCATCGGCAAAGGTAAGATCTTGAACATCAAAGCTGCTGGCACTTTTATCCCAAATTTGTTCAATGCTTTGGCTTAGATCTTGGTCGCTAAAGTACAAGTGAACAAAAGCTAAGTCACCATCCACCTGCCAGCGAGATTCATGCCCTGCAGGCATTAAACATAGCTTCCCAGGAGCGCCACCACTAAGCAGTTCAGAGCCAATCAGCCGTTTAGTTTGATAACCACCAGATAGGTAAACACTTAGGGTGTGATGTTCTGGCCGATGATAAGAAGTGCGATCATCTTGATTAGACCAACGGGCAAAACCTAGCTGCTCACCCAGGCTTACACTGTTATGCAATACAGCGCGTGCTTGATTAAGCCGCTCAAATACGTGGCTGCCTTGAATAAGGCGGTGATGAGTATCTTTGTTGCCCATACCACCTCCCTTTGGTGCTGCGCATTGAACTAAGAAAATATCATCTTAGTGAACCTTGAAGCAAGGCGATAAATAACAGTAATCACTTGCCTTAGAGCAAATGCTCAAATAAAATGCCGCGATTACTAAAAGCACTGAACCTGAATGCTTTTCAGGCTATGTAGCGCATACTTAATACTCTTCATTGCGCTGCCCTCCAAATCACACGGACGTAAACACTCTGCCTATGCAAGCGGGGTGGCTTTGGCGATCGTTGCTTAATTGTTTACACGCAATATTGAGACAAGTTCGTACATGAAACTACCTAATTTTCTGCCGGGATTTAGCGCTTTAACGCTATTGGCTCCCCTATTTAGTTTTGCAGAAAACTCGCCACTACCCAGCGATGAAAGCGAGCAATACCAAGCTTACTTCCCTATTTGGGCGCAAGAAGCCATCGATCTAGGCCACAAGCTGCCAAAACCTTATGGCTTTAGCATCAACTACATGAGTATGTCACAACCTTTAATCATTGATAATGTCGCATTCTCTGGCTTGGGAAACGCCATAGACAAGCTAGTTGGGGTTGATGGAAGCCATGCTATCCAAGATTCAGAAACACTAACACTACGCGGTGATATTTGGGTGTTACCTTTTATGAACGTATATGGTGTTTTAGGGCAAACCAAAGGTAGCAGCGTTGCAGATGTTCAGGTGACTCTGGCAGGTACACCGGTGGGGCCGCCAATCGATTTCAGCTTAAACTTTAGCGGCATTACCTACGGTGCGGGGACTACCCTAGTAGGCGGCGTAGGTAACTGGTTTGCTTTGCTTGATGTTAACTACACCAATACCGCCTTAGATATTTTAGACGGTGAGATCAGCACTATTGTAGTAACCCCACGCGCCGGTTACCGCTGGGAAGTAGGCGGGCGAGACATTCAAGTTTGGGGCGGCGCAATGTATCAAAACGTTGAGCAAACCTTTAGCGGCAACCTAAACGATATTGGCATTAACCTGCCACCACCACTGCCGAGTGGCGGTAAATTCGAGGTAACTCAGCACTTAGAAGAAAAATGGAATGCCCTAGTGGGTGGCCAAATGTCACTTACCGAACATGTAGACGCTTTGCTCGAAGTAGGCTTTGGCAAACGCACTAGCTTTATGCTTGGCTTGGGTTACCGTTTCTAATGCGCATGATGAGTGTGTTTCCCCGCTGGCTGCTTGGCTTGGTTATAGCGTTAAGCCTAAACGGCTGTTCAGCCTTAGCGGTAAAAGAGCAGCTAGACGCTAAGCAACTGCAAAAGGCCCAGTTTACTCAAAGTGAATTGGCCCTAGCCGAAGGTGGCCAACTGCGCTACTGGATTGGCGGCCAAGGCGAGCCCTTAGTATTGCTGCACGGCTTTGGCGGCACTGCCACCACAACGTGGTTGCCGATGATGTTAGAGCTAAGCCAGCACTATCGAGTAATTGCTCCCGACTTAGCCTGGTTTGGCGATTCTTACAGCCAAGGTGAAGCGAATATAAGCACCCAGCATCAAGCGGTTAAGCAGCTGCTGGCACAACTGCGAGTAGAGCACTACAACTTGGTTGGCATATCCTACGGCGGGCTTGTTGCTTACGATATGATGGCGCAGCCAAATGGCATCAACAAAGCGGTAATACTATCTAGCCCAGGCACCTTTATTAGTGACCAAGACTTAGTCGAGCTCAGCCAGCGTTTTGAGCGCGAGCAGCCGGCCGATATTTTTGTTCCAGAAAACCGCCAGCAGATGCGCCACCTATTCGACGGAGTATTTACACGCTTTCCGCCACTGCCCCACGCAATAGATGAGCAAATCTATCAGCGCTACTTTGCTGCATGGCAGCCGCAAAAACGGCAACTGATTAATACGCTTCCTGATTACCGTGATCACTTAGTCCCTCTGGTGAAACCACAGCAAATGCCACCTACCTTGGTTATTTGGGGCGAGAACGATCGAGTGTTTCCGCTGCAACAGGGCAAGCAATTGGCTCGCTATTTAGATGCGCCAATGATGGTTATTCCTAATGCCCCACACAACATCAGCAATGAGCACCCCACCACTGTTAGCCAAGCTATTAGCCTTTTTATTGAATGAAAAACATGACCTTAATTTCCCTTGGCCGCAAGCTTAAGCAGCTGTGCCTACTCATCTTGCTTGGCTTAATCAGCGCTTGTTCAAACAATAACTGGGATACCCGCAGCCGCCCTAGTGAGGATGCAGTACAAAGCGCGCTCAGCGAGCAGCCAGATATTCAAGTACTTAGCCAGCAAGCTCCCCAGCAATTTAGTTTGGCCAGAATGCCCGAAGATGTAAGACCATGCTGCGCCTTTGGTAATCATCACAAGGTAAAAGTCGCTAGCCTTCAAGTGCCTTTCTTTCGCTACGCAAATACCCTAGCCCTTGAAGAAATTGGCCCGCACGCTTACGAAGCGGGCACCTGGAGTTTTCAACGCGGCGAACCAAAGGGGCGCAGAAGTGGCGAAAATAACGGCCAGCTTTATACCCTGCGCGGCGGGTTTATCGATTTAGCCCATGTACGCGATACCGCAGACAACACAGTTGCTCTATTTCAACGGATATATCCGCAACTAGGCCAAGCCTTTAGCATTCCGCTACCCAATGAGATTGGCCCTCGCGAGATAAGAATTGCGGCCTTTGAAGTCGAGCATCTAAGCTATCAACAACGTTGGGAGCTAGCGGCACAATTGGCCGCGCGCATGGCCTACTCGATGGCTGAGGCCCACGAAATAGCTCAGTGGCATGGCTACCGAAGCTGGCGACCTTGGTCAGAACAAGTATCGGCTTACTCACCGGAAGATCTTTACTCAAATATGCTGGGGGCAAAAATTGGTTTGGCCTTGGTGGTAAACAATCTCACCATGACGCGAGAGCTGTATAACCAACATATGAGCCAGTGGCTTAGTGCGTCAATCGCCCAATTAGAGCCTGTATCAAAGCAGCAAACCAATGCCCTGTTTGATGCAATAGATGGCCATTGGTGGGATTCGAATCAAGCCTTACCGAGTAAGTTTATGCTTTTAAAACGGCATTATCGTTTGGGCAAAGAACAGCATCCATACTTAGTGCCCGAGCAGCTTGCTAAACAAGATGCCAACTGGCCATTACTTGAACCTCTGTTTGCCCAACAACTTAACCCAATGCCGCTGTCACTGCCTGCGATTGTGCATGGTGTTGATATGGCTGGCGTTGCCCAGCAATGGCTAGACGTCGCGCCCAAGTACCAAGCAAGCTTTAGCCATATCCCCAAACACCTATGGCAAAACGGTTTTAGTAACCGCAAGTTTTTAGCGATATCGGCTTACAACCAACTGCAAGACGAGCTAGAGCTGCAAGTTCATGTAGGTAGCCAACTCAATGACTAGGTTACTATTTTTATTCACTTTACTTAGCACAGGCGTACTTGCCTCTAGTGAAATCGTCGACCAGCCCGCAGATAAAGCAGAGCCCGGTTGGATTGATAACATTCTAGACAAATTGGGTGCAGACGGTGGCTACGACAGCAGCAAGTTAATCGATTTTAGCGTGCTCCCCGGCCCCTTCTATAATCCAGAGCTATCCTTAGGCGTGGGGGTTTCGGCGATTGGTTTATACCAAATTGATGAAAACGACCAAGTGAGCCAAACCTCGTCACTGGTGATCAACGGTTTTGCCTCCATTAACGGCGCTGTAGGCCTTACCGTGGATAACCGTAGTTTTTTGCAAGAAGACCAATGGCGGCTCTATGTCGATGGTGAAATCTCTGATGCCCCCGATGTGTTTTATGGGGTGGGTTATCAACAAAACCACCAAGATAATAATCGCGTAGATTTCAATCATCGGCAGTTTTCCTTGCGCCCGATGTTACTGCGACGGGTAGCAGACTCAAGCTTTATAGGTGGTGGGTTCGATTTTAGCTATGCCAAGGCCAGCGACATAGACCCAGCCCAGAGCATGGTAGATAGTAGCTTGCTTGACTCCAGCTCCAGCGCGGTGGGGCTTACCCTGCAAGCCAACTATGATACCCGAGATCTGGTTCGCAATCCCTACCAAGGGAGGTTGCTACAGCTTGATACTGGCTGGTATCACCCAACGATTGGCAGCAGCGACAGTTTTCAAACCTTGAGTTTTAACTACAGCGAATACTACCGCTTAGGCCCACGCGATAGCGTATTAGCCTGGCAATATAAAAGCCGCTTTACCAGTGGCGATGTGCCTTGGCATATGCTGTCTACCGTAGGTGGTGGCTCTGCCTTACGCGGTTATACAACGGGCCGTTATCGCGATAAACAAATGATGATGAGCCAAGTGGAATACCGCTGGGATTTGCCAAGGCGCCACGGTTTAGTATTTTGGCTAGGCGCAGGTGCGGTGGCGCCCAGTGTCGATGAGTTTAGCAGCCAAGAGATACTGCCCAACGCAGGTTTTGGCTACCGCTTTGAAGTAAAAAGCCGGGTTAACCTGCGCTTAGACATGGGCTTTGGCGACGGTGAAAGAGGCTTCTATTTTAATGTAGATGAGGCTTTTTAAACCATAAAAGCATAAGGGCAAACGATTTACGAATAGGAATTGCTTTGCATTTGGTATAATGAATTTATACACTTCGCCCTCGCCATAGGCTGTAGTAATGGAGCGCTTAAATGAAATCAACAGAAAAACTGAGTAGCATTCGCACTCGCGTCCCCTTTCAAGTGGGAAGACGTAGCGATATTCCTGCTGAGATGATCTCATTTACCGATCTTAACAGCGACAAAGAACACGTAGCCTTGGTATTCAAAAATGCCGATAGCCAGCAAACAACGCCTTTAGTGCGGATTCACTCAGAGTGTTTAACCGGTGACGTGTTTGGCTCTTCGCGCTGCGATTGCGGTGAACAGCTCAACGAGGCCATTGAGAAAATGGCTGAGCAAGGCGGCATTATTTTATATATGCGCCAAGAAGGTAGAGGTATTGGTTTGTACAACAAGCTCGATGCCTACCAACTGCAAATTCAAGGTGTAGATACCTACTCTGCCAATAACCAGCTTGGTTTTGATGACGACCTACGTGACTTTAGCGAAGCGGCGCAAATGCTGACCGCCATGGGCGTATCAGAGCTAAAACTGCTAAGCAATAACCCGCGTAAACAAGCCGCTCTAGAGCAAAGTGGCATAAAGGTTACCGAGCTACAAAGCACCGGCGTTTACCGCAAAGTAGACAATCACTACTACCTAGAAACCAAAGCCAGCCGCGGCAAACACCGCTTAAAGCTAACCAAAGACATGCAGCCCTCTTAAATAAGCCGCAATAATCTATAAAAGCCGCAAGTTCTGCGCAATATTGTGAAATACTTCCTCGCCGCCTGCTGAGACACTAAGCTTTTAGTGATACCCGCAGGAGGCCAACATGATAGGCTTTATCTACTTCGCCACGGTTTTTATCTGGGGCACCACCTGGCTTGCCATTGCCTATCAAATTGGCGATGTACCAATTGCCAATTCCATCATGTATCGCTTTGCCCTCGCCTCCTTGGTATTGGTTTTGTTTCTGCTGGTTACCAAGCGCCTGCAAAGGCTTAGCTTGAAACAACACGCCAGCTGCTTATTGCTGGGTTTATGTTTGTTTAGCTGTAATTTCATGTTGTTTTACCATGCTGCCCAGTACATCCCAAGCGGGTTAATTTCCATCGTATTTTCCATCGCAACCATTATGAACATGGGCAATAGTTGGCTATTTCATGGTCAAAAGCCCAGCATGCGTTTAATTTGCGGAGGCTTGCTAGGCATAAGCGGCATTGTTTTATTGTTTGCCCCCGACCTACGCCATAGCGAAACCGCCAGCCAACAGCTGCTTGGCTTAGTAATGGCCTTGGCAGGCACTTATTGTTTCTCGCTAGGTAACATGCTGTCGGCTAAGCAGCAAAAGCAAGGCCTATCGGTGCTCTCGGTCAATGCTTATGGCATGGCCTACGGCGCAGCATTGCTATTGATCTGGGGGCTGTTCAGTGGTCAAGAGTTTGGCTTTAGCACCGAACCACTTTATTTAGGTAGCTTGCTCTACCTCGCCATTATCGGCTCGGTGCTGGGCTTTAGCTTTTATTTGGTGCTGGTTGGTAAGCTAGGCCCGCAAAAAGCCGCTTACGCAACGGTATTATTTCCGGTAGTGGCGTTAGGTTTATCAACGGTGTTTGAAGGCTATCAATGGAGTGCAATAAGCCTAGCTGGTGTTGCTATTGTATTACTAGGAAACTTACTGGTATTCACTAAAGCCAGCCCCTGGCAAAAGCTGCGCTTAAAAGCGGCAAAACCCCTGTAGGTAGCCACCTTGAACATGGCTTGGCTACAACTATCTCAGCGTTTAATGTGAGCATGCGCAATATCCGCCAATAGTCGTATTAAATAACACTATCAATATGCTCTATACTGATTAAGTTATTAATACTCAAGGATGACTTTCATGCTCAAGTCTATGTCGATTCGCAAAAAATTGTTTGTACTGCCACTATTGCTTGCAGCCGCGATGATGGGAGAAGTTATCCTTGTCACTAGCTCATTAAAGCAGAATCATGACGACGCACAAATTGTAAATATTGCTGGCCGTCAACGCATGCTAACTAAGAAGTTCTCGGCAGAAGAGCTTTATCGAAGCCAGCTTCAAGACCAACAGTTTCCAGCGATTCTTAGTGCCGATAACACCGTAGAGCTCTACGAAGCATCGCTTAGCGCGCTAATTCGCGGCGGTCAAACCTACGCCGACTTAGGCCTCAAAAAGCCAATTAACTTACCCAAGCCGACTCACCAGCCGTTTATTGATCAGCTTAGTCAAGTTGAACAGCTATGGAACCAGCAGCTTGCCGCCGCAGCCAAACTAGAAGCTGATCCTTCTGGTGCCAATGCTAAGGCCTTTTTAGAAATTAACCACAAAAGCATGGCTTCAATGAACAAAGCCGTGCTCCTTTATGCCGACTACGCCGAGCTCAAGCTAAATACCCTAGTAAACAACAGCATTGGCCTCGCAGTAATCATGGTATTACTAGCCTCATTAGCCGCATGGCTGGTGATAAGAGACACCACTCAACCAATTAACCTACTGGTGGCAATTAGCCGCAAAATTAGCCGCGGCGATTTAAGATCGTCTTCCGAACTCACCAATATAATCAGTAAAAACGAGATAGGCATGCTGGCTCATCACATCGAGTTAATGCGTGAATCCTTGCAAGAAGCACTTAACGAGATTCAACAAGCCTCTAGCAGCATTAGCCTATCGTCGACTCAAGTATCAGAGCTTTCAAGTCAAATTAGCCAAGCTAACCGCGCCGAACAACAGCGCTTCGGCAATATGTATGAGAACTCTCAAGCGTTAGAAGAATCTACCGGTAGGCTCAGCGAAATTGCTGCCGAAACTCTCACCATGGTCACCCAATGCAATCAGCTATCAACTAATGCCTCCAAGCTAGTGGGTGAAAACATCACCATGATGAGCACCACCTCAGAAGAAACCGTTAAAACTAGCAGCTTTATTCAAGACCTAAGCAATACCGCCGAGCAAGTTTACGGCATTGTTGACGCTATTCGCGCCATTTCAGAGCAAACCAACTTGTTGGCGCTTAACGCCGCTATTGAAGCCGCCCGCGCCGGTGAGCAAGGCCGAGGCTTTGCAGTGGTAGCTGACGAAGTACGTAGCCTTGCAGCAAGAACCGGCAGCTCTACCAATGAAATAGCCAAATTAATTACCCAATTAACCGAAGGGGTTCAACAAGTTGTAAACAGCATGGGTGAAGTAACAGAAAAAGTTGAGCAAAGCCGCGAAACCTCTAAACAAACTGAGCAAGGCATATTAGAAGTTACCGACAAAATTCAATTGGTGGCTCAAGCCCAGCAAAGCATTGACGAGCAGGTTGATCAGCAAAATCAACAATTAGATATGCTTAAAGAAACCCAAACCGAGCTCCAGCGAATTATTGAAGACAGCCATAACAAGTCAGAAACCTCATCACTGGTTGCCGGTCAATTAGCAAAAGTGTCCAATAACGTCACCGATTTATTGCAGCGGTTTTCTATCGAAGCCTCACTTAAGGCTAACACCAAGGATGCTGATGAAAAACGCCATCACCCTCGCGTACCAACCGGCCTGCACTTTTCCTTAAACCAAGGCCACCAGCAAGCTCAAGGCCTAACCAAAGACATTAGTATGGGCGGCGTGAAACTGGTGGTGCCAGGCAGCATGCACCTAAACAGCAAACAGCCGATTGTGCTCAAGCTGTCTTATTTACATAAGGGCAGCAACAAGCAGTTTGATATTGCTGGTCAAGTGATTGACCAAACCAAGGACGAAACCGAAAACTCACAGCTTCACATTCGCTTTGAGAAACCCAATGCAGAGCAGAGCCGAGCACTAGAAGAGATTTTTGAAGAACACGGCTTACAATCCAACTTTAATAGTCACACCAGCAAACAACGCTATATCGACCCACACACCAACGCAGTGCAATACAGCTCGTAGCTTTTATCAAGAGCTCTTCTCTTGGTAGCCAGAACAAAAAAGCCAAGCCTTACTGTAATAGTAATAGACTTGGCTTTTTGTCGAAAGTCTATCTACAACGGCAACTTATCTACAAAGGCAGCACACTTAAGTGATTGTCCCACTGCCACTGGGTTTGCTTTCGTAGCAGTTGATTAGCTGCCTGGATGAGCTGGCCTTGGCCAGTGGAAGCAAACCACGAATGTTGATCGGCTGCCAAACCACACACATCATCAATTTGCATAAGCTGTTCAAGCTCTCGAGTTTTTTCCGACCATACCGCCAATTTAGCCCCCCGAGGAGAGCTGGCAATCAGCTTGCCATTGCTACTTACCACACTGCCAATATATTGATTAAACAGCGGCCAATAATCAGCGTCGAGCTCCAAAGCTTGGCATTGCTCATTACCTTTGTGAGAGTAGATCAGCGAGGTAATTTCTTGTTCGGGGTTTTGACCTTGGCAGGCCAACCAAAGCGTATCGCTCACCTCGGAATAACTTAAATGGCGAATGCTTAATTGCGGATTACTTAACTCGCGGCGCTGTAACAAATTGCCGTTACGGCTATCTAGATACAACAAAGCCGGCTGCATGGTCTCTAAGTTACGTTTTTCTCGCCCTTGAGTATGAATACCGCCAACTGCAATTGCCAAACGCTGCTGAGGCAATACTAGCAATTGATGAGGCCCCAAGCCCCCCAACGGCCATTGCTCGCTTAACTGCCACTGCGCCTCGAGCTTACGATAGACCAGCACCATTCCTTCGCTAGTAGCGCTAATTCCTGCTGTAACATATAGTAAAGAAGCATCTTCGGAGAAGGCGGCATGCCCGTAAAAATGCATGTTTTTTGGTGGAGAAAGCTGCTGAATAATTTGGCCAGTTTCTGCTGCAAACAACACAATGTATTGGCCAGGTCGACGCGCAACGCAAGCTGCTACGCCCTTGTTAGCGTTAGCTAAAGCTACATGATGACCACGAGCAGGCAAAGCGATTTGATAACGTAATTCACCCTGCATATTCATCGCGGCCACATAGTGCTTACCAGCTTGCTTGGCACAGCCAATAAGCAAGGCGCTGTTGGCTTGGCTTAACTCTTCCGCCAAATCCAAGCCTTTAGCTAAGCTAGGTAAGCTTAGGCAACCCGCGGCAGCGCTTAAACCCAGCAGCTGCAACAAAGCTTGCCTGCGAGTAAACTCAGTCGCCATCGTTATTGTTAAAGCCTAACTCTATAGAAAGCGCTTGAGGAATTTGGTTGGCAAACAAACTATCTAGCTTGGCTAAATGCGGTTCTGCTTGCTGCCAAACCGCCAGTTTAGCTTTTTCATCACTGGGTTCTTGGCTTGGCATTAGTGGAATTAAGGCTGCAAATTGCTCACTCACTTGCTTTGCTAACTTGCTGTCTTCACTGGCTAAAAAGGGCGCTAAACCTTGTTGGTAACGCGCTTGTAATAGGCTCAGCTGCTCTGCCAATAACTGCGCGCTAATATTAGCGCGCCACGCCTCTCCTTGATAAGGGCGCAAACGTGAATGCTTGGCAGAATACATGGCGCGGTACTTACGCAGCATAATACTGGTTTGCAGTCGGTAGCTATTTAGTACATCGCTGCGAAGCTGCTCTACTTTCAGCTTTTCCAGTTCAGCGCTTTGTAGCCCGCTACTCACTTGCTCGGTGGCACTCACATAACGGCTCACTGCACCGGGCAATAATGAACAACGCTGCTGATCGCTTAGGCTTTCAAACAACAGGTATTCTTGCACTCGCAAGTTACTGTGGGTATCGCTTAAAGGCATGGGTGCGTTAGACAAAGCCGCTTTAACTTTACGACCCGTTGTGTCCTTTTTATCAGGCCAATAACTAATCGCCCAGTTAAGCTTAAGATCAACCAAGGGACCCAATGCGCTAGATTGCAGCGGCAAATAGGCTAAATAGTTTTGCTGCCATAAACGCTGGCTCGTTAGCAGGGCTTCTGAGCTTGGTTTTGCACAATAGCTCTCTATCTGTTGCTGGTAATTGCGCGCCTGCTCCAGCAACTGGGTACTGGTATTGGCAATGGTTTGCTTCTCTTGATCTAACCACTGAGTTTGAGAGACATTAGCGCTAGCGCAGCTTAAGCCCATTACGCTTAGCACGCCCATGGTTAGGCCGCGCAAAAACTGCTTGTTCATACCTTGTCCTTACAATGAATTAACAAAAGCCACCAGCGCATCTCGCTGAGCGTTACTTAAATTAGCAAAGGCTTGTTTGGCTGGCTCGGCTTCGCCACCATGCCACACAATTGCCTCGGTGACATTACGTGCGCGCCCGTCATGTAGCAATTGGCTATGACCAACTACTGTTTCGGTAAGCCCTACTCCCCAAAGCGGTGGGGTGCGCCACTGCTGGCCATTAGCTAAGTATTCGCTGCGGCCATCGGCAAGTTCTGGGCCCATGTCATGCAGTAGCATGTCGGTGTAGGGGTAAATAACTTGTTCACTTAATGCTGGTAAGCCTTCACGCTTTGCCGTGGTAAAGCTGCGTTTATGGCAACTATCACAACTTACTTGGCTAAACAGTTTATCACCCAGTTCCACTTGCTCAGCATCGTCAATCCGTCGCTTAGGCACTGCTAAATGCCGAGTATAAAACTCTACAAAGCCAAGCAGTTTATCGCTGACCTCTGAGCCATCTGGGTCAACGCCAGAGGTTGCGCTTAAACAGTCTTGCTGCGCTGCAGTACAGTGATCTTTAGTGAACATTAAACTGGTGATACCAATGTCACCATTAAAGGCAGCGGCGTTTTGTTGCATTAAATTAGGTTGCCCAGCTTTCCAACCAAATCGGCCAAGGTTAAAGGCTTGCAGCTGTACATCCCACACTTGGTTGGCGACACCGCGAATACCATCATTATTGCTATCTTCAGGGTCTGCATTAGCCAAGATATCTGCTGCGCTAATGCTCTCCAGCAAACCTAAACCAATCATCGGAGTGGCAATACGTGGAGAGAACAACGTATCGGGGTGCATATCACCATAGCCTAGCTGGTCAACAATCAGCTCTGGGTCACGCAATACAATGCTACTGCCGTCGGCAAAGCTAAAGGTTTTATCGCTATAAGCGAAACGTACTCGCGCTTCCGGTGCAACGCCAGCAATGGCTTGGTCTTGAATTTGTCCGCCATAGGTTGGCTCTGGCACAACGCCATTTTGCGCTTCTACAGCTTGCTGTTCTTTAGTCACGGCTGGAATGCTAATTCGCACCAACATAGATACCGCATTGCTGGCCCCCACTGGTGCAGGATGGCCACGGCCATCTTTTAAGTGACAGTTTTGACAACCATTGGTATTAAATAGCGGGCCTAAGCCATCTCGCGCAATGGTGGTGGCTGGTGCCACAACCCAGGGGTTACGAAAGAAACTATTACCGGTGCTAAAGTTTAAACGGCCTTCAAAATCTAAGTTAGCGGCGGGTAAAGAAAAGGCATTGGCGTCAATTCGGGTAGTGGTGGTATCGCCGCCCGGTTTCTTGGGGTTGGCGAATACCAGCGAGCTAGCGGCAACAGCCAAAGTAATAGTTATTGTTTTTATTAGCTTAAATTTCACTCTCACTCTCTCCATAGAATGGGACTTCAGAAACCACAAAAGGGAGCCTAAGCTCCCTTGTCTGTGCCGACAAAATATTAGAACTGGTGATCGGCAGTATCAGGGTTTAGGTTCTCGATACCTAATACTTTAGCGCTAGCTTCAATAGCACGGGTTTGCTCAACTAAGGCTAAGATAGTGCCGTTAATTAGTGCGTGACCATCGCTATTGCTAGCAGCAATGAGTTGGTCGAAGTATACGCCTTGTTGCTCCGCGCTCGCTACCAATTTTGCTGTTTCTGCCATAGATTGCTCAAACATCTTTTTGTTGTTTTTGGCAACACTTGGGTCTTTTTGGGCAACCAACTCAGCCAAGCTAGGACCCGTTAAAGTTGAACCGTCTAAGCGCTCAAAACTACCAAAGTAAACGTTGCTAATACCTTGGTTATTGTAGAAGTGAGAGTTATGGGTATTGTCACTGAAACAATCGTGCTCATCTTCAGTTGAGTTAGCTTCTAAAGCTACCTTCATACGCTCACCCGCTAACTCACCTAAAGACAAGCTGCCCATGCCAAACATCATACGACGCAAGGCTTGCTCACTTGGTTCGGCAGTTAGCTGTTGCTGGTATTCACCACCTTTAGCCCACTGTTTGCTCATCCAAGATAAATCGTCAACCAGCAATTGCGTTACAGCTGCTAGGTAAGCAGCGCGGCGCTCACAGTTGCCATTAGTACAGGCATCGCCTTTAGCAAAATCGGTGTAAGCACGTTCACCTGCACCCGCTTTAGTGCCGTGCAGATCTTGGCCCCACAATAAAAACTCTACGGCGTGGTAGCCGGTAGCAACGTTAGCTTCTGAGCCTGCTAGCTCATTTAAAGAGGCCAATAGCTCTGGTGTAATGTTGCTTAAATCAAGCTTCTCTTCACCCATTTGTAGGCTAGTGTTAGCCACAATGTTTGCAGTAGCGCCAGGGTTACCCAGCTCATATTGGTAGTCAGTGGCTACGTAGTCGATTAAACCTTCATCTAAAGGCCAGGCATTTAACTGCCCTTCCCAATCGTCAACAATAGGGTTACCAAAACGGAATACTTCACTTTGTTGGTAGAATACGCGGGCTACTTTCCATGCTTCTTTAGCCGCTAATAAACTTTTTTCTGAAGGTGCATCAATCAGCTGCTGAGTAGCTTGTTGCAAGCTTAACGCGCTGCTGTGCGAATCACTAAATACTGCGTGAGCCAAGTCTGCGTAATGCTCTACTACTTGCTCTTGTTTAACATCAGCAAACGATGCGTTTGCTAATAATACTGTTGAACCTACTACTACTTTGAATAAGCGCATTGCCATCCCTTTCAAAACTCACATGATAATTGTTCTCATTATCTTTATCGTTAAGATTAAGTAAACAAAAATATGACATTTTGAGAAAATTAGTAAAAATAGGCCTTACTTAACAAAGCACATAATCACCATATTGATGTAATTAAGTTGTCATATAATTCTCGTTAAATACCCGCGCATGAGAAATTCACGCTCAGCTGAGCAGGAAGTTTTGCCAAGCCTTATTGAACTTATTGGCAGAGATTCCCGTTCTAATTGCTTAGTTCACACACTTAATTGAGGGTAAAGAGAGAGTATGAGCACGCTTAATGGAAAGCAGTTTTGGAAAGCATTACGCAAAAAAGGTATTCCACCTTCGGTATTTGCCATGAAAGCCAATTGTTCGTTAAACAGTGTCTATAACTTAAAAGAGCGCAACCAAATCCCAGAAAAGTTTGCCTTGGTATTAGATAGAATAAATTAAAGAAATGAGGCGAGTTAATCAGTGCCCAGATTAACTCGCTAGCTTAGGCAATGTGCTTGCCTAAACAACCTTAAAGACTGCCGTTTTACTTACACCGCTGCGGTTACCGACATTTCCACCAGTATCTCTTCTCGCGCCATATGCGCTTGCACACAAGCCCGTGCTGGCGGCGTTACATCGGCGACCCAGGCGTCCCACACCTTATTCATTTCGGCAAAATCATCCATGGTGCGTACGTAAATTGTCACGCTAAGTAATTTAGACTTGTCGGAGCCCACTGTTGCCAATAGTTCTTCTACTTTTTCTATGGTGGTACGGGTTTGTTCGGCAATACCTTGGGTGGTGTCTTTTGCTACTTGGCCACACAAATAAACGGTGGCTTTATAGTTGCTCAAAGTTATTGTTGCGGCGGCTGAACGAGCATTTAACCTGTTTCTCACTTCACCTTTTAAAGCCCAATTTCATGACTCTGAGAAACACCGATTAAGGCGAGCGCTCTACTAGATTCCAGGGTTATATTGAATTAATGGCTTACGCTATAAAACGCTAATAAGGCTTAAATAATAGGCAAAGATACTAAACAAAATACATAAGTTAAATGAAACGAAACAAGTCAACTTTTCGTTAACGGGAGAATTTTTTTATACAGCGCGATCTTCCCCGATTTAGTATTAATCTGTCTTTGAAAAGAAAACCGCATTAAGGAAAAACACATTAATACTATTATTATCAATAAATAATTACTTAAAAATCATAACTTTGTTACTATCCAAATATTCCACGGATGGGATAAATAGATTTGTAGTATTTTAAATGCGAGTTATTTACCCCCGTCTGTGTATCCGTTTGTTTATACATAAAAGGAGTTATTGTGAAAACAATCCACAGTATCATCGTTAGCGGTGTAGTGCTCTCTGTGGCTATTAGCGCTATCGTCTTACTAGGCAACGAATCGCAAGAGCAACCAATTAGCCAAACCAAACCTCATAGCGAAGTGCCACCTGCGTCACCAGTAGACGAAGTAGATGCACCCCCATCGCCGCCTTCTTCTTCAGCTTTAGTACAAAGCATACCGGTAGTCAGTGCGTCACCAGATACCGTATTTTCACAACCCGAGCCACCCACAATTGCGCCAGATGCGTATGAAACTTGGAGCACTATCGAGCGTGTACCTGCACAGTATCAAGACATTGCCCAGCAAGATGTCGATCGTCGCTATTTAAGCTATCAGGGCGGTCCGTTAAAACATAAAGTATTAGGTGACAAGCTTGAGATCAAGATTCCCCATACGGGCGCAGAATACAACGCTCACATTGTCGACATTATTGAAGATAAAGACGGCGACCGCACCATTACCAGTGAACTAATAGGCGAAGATGGCTTAACTTACACCGTAACCATGACCGTAAGCGGTTCTGCCTTGTACGCCATTATTGGTACCCCTAACGACGTATACGAAATGCAAGGTCACCTCGGTGAAGGATGGATTGTGGCATCAACTTCCGGCTTACATATGGTTGACTGGAGCCTGCCTGACACCGTATCAACTCGCACAGAGAAAACACCTATTCCAACTAGCGGCGACGAGTAACAGAACCCAATTCTTACGTTAAAACAAGGACCGTTTAAAATGAAAACTCTATTTAAAAAGGCTAAGCAAATAAGCGCAGGCTTAGCCTTAGCTGTTATCGCTGCGGCGGTGTCGAGTACAGTACATGCCATTGAAACTGTTGATTTAATGATTCTTTACTCAAAAGAATTACAAACCGCTCAAAAAGGATCTGCTGAAGCTTACGTTAAAAACTTTGTGGCCAATGCCAATAATGCCTATAAAACCAGCAATATAGATATTCAACTGCGCCTTGTTCACTTACAAGAATTCAATTTTGAAGGTGGTGAAAAAGCAACACAAAGCTCTTTTTACACCTTCCAAAATAACAGCGAAGTACGCAGTATGCGCGCTAAATACGGTGCAGATTTAGTCAGCTATGTTTCCGTATTCGGTAACGGGATTTGTGGTAAAGCGGATTTACCCTTTGGCAATGGAAAGGGCCGCTTAGAAAACTCAAGAAATGAAGTCTTTTCTATTGTTGCCAACTACCCATGTGGAGCAATGACTTTTGCTCACGAGCTTGGGCATAACATGGGTTTGTACCATTCTCGTAGACAAAGTGGTGTAGGGGTGGCGTACGATTTCGGCTTAGGTCATGGCGTAGATTATCAATTTGCCACGCTGATGAGCTACCCTACCTATTTTGGCATTACAACTCGAGTAAACCGTTTTTCTAACCCAGAGCAAACGTGCCCGGGTGGCTCGCCATGCGGCTCTGCTCACGCAAACGAAGATAGTGCCGATGCTGCCTACGCGGTTAATTCTGTCGCGGACCAGCTTTCTGGATATATGCCAACAGTGGTAGACCAAGGTATTGACGTAGGAGATGGTGATAATGGTGGCGGACAAGTATGTAACGCTCCCTCTACCCCCCGCCAGCTTACTGCTAGCAACATAGACGTATCATCTTACACCCTTAGTTGGGGTGCCGTAACCGGAGCCAGCGAATACCAAGTGCAGCGTAAGGCCGCTAGCACATCTAACTGGGTAAATTATCAATCAACTAGCAGTACCTCGCTAACCATTAGCGGTGAACAAGGTGATGAAGCCTACGCTCGCGTAATTGCTAAAAGTGATTGCGGTAAACAAAGTGCAGCATCAACAACACTGACCACTCAACTAAAAGTTGATATCGGTAACCCCGGAACAGGCGGCCCTGGCGAATGTACTAGCTTAACAACACCCAATAAACCGGTTGCCAGCAATGTGACTAACTCATCTTTCACATTAAGCTGGACCGCTGTAAATGGTGCCGACTCTTACCAAGTACAACTCTGGAATGGGTCAAACAGTACTTGGATAAATAAGCAAGAAGTAACTGGCGCAAGCATTAATGTAACCGGAGTAACGGCCCAAACCTCGTACTACCGAGTAATTGCAAAAAAAGCCTGTGGAACCCAAAGTACGGCATCTCAATGGATAAGCGTTGAACTTAGTGCAGACACAGGCCCTGGCGATCAATGTGATATTCCTGCAGCTCCCGCTAAACCAGTAGCAAGCAAGGTTACGTCAAACAGTTACACACTGACTTGGGCACCTGCTGCAAATTCTGAAAGTTACCAAGTTCAACACTGGGATTCAGACGCCTCATCATGGAGTAACTTTACTAAAACGTCTTCTACAACAGCCAACATTACAAATGTAACGGAGCCCGTATCTAATGCCCGAGTAATTGGCATTAATAGCTGTGGCACGCTAGGTGAAGCTTCAGAAGCCGTATATGTTCAAATGGAAACAAGCACCCCTGGTAACCCAGGCAATGGCGGCGGTAATGGTGAAGCTAACCTTATTGAAAACGGTGATTTTGAATCGGGTAACGTACAGTATTGGCAAGGCGGCTATTATGGAGACATCCGAAGTTCAACCACCAGCCACAGTGGTAGCTATAGCTTAAAAGTACGCCAACGCACCAACTGGTACGACGGAGCGATGCAAAATATCACCAATCGTATCACCTCTGGGGGCACTTACGATTTTAGTGCGTGGATACGTATGAATTCAGGTTCAGCTGAGTTACAAATGTTGATTTACTACACTGCTGGTGGCGTAAGTCAGTGGTCGGATTCAATTAAAGTGAATGTAGGTAACAACTGGACTCAGATGAAAGGTAGTGTGCCTTTATCTGCAGCTCAAGGCTCAATTACCAAAGCCGAACTTTACATTCTTGGTGAAAACTCTAGAACCCCTACTACTCCCTTTTATGTTGATGACGTAACCTTTAGCAAACGTTAACCTCAACAAATAAGGACTACATAATAATGGCGACCTAGGTCGCCATTATTAATACCAATTATCACGTTAAGCCCCCTCAAAACACAGCCTTTCACTTTGATTAAGCCAGCTAGTCACTTATGTAATAATTGACTTGGCAAACCATTATGTAGGGAAAGATGTACTAACAGGCAAACGTATTTCACCTGCTGTTGAACTTGCCCACGTAAATCCCGAAGCAGGCATAGGTCAACTTACATTTACACCGCTGCGGTTACCGACATTTCAACCAGTATCTCTTCTCGCGCCATATGCGCTTGCACACAAGCCCGTGCTGGCGGCGTTACATCGGCTACCCAGGCATCCCACACTTTATTCATTTCGGCAAAATCATCCATGGTGCGTACGTAAATCGTCACGCTAAGTAATTTAGACTTGTCGGAGCCCACCGTTGCCAATAATTCTTCTACTTTCTCAATGGTGGTGCGGGTTTGATCGGCAATGCCTTGGGTGGTGTCTTTTGCTACTTGGCCACATAGGTAAACGGTGTTGTTATGCACCACCGCACGGCTCATTCGCGCTTTGCTCTCAAAATGTTGAATAGACATAGTTACTCCTTATAAAAAAGGCTAGCACTGCTAGCCTTTGCCTACGTTTATCTTAGCGCTTAACGCGCCAAAGACAGTGGATAATTACGTTGTTCAGCTAGCTGCTCCGCTAAGTTTAATACCTGCTGATACGCTAAGCCTTGTGTGCTCTGTAGGGTATTAAGATCGCCGCAAGCAGCCGGGCTAAGTAGGCCCAGCTCACGTATGTTCTCAATAATCTGCTCGGCAGCACTCAGGGCCGAAGAAAATTTTACAATTTCAGTGCGGGCATAATGCGCTTTATCAAAGGATACACTGGCTGCCCGCAAACTTGGGTCACTGCCGGGAATTTGTTGAGCACCAAACAAAGGCCTGCCAGCAACTTCAGCATTACTAAAACTAGGCAGGTAACGCGACATATGTTTTACCGCCTCGGCGGTGCGCTGCTCTACCTCTTCGCTTTGCCAACCTTGAGTTAACTTACGGCTTAAAGTTGGGTTTAGCTCAGGCTGGGCGCTACTCTGGCTAGAACTTACCAAGCCTCCCTTGAACAGGGTAACTGTGTCGGTCATACCGTGCAGTTGAAATAAACCATCTGGGTAGGGAGTAAGCTGCGCCATGCCGTTTGGCGTGCCACGCTCACCATGCACAATTAGTTCTGGCCAACGCCCTTGCTGGCTAGGCCAATTGGCCAAATAGGCGGCTTTAAACTCCACCATCCGGCTACGGCTTAGTTTGGCCATATCATCAATGCTGCCACTGCGATAACCGCAAGCGTTAATCAGGTAATCCACCTCTACGCTGTGGCTACCTCGCTGGTTGCTATAATCCACCCGCCAACGCGGCGTAGTGCCCTGCAAGAGTTCAATGTGTGTCACCCTAGAGTGAGTAAATACTTGGCAGTTGGCCAAGCGCTCACTGGCCAATTTTACGCTAGCGGCAATGCGTAATAGGCTTAAGCCATATTCTTGCACTTGCACAAAAGGAAACTTAAAGGCCGATAGATCTAAATGTTTGGCAACCGGAATCATCCACTCATCAGGGGTTTGTGGCTGAGAAACGATATCATGCTTGGCCAATTGCTCTAACTGCTCACGGCTATATAGGCGATAGTAGTCATTGGCTGGGCCAAGCTTTTGATTGGCAGAATCTTGCTCTATAAGTTTGGCATAATGCGCTTGTACTTTGCGCAAACGAGGCAACAAAGCTTCTGGCTCGCCGGGGTCGTTAAGCGGCACACTAATTACCGTAGGGCGCTGATTAACCGCATGCGGAAATACTCGCAAGGTATGAATAGATTGCTCAAGCAGCTTAAGGCACTGCTCATCAGAGATTTCTCGATACAGGTTACCACCAGCATGTAAATGACAAGCTGGCGGACCATTCACTAAGCTAGGGCCAGCTTCAAATAGGCTAACCTTGGCGCCAAGCTCAGCCAGCTTAAGGGCTGCTGCGCTACCGGCAATTCCACCACCTACTACGGCGACTTGAGGCGAAACAGATTGGCTCGCCGTCACTGGGTGCGTTTGCATCACTAAAATTTCATCCGCTAGAGAAAAAAACTATAACGCGAATATTCTAACTGTCGATCAATAACAATGAAATACAAATCGGCCTAACAGTGCACAGCTAAGCTTCAGATAAATCGAGAAAAGGGCTAGATGACTAAGTGAATTACTGTTGCGAGGGCTATTGATTACTGAAAAGCTACGACCTGTTTGATGATCACATCCATTCATAAACCCCAAAAGCATTCTAATTTGACTAAGGCTCAACGCCTTTATTCACAGCAAATAATAAAGCCACCGTTACTAAGTAACAGTGGCTCTTTTAGAGTCTATCTTTAGTGTTGTTGATAAACAGTGAGGCTTTAGACCGATTAAGTCACTAAACCTATTATTGCTCTGTAAGCACGACTGTATCTACAAGGAACTCTCGGCCTGCTTGAGGACCAAAGAAGAACAGTTCAATCGTTGAAACTGTACCCGTTGGGCTAAAGGCAAACTCAACGTTTAGCTCATTCCAACTACTTGTCGATGCACTAATACTGCCTAAGGTTTGCCAGTGCCAACCACTGCCATCACGATATAATATGCGCGCATCGATGTTATCTGAACGAGTTAGCATACGTAACTGAGCACTTAAGTTATAACGCTTACCAGCTGTTAACTTACCATTAAGCACCTGATGTGGGCCATGGAACCATTCGGTACGATTGAAGCTTTGTAGTGCATAATTCCCACTATAAGCTGTATCAGATAATTTAACCGAAGAGCCTTGATAACCATTCCATCCCGTTGTATTTGCTAATTCAAAATCACCATTTTGAATTATCTCTTCAACCGGGTCAGTTGGCGGATCGGTTGGAATAATAGGATCTGTAGGGTCTGTCTCACCGCCATCATAGTTAACATCAACTACCGAGACATTGTCTAAGTAAAACTCTCTTCCCGCTGCAGGACCATAGAACATTAGGTAAGCACTTTTAATGTATGAGCTGTTGCGCAGATCTAGTACACCACCGTACTCAGTCCAACTGCTGCTATTCATCGTGCCGTTACTACCGATATACTCGAAACGGAAACCATTTTGATCTTCAATGCCAAGCAACAACCTAGCCTTATCACTGCCGCTACCCGCCAGTTTAACCAAACCGCTTACGTTATATTGCTCACCAGCTTTTAGCTCACTGGTTAGCGTAATGGCAGGGCCTGAATAGTAATAAGGGCGATTGTGAGAGCGAATGCTGTAATTGCCCTCGGCACCTTGGCTATAGCGAGATACGCTAGAGTCATACTGACCAAACCATGGGCTAATACCATTTTCAAAACTAGGGTTTGAAACGACGTTACCCACCGGAGTCTCACCACCACCGTTACCAGGATCGGTTCCACCGCCGTTACCTGGGTCAGTTCCGCCGCCATTTCCTGGATCGCCTAATTCATCGTATATTTCATTTTTTGCGCCTTGCGAAAGCTGCCAGCGCAATGTGTTTTCAAAGTAAGACGCCTTATCTTCACCGGCGGCACGGCTAACCAAACGGTACCAATTATCACGCGCACCTGGATAGTCAAAACGACCATTTAGCTTAGGTGTGTTAAAAATTTCACGGTACAAACGCTGAATAAAAGGCTTGCCACCAAACTGTTCATACCAAGTGATTAGAGAACCTGTCATCAAATCGTTTACAGAACCTCGCTGGTTCCATGGCATTAAATGAACAGTCCAAGCATTATCGAAAGTATAATTAGTGTTACCTACATACGTCGTGTAGTTATTAAGCATACCATTGCGGAACTGGTTTAAGTTTTGTCCAAAGTAATTCAGTTCAATACCAAGGTCTTCCAGAATCCAAATAACTGAAGCATTATTGAAACCAACAGTCCACCACCCCCAGTTACTGCTGTCGCCACTCATAGCCCAGTCTATGTGATCATTCCAACGACTTAAGAAGTAGTTGCGGTTCATCTCGTACAACCAAACTTGATCGATACTAATGTTGCCACTTCTTATCCGATTGTAAAAATCATCAAACATTGCACGTCCAACCGATAACCCAAAGTAACCATGGCCAGCTAAACCACCAGAGCCATTGTTATCAGCGGGTACTTGAATGGTTGGAATGTTTTGATACCCGCCATTAAGCGGCAAGTTCGTAACACCGGTAAACTCTTCAAATGAGCCCTTTACCGCTTCCATTAAACCAACAACTTGCTCCATCGTGGCTCGGTCATAATTGCTAGTGTTTCGCCCTTCAACTGCAATCGCAATATTGTTGGTGTACCAAACCGTGGCATTACGATTACCTTGGCTTGCAATATTAAAATTAAAGTTAACATTTTCGGCTATCTGAATAGGCACTCCGCCCATATATCGATTACCTGCGGTTGCTGCTGTGGCAGTGTTTGCGAAAGCAATCACAACACTCCAAACAGCAAAACCCCATAACGATAGTTTTTTCATAGATCATCCCTAATCATCTTTCATCAATAAGCAGTTGCACTTACAGGCTGTAAGCTACAAATATTAGCGGGTAGATTATACACACCAAGACTCAAAAATGACAAAAAGCGCAATAAAATTGTTGATTAAAATCATATATTTATAAACTAAGGATAGAAACGCCATTAAAAACTCGAGTCATCAAGGAGTGCTAACAAGCAATAAATAGAAAAATAGAGAAATTAACTCACTGCACCTTTTCGCCACCCATCTCGTCTGCACGGTTTTACTGAGGTGTTTCCTAGGTTAAGGCATAAATTGTGTGGCTGGTGTAAAACGCTGAGTTTTCCTAAACCATTACATTGATAACTAGACCAAGAATAGTTAGTAGGACCATCCTCCATATTGGCCCTAACTGGATGGAATTCAATATACCTACTCACCTGCATGAAATACTGCTCACACTCAATAATGTAAGACTTAAAACGGCCCGCCAACAAGGTGCTAGCGCTAGTAAAGGCAGTTTAAAAAAGCACCTACACGCGCCCCAAGGCCTACATCATTTGTGAAATACTGGTGGTAGAGAGTGGGCAAAGAAGGCGCAAGTGATTTGTCATCAATACCAAAGCATAAACAGCTACATGGAATGAGGTGCTCACTACTCCGGGATAGGAAACACGAAGTTTTCGAGCCATTCAATTCCCCAAAAAGTAAGAAGCTTACCTCGCTGTAGGCAATTTAAAATGACTCTGACCCCTTTTATGCTTGATGTTTAAGCCCCATTAAAATGAGGCTGGAAAACATGAATAAGTCCGTGGGGGCCTCAAGCTCTACCCATTTTATTTGCCGTTTAGCTTAAGCTTAGAAAAAGTAACGCTATTGTAATCGCCGTTTTTCTTATCAACTGCGAAATCGCCAGTACCCGCACAACCGGTTCCCCATACTGGATGAGAGTCTTGTACGCTACATTGGCCATAAGCGCCTGCTTTGAAGTAGAAATCATCTTCAGCATAACCACGTGGAAAATCTTTCTCATCATAGCCTTTGCTTAGGTCAATATCGTAAGTGACTGGCTTGTGGCGAGCAGTTTCAAAAGTTAAGTGCATCATAGTGCCCTCAACAACGACCTTGTAGCTAAACTCTTCACCTAAGGCGATACCCGCTTCACCGGGGTCGGTTTGATTTTCCCAAGTGTTACCCCAAACAGGCAGTGAGATATCCATACGGTTTGGATCTTTTTTAGCTAAGTTACGCTCGTAGTTCCAAAATACCGAACCATATTCATGACCTGGCAATTTTTTAAAGAATATCTTAAGTGGTTCATTCCCATGACCAAAGCCAGTTTTAGCTTTAATAATTTCATTATGCTTTTTAGCGTGAATTTGGCCAACCACGACAGAGTGAGCCGGCCCTTTTTCTGAATGTTTAGCATTTAGAGAAACATGATTTACTTTTAGGCTTGCCTCTAAGCTGCCACCTACAGCACTGTAGCTTTCAGCTTCCGGGTGACTAGTAAGTGCCCATTGATTGAGCTTATCTGCGGTATCAATATGAAACAATGCACCACGCGGCATTTGGCGAAGTTCAGAACGCGCATTTTTCGAGTTTTTAGTGGTAATTGCTTTGTTATGCACCTCAAAAACCATGTTGCCATCGGCATCTAAGAAGAAGAAGTCATTGTGCGAGAAGCTCATCATCGCTACACCTTCAATCTCATCCACTCTGCCGTCTTCATTGATGTCTGAAGGGATGGTAATTTTCCAATTACGCATATCAAATTTATCTGCCGGTACAGGGTAAGACACCCCATTGTTAGCTAAAGCAGCAATCGGTAAAGACAGTAGTAAAGCACCTGTCACAACGTGTTTTGTAATCATCCTTAAGCCTCTTTTATGCAATATTGTAATACATAATAGGCAAGTCTAAATAAAATAAAAGTAAGCACTCTACGTTGTGTATGCTTGCTCACATTTTCTACACTCTGTTTTTTTGTTTAGCGGAAATAGTAAAAGGGGCAGAGAAGAATTAACTCACTGTATTAGCCTCTTCTATTGCAAAAGTGACCTGACGATTGTTGCCGCGCTGCATGAGATGATCGGCTGCCAGTGGGAATTTTTGAGACGCAAAGCAACGAAAGAAACATGCAATAAGGTAGTGGGGCTTACCATGACGAAAAGCAGCCACTGCTAATCCCTTAATGGTGTTTAAGAGTTACCTTAGTAGGTTTTTGGTAAGTTAAGCTAGGTGTCGCAGAGTTGTAACTGACTATGCGTGGCACACCATCGCCGCCCAGTTTGGCTAGCGTGTTGTTGCAGATGTTTATTTGAGCCGGCTGCGCTAATAAAGTGCCGATTAAAGTTTTTGACTATGCTTAACTAGTCTTGCTGATGAATGTTAAGCCGAGCCATTATCGGTAATACATTGTCAGGTATCGCCCCACGTTTATCTGCTCGCACGCAGCGGCCTGTCCAGTCTACCAATTCTAAATACTCGTAAAGATTAAAGGGTAAACCGGGGCGGGGTTCACCATGAGCTTTGTAGCCAGTAAAAGGCAGCACAGTTGAGGGCTGTAAGTTTTCTTCTGAATTAGCGGCTTTTAGCGCCTGCATGCGTAGTTGCACACTGGTAAAGTCTGAGTCTTCTGGGGTATCAGCCATTTGGGCGCGCACAGGGTTTAAATCCACATAAGCCATACAGGCTAATACTGCGGCTTCATCTAATAAGGCTTGGGATTTAAARCGCCCTTCCCAAAAACGGCCTTTGCATTGYTCTTCTTTATTCGCTTGGCGGGCAATGTGTTCGTTTAGGCAACGCATAAACCAAGAGATATCAAATAARCGTTTACGCCAGTCTTCTAGCTTTTCTATCGTCTTAGGATGGTCTTCATCTTTGGCTTGTGGGTCGTTAAGGTATTGCTCTACCATATTGTGGCCTGCGAACAGCTGCTTCCAGCGAGTATTTATTTCTCTATAGCTCCACTGCTCTGCCTGCTTTTGGTTAACCCGCAATACCAAATGGTAGTGATTGCTCATTACCGAATAGGCACACACCTCAACCGAGAATACTTGGGCGAGTTGGGTGAATTTATCCACTATCCATTGCTTGCGATGCTCAAAGCTCGTACCTGTTACCCTGTCTTCACCACACAAATAGGCGCGTCGAACACAGCGACAAATGCAGTGGTAATAAGGCGTGCTGTCTAAACAAATTTGCTGTTCACGGGCGCGAGTCATAGCCATTCCCCTTCTAGTGTATTTAAGCCTAGAAGAGGAAAATTAAAGCGTCAAATTTATGGGTGTCCATTTATTCCGTTTAATTTGCCATTTATTTATATCAAATTGTTAATTATACCTCTGTCAAAATAATCCAAATAACGAAAAGATATGCAGTGATAATTAACGTTTTTTTCCATTCTCGTACATTGAGTTTAAATAAAAAATATAATATCCAGAGAAGTAAAGCAATGCCTGCCACCCATAACATGGGTGCTATTTTCGCAGGCCATGACACGAATTTATTTTGATTGCTAGAGACTATTGTTTCAGGAGGTATAACAAAATCACCTGTTAGCACAAATTGTGCTATGGAATCCCACATAGCTTCCTGAATTGCTGCGGAGTGACCACCAGTAATGTATGTATGATTTCTCACGTTTTTTACTAATACCTCAGAATCTTTAAAGCCATCGTGGCCAGCACTACCTAGATTTTGTATTCCAATACTCTGCAGAGCTTTTGGAAAGAACGCAACAACCCAGTCAGCTGTCGCTTCAAAATTATATACGTGCTCAATTCTGTCAGGGATATATTTTGTCCACTGATAATCTTGATGGACAACACTCCCTGCGAAAAACACATTCTTAAACTTAACGGAGTCATAATCTTCAATCGCTTTTGCTAAAAGGTAAGTGCCATGGCTATGTCCGATAAAATGAAAGTTAGCATCAGGGTACTTTGCCTTTGCTTCTGTATATTTATCCATAAACCATTGTACTTTTTCCTGTCTAGCCCCAGGCATAAGAAAAGAAAGCATAGAAAAGTAACCGTAGCTTGATGTTTCTGTTTCTATATGATATTTACCTGATTTCGCTAGTAACCGAACTCTTTGTGCTATTTTTGAAGTCCAATATCCCTCATCACGTATACCATGAATTACGAAAATCATATCAGTGACTTTTTCTTCATCAGCTGATTTTGGTTTAGAATTTCCCTCAATAAATAATGCCTTTCTTAATACTTCTTGGCGTTTTTTACCAAAGTCAGAGTCGTCCATCTCTATTACATTTTTATGACCAGATACAGGAACTTCTAGATACGAGAAATCTGCGCCGGTAATTAAATCGATATTATCTTCAGGTGATACTAAATCATCTATAGTGCCTAACATCTGCACTGTTACTGCGTTACCCACACCTTTATCTTCAGTGTGATTTTTCATCGAAAGCCACTGAAGACGCAACTGGGTAATGAAGGGGGAGCCGCGACGTATTGTGAAAATAATAGGTGGTCGGTCATACACCCACTCTAAAATATAACCTAGGAAAACACCTGCCTGCATCGATATTGCACGTGAAATAGACATATGATGTGAGATAGTCCAGCCTCGATTCATTCCAGCCAGCAGAATGATTCGATCTACTCTATTTACCCATGGCCGTGCCTCTGTAACTGAATATTCATGAGTTAGACTCAGCTCTCGTAGGTGTTTTTCAAACTTGGTATCTGCATTTTCACCAGAAGCTACAACATATACTTTTCGCGCATACAGTGCTCCAATACTATGACCAACAAAAATTATCCGTTGGTAAGGCCTGTTAATTTTCTTACGATTGCTCCATGCGATATCAATTGCCTGCAATATATCGAGTGTTACCTTGCTCGAGTCCGCCATCGAAAATTTATCGAAAGGTAAATCTGGAATTAGAAAGTCAGCACCTTTGAACGCATCGGTACTCTCAATTGTTTTACGAACGTCATCAAGACTTTTACTGTCCAAATTGTATGCATGCAATAAAACAATTAGTGTATCTTTATCCCTTATTTCTACTTTATAACTGTCATTTAATTTTTCATCTTCGACTTTAAGCGCGTTAACAACAATCATTATTATTAATGACATTACTAAAAATAAAAAAAAGATGGTAAAAGGTTTATTGAGTATATTTTTCAATCCACTTCTCCGCTTACTTTTTCCTTATGATACCTTTATATCCAGCTATTTCTGTTAGCGATACTTCGGTATTTTGAAACATCTAGACATAATGATCCCCGGCGAAAGTGCCGACCTCCTGCGTTTATCGTGGGTTAGTCAAACTAGAGCCACACTGTTAGATGCAAGTCTTAACAGAACAGGAGATCGACATGTCTAAATCTAGCACGTTTTTCATTGGACTAGATGTTCACAAGGAGACCACAGATGTCGCTTATTGTGTTGATAATTCGAGAGATGAGCCTGTGTTCCATGGCACCATCCCCACCAATATTCGTTCTATCAACAAACTTATCAAAAAATACAAAGGCTTGGCTACCCATCTCTGTTTAGTTTATGAAGCTGGGCCGTGCTGATTTTGGCTATATCGTCATTTAGCGAAACACGGTATTGAATGCTGGGTAGTGGCTCCCGCCCTTATCCCTAAAGCGCCGGGTGATAAAGTCAAAACAGATAGGCGTGATGCCATCGCATTAGCGAGAATGGCGCGAGCTGGATTGATTCACTCTATCCATGTGCCCAACGCTGATGACGAAGCAGTGCGCGACTTAATCCGCTGTCGAGAAGATGCCATGCTTGATTGTCGCCAAGCGCGGCAACGTTTAAAGCTGTTCTTGTTACGCAATGGTCATCCTTGCACAGGTCGGCAAGTCTGGAATGAAGCCTACAAGCGGCACTTGGCAGATATTCACTTCTTAGAGCCTGCCAAGAAGCTCACCTTTCAGCACTACATCAACATTGTTACCGAGCGCTATGAGCGGCTTCAGCATCTTGAGCAAGAGCTACAGATAATTGCCCAAGATTGGTCTTGGTATCCGCTAGTGCAATACTTAACGGTATTGCGTGGCATACGCTTCTTATCGGCCATTACTCTTGTAGCCGAACTCGGAGACATGCGCCGTTTTGCTAACCCGCGTTCACTGATGAATTTTGTGGGCTTAACGCCCTCGGAGTACTCCAGTGGGAACAGACAAAAGCAAGGCGGTATTACCAAGTGTGGAAATACTCATGCTCGGCGAATACTGATAGAAGCGGCTTGGGCTTACCGCTTTCCACCCAAAGTTTCGCGAGAGTTACTGATACGCCAGCAAGACCAATCAATAAAACTACAACAGCGTTCATGGGAGGCTCAGCTTCGATTATGTCGACGCTTCGCCCAGCTCAAACATCGCGGTAAAGAATACAACAAAGTGGTAACAGCTATCGCCAGGGAGTTACTCGGTTACATCTGGGATATTGCCCAACGCTTTGACCCGAAGAGCCAACATATAGGATAGAAACGAAGAGAAGTTAAGAGTTTAAACAACTTGAATGAGTAAGACTGGCGGCAGCGGTGAGAGCAACCCTCGAGGGCGTTAAGCGATGTAAATTCGCGCACATAGACTGAGGTAAGGCTCCAAAGGCGCAAACAAGTAATGCGATAACCAACTCGCGAATATCAGCAAGGTCAACCGCCGACACTTACTTGCCAAGGGTCTCTCATTCAGGTTTTCTATGCCGGTGTTAATCGGTAGGAATAGACTTGTGCGTGTTGACAGTGGGAATCATATCAACGCCTTGCTAAGCGGACAAAAATGGTTGGTTAAAATCGCGAAGCGATAACCAACTGTTTTTATTCCGTTTAAGCAACTTGTTATGTTTTGTAAAGTGTGTGAATTAGACTTCCAAAACTACAGTATCACCTGCTGCTTTAATAATTCGAATAACATTATCAGTATTATGTGAATCTAGATTCCTAAGAGTCAACTTAGTATTTTTTTTCTGAGCAGCTTTTATTACTCGTAAAACATTGTCAGTATTTCTTCCATCACAGTTAACACTAAGGTTTCCACCTGCATTTATCAGACGAATTACATTATCGGTATTTCTAGACATATATACTCCAAAAGTTGATTAAAAACATAACATCTTATCAATAGGAAAATTTCCTTGTTTAAACTCGGAATTTTTCCTCTTTTCATACATTTATTAAAATCAAGATTATCACTAAAAGCTACTCAATTCAGCAGGCTAGGCATCAAATTGACTAAAACATCATGATAAAAGTATGCAGTGGCTTGGGAAAAACAGGAAAAGAAAAAGCACTGTAAAAACTCACAGTGCTTTTGTTAAGTAAACGAGAGAAATTGCTAGCTATAGGCTGGCAAGGTAAGCGCGCCAGCCAGCAAATTCGCTTACATCTTTTGCGGTGTTGGTGGCGTAGCCTTCACAAATAAAGCTGTTTACCCAAGTGCCGTCACTTAGTTCTATTTTGCCTAAACCCAATGGGTGCGGGATGCCTTGTAAAAAACTGCCAAGGTGTTGTTTAGGTAAACGCCAAACCTCTACCGCTATGGCTACGCCGTTTTCTTCATCACGAATCATTCCGGGGCGTACTGGTGGTCCACCAGCCAGTGCATAGAGTTTATATTTGGCGGCACTTTGGGTAGCTTTAACTAACTGCCCTGCTCGCTCGGTTAGCTGACCGTTAAGCGGTAAACCCGACAAGTGGGCACCGCACACTGCCAGTTCCATGTAATCATCTTCTATGCTTGCAGGGGTTTGCAGTGCCGGTAAAGCTTGCTTGCTAGCCCCTAAACTAAAGCCATTGTCTTGTTGAATAAGCGCCGCCATGCTGAGGATCTTTCTGTCACAATAAGCATCGCTAAACAGGGTAATACCAAAGCTGTGGGTATTACCTTGCTGGTTTTGGTAAAAGCCAGCAGGTACCGCAACCGCGCTGTAGTCGAGCAAGTTCATAAAGTTGGTGTAGTAACCCATGTTGGAGTTAAGTTGAATGGGATCTTCTTGCAACTGGGCAATGCTGTAAGTGCTACCCGCAGTAGGGGTAACAATGGCATCTACTTGGTTTACTAGCTGATCACAAACCACTTTATAGGCTTGCAGTTGATAAAAGGCTTTAAAGGCGTCTACCGCTTTATGTTTAGTGGCGCTGCCAATAATGGTTTGAATAACCGGTAAACATTGGCTGGGATCTTTTTCAAAGAAGTCTTGAATAGCCGCATAACGCTCGGCAACCCATGGGCCTTCATACAGCAATTTAGCTGCGGCTAAAAAGGGTTCAAAATCTAACTCAACTAACTCTGCACCTAGGCGCTCTAGCTGCTTTAAGCTTTGCTTGAACAACTTTTCTGTTTCTGGGTTATCAAAAAACGCCAGGTCACTGGCTTTAGGCACACCAATTTTAAGTGAGGTTAACTCTTGTAAAGGTTGATAGTGCTGAGCTTGATTGCTGGTTTGGTTTGGCCTTGCATAGCAATCCTCTTCGTCGTACTGGCCTGCTACATCCAGCAGCACGTTTAAGTCGTCACTGGTATGAGCAAATAAGGTGACACAATCTAGGCTTTTACAGGCTGGCACTACACCACTGCAACTAAGCAAACCTTTGGTAGCTTTAAGCCCTAGTATGTTGTTTAGCGCCGCTGGCACTCGGCCAGATCCAGCAGTGTCGGTACCTAAGGAGAAACACACTTGCCCCAAGGCAACACTTACTGCGCTGCCTGAGCTAGAACCACCAGAAATCATGCTTGGATCAAAACTGTTTTTTACCGCTCCCCAAGGGCTACGCGTGCCTACTAAGCCAGTGGCAAACTGGTCTAGGTTAGTTTTACCTAGTGGCACTGCGCCGGCGGCAATTAATTGCTTAACCACAAAGGCGCTGTCGCTGGGTTGGTAGCTGTATTCTTTACAACCAGCAGTGGTTGGCAGTTGGTCTAAATCAATGTTGTCTTTAATGGCAAACGGCACACCATATAAAGGTAAATCGGCAATGTCTTGCTGCGCTAAACCTTCTAAGTAGTCGGCTAACTGCTGTTCGCTAATTGTTGAGATCCAACAGTTGTTGCTATCGCTTTTTACGGCCGCTAACTTCTGCTGTAAATACTGCTTAGCGCTAAACTGTTTGCTTAGGTAAGCCTCGCGTAGTTGTGAAATAGTATAAGTACTTTTCGTCATTTTATTCGGTCTCCATAACCATTAAGCGCTGGCCTGCATGTACTTGTGAACCCTGAGCTTGGCTAAGCTGTTTAATCACACCGCTTGAAGGCGCGGTTACTTCTAATTCCATTTTCATCGCTTCTAACACTGCTACAACCTGACCAGACTTAACGCTTTGGCCGGGCTCAACCATTACTTGCCAAAGGTTGCCCGCCACATGGCTTTCGATAGCTAGCTCTGAATCGCCTAAGGCGTCTTCGTCAGCGGTTTGTTCGTTGGCAGTTTCGGCAGAAAAATGTGCTTGGCCGCTTTCTTCCCAGCGCTGGCGCTCTGCTTCAAAGGCTTGTTGCTGATTTAGCTTAAAGGCTTGAATGCTCTCTTGTTGCTCATCTAACAGCGCTTGATAACCCTTTAGGCTGAATTCGGTTTGTTCAATTTTTAATGGGTAATCGCCGCGTGGAAAATCTTTGCGGATTTGTTTGAGTTCATCTGCACTTACTGGATAAAACTTAATTTGATCAAAAAAGCGCAGTAACCACGGTTTAGTGAACTCTTGAGTGCTGCGATAGCGATTCCACATTTGCAGGGTGCGGCCAACAAACTGGTAACCACCCGGTCCTTCCATGCCGTAAACACATAAATAGGCGCCGCCAATACCCACTGCATTTTCTGGAGTCCAAGTACGAGCGGGGTTGTATTTAGTGGTCACTAAGCGGTGGCGAGGATCGATAGGTGTAGCTACCGGTGCGCCTAAGTAAACATCACCTAAGCCCATTACCAAGTAGTTGGCGTTAAACACAATGTCCTTCACTTGCTCAACGGTGTCTAGACCATTAATTCGGCGGATAAACTCGATGTTATCAGGGCACCATGGCGCGTCTTTACGTACTACGTCGTTATACTTTTGAATCGCTAAACGAGTGGCTTCGTCGTCCCAAGATAGCGGCAGATGAACTACTCGCGCTGGCACACTAAGTTGGTCGATATCACCCAAGCTTGCTTCTGCTTGCTCGAGTATTGCTAACAAGCGCTCTAGCGGCAGCTCCAAGTTGTTGTAGTGAACCTGTAATGAGCGAATACCGGGAGTAAGCTCTTCAATGCCTGCAATGTTTTGTTCCTGCAGGTTCAGCATTAAAGCGTGCACTCTAAAACGCAGGGCAATGTCTAAACGCTGCGGACCATATTCTATGAGCAAATAGTCTTCGCCAGCTGGGCGATACACTACCTTTTCACCATAAAGCTCACTGGCTAGAGTTTTAACAATCGGCGTTGTGATAGGCGCAGCGCTAATGTTGGTATTGTAAGCGGTACCCAAAGAGATACTTTGCAGCTGCTCGCGCTCGGCTTGTTCTGCTTGCTCAATACTTACTGGAATAAAATTTATTTCATCGCCCGCTTTAAGCTGCCCCATCTTCCATAAGTCGGCTTTAATAATGGTTGCGGGACAAACAAAGCCACCTAAACTAGGGCCATCAGGACCAAGGATCACTGGCATGTCTCCAGTAAAATCGATGCTACCTACGGCGTAGGCGTTGTCGTGAATATTGGATGGATGTAAGCCCGCTTCGCCGCCATCACTGCGCGCCCATTCTGGCTTTGGTCCAATTAGGCGCACGCCAGTTCGGCTAGAGTTAAAATGCACTTTCCACGTAGCTTCAAAAAACTGTTCGATGTCTTGGTCGGTGAAAAAGTCTGGCGCACCATGTGGGCCGTAAATTACGTGAATATTCCACTGTTGAGTAATCTGCGGCTTTTGCTGCAGCTCTCGGCCTAGTAAGAAATCATCAATGGTGCTTAATTGGCTAGCGTCTGGCAGTTGTAATACATCGCCGGTTCTTAGTGCTCGCCCTGCGTGACCGCCAAACTGACCTAGCGTGAAAGTAGCTTTACTGCCCAAATACTCAGGACATTGAATGCCGCCACTTACCGCTAAATAAGCGCGAGCACCGGCCTCACTAACTTTACCTAATGCCAAGCTTTGACCAGCGCTTACTTTAAATACCTGCCACATCGCACGGCTTTGGCCATCTAAGGCAATCTCGATATCTGCGCCGCCAACAACTACTAAGCTGTCTTGATTAAACTTAAGCGTTGGCCCTTGCAGGGTTATCTCTAAACCCGCTGCATCTGTTTGGTTGCCCAGCAGTTGATTAAGCAACAAAAAGCTTTGTGAATCCATTGGCCCTGAAGGTGGCACGCCAATGTCCCAGTAGCCTTTTCGCGCTGGGTAATCTTGAATAGTGGTTTGGGTACCCGCACTAAGCACATCCATAGTGCTAGGGCGATAAGCAAAGCTATTAAGGCTTGAAGTAAGTAAAGTGCCTTGCTCTAAAGCGGGTAGCGTTAGCAACTGCTTGAGGTAGGCTAGGTTGTGCTCAATACCATACACTTGGCAAGCCTGTAGCGCCTTGGCTAAGCCGGCGATGGCCGAATCACGGTCGGCTGCATGGTATTGCACTTTAGCTAACATGGGGTCGAAAAAGGGAGAAACTTCTACCCCACTTTCTATCCAATGGTCGATACGTAAACTGTCGTTTTGTGGCAGTACTAAATCATCGCCTGTAGGCCAAGCTACATGGCTGAGCAGACCGGCGTTTGGTTGGAAATCTTTATTAGGATCTTCGGCATATAAACGAACTTGAATAGCATGGCCAGAGGCTTGTAAATTGGCCGCTTTATCTGCCAATGGATAAGCTTGTTTAGCTAGTTGAGCGTAACCTAGCTCTACCATCCATTGCACTAAATCTACGCCAAACACCATCTCGGTAACGCCGTGTTCAACCTGCAAACGGGTATTTACTTCTAAAAAGTAAAAAGCTTGGCTTTGCTGGTCAAATACAAACTCTACGGTACCAGCGCTGCGGTAATTTACGCTTTGAGTAAGCTGCTGCGCGGTTTGTTGTAATTGCTGGCGAATGGCCGGGCTTAAGTTTGGTGCCGGCGTTTCTTCAATCACTTTTTGATTGCGGCGCTGAGCAGAACAGTCGCGCTCGCCTAGCGTAAGCACTTCTCCCTTGCCGTTACCAAATACTTGTACTTCGATGTGTCGCGCTTGGGTAATAAACTTCTCGAGGAATAAACCTGCATTGCTAAAATTGTTTTCGCTAAGGCGTTTTACGCTATCAAAGGCTTGGCTTAACTGCTCTGCGGAGTCGCAGCGTTGCATACCAATGCCACCACCACCTGCGGTGCTTTTTAGCATAACTGGGTAACCCAGTTCTTCGGCGCAGCTTAATGCTTGTTGTTGGTCTTCTAAAAGTCCGCTGCCCGGTAATAAAGGTACTTGCGCTTGCTCGGCTAATTCACGAGCACGATGTTTAAGGCCAAAGGCATTCATTTGCTCTGCGGTAGGCCCTAAAAACACCAAACCTTGTTGTTCACAACGTTCGGCAAATTCTTGGTTTTCACTTAAAAAGCCATAGCCAGGATGAATGGCTTGTGCTCCAGTTTGTTTGGCAATGGCAAAAATCTTGTCAATGTTTAGATAGGTTTGGCTAGCTGAACCTTCGCCCAAGCTATAGGCTTCGCTGGCTTGGCTAATATGAAGGCTGTCTGCGTCGGCGTCGCTGTAAATAGCCACGCTGGCAATGTTCATTTTGTTAAGGGTTCGAATGATCCGGCAAGCTATCGCGCCACGGTTGGCTATCAATACTTTATCGAACATAGTGTCACCTGAGAACTGCGGGTCGTCCCGGCTAATAACAAGGCGTGTTTAGGGTCGTCCCTAGCCTTAGTCTATAGAGTTATTACTTGTGCTTAAACTGCATCCCAAATCAACATTTCTACTGGCGTTGGGTTGTAGCCGTTACAAGGGTTGTTTAACTGCGGGCAGTTAGACATTAAAACAATTACGTCCATTTCGGCGCGCATTTCTACATACTTACCTGCGCCGCTAATGCCGTCTTCAAAGGTTAAACCACCAGCTGCAGTAATTGGCACGTTCATAAAGAAATTAATGTTGTGGGTAATATCGCGTTTGGTTAAGCCGTATTGATCGTTTTCGGCAACGGCCAGCAACCAGCTATCACGACAAGCGTGCATGCATTTCTTATCTAGCGAGTAACGCACGGTATTACTTTCGGTGGCACAAGCGCCGCCTAAGGTATCGTGACGACCACAAGTATCGGCAGTAATGGTGAGCATTTCACGGCCTAAGTTTGACAACAATTTTGTGCCTGCTGTTAAGTAAACATTGCCTTGCTCTCGAATAGTATCCATGGCGCTGTACCGCTCACTAGGATCTGCTGTGCTAAAAAACAAAGTATCAGCAGCTTGGTTACCTTCTAAGTCTAAAATTCGCAGAGTTTGACCGGCCTTGAGCTCCTGCATGTAATAGTCACCTGCTGGAACTACGTTTCGCTGGCTGGCTTGTTCTGCTTGTAAATCACTTTCTTTGATCATCAATATTGTTCCTTGTTTAGCGTTTACAACTAAGCTTCACAACAAGTGCTAGCTTGGCTAACACAGCGGTAGCGTTCGGTATTTTCAAAACCACGACCATTCTCTGGTCTAAAGTTTCTGCAATAGTCGTCTTCGCTCACGGGATCAGCTTCCAACATGGCTACTTCAACACCATGGTTGGGGTATTCGCTAGCAGGATTCATAGGATGTGGGCAGGTGGTCATAAGCACTAGGGTGTCCATTTCGAAACGCAGCTCGATAACATCCCCCGCTTTGCTAGCGCCTGGCTCAAACTGTAGGTTGCCTTCAGCATCGGCTGCCACCTTACTAAATAGGTTGAGATTCGCTGCCATATCACGTTTGCCTAAGCCATATTTAGCTAGCTCGACCAGCATGGCGTCGTAGCCATTTTGTAACCACAAATTGCCTTGAGTTTGGTAGCTGCGCTCGCCCCATTTTTCGGCGACTTTTTGTTTGTTAGCTAAGCCGCCTACGCTGTCTATCCAAGCGGTATCGTCACGGGTAATAGAACAGAACACACGACCCATATCGGAGTACAAGCAATTACCTTTAGTGAGTTTAAAGGTGTGCTGGCATTTAAGGGTATCGGGCGCGTTATAACGCTCTAACAAATCTTTTGGGTTATAAAACAATAGGCTTACGTTTGAAGCCCCTTCAGGGTTGGTAAAACGCAAGGTTTTACCTGCAGGCACGGTTACCGACCAATGCGCGGCACCGTTTATTACTTCTTGGTAAATAGGCTCTTGGGAAATATTTTGATTCATAGTTTGTCCTTATTAGGCCACCGATTTATCAATAATCGGTTTCATCTCTTCACTAAAGCGAGTAGCGTCGCTGCCCTTGCTAATAGGAATATCGAAGGTGACTTGCGCGCCAAAGCGCTCGGGTTGTTGAGCATCATGACGATGCTTATCAAACACCCATAGGCGATTGCCTAGGCTAAAACCTTCGGAGAGATCGTGGGTAATCATAAAAATGGTAAGTTTGTGCTCTTGCCACAACTGATGAACTAGCTTGTGCATGTCTTTTCGAATGCCGGGATCAAGCGCACCAAAGGGTTCGTCTAGTAACAATATCTTTGGCTTTTTCATCAACGCTTGAGCAATGGCTAAGCGCTGCTGCATACCACCAGACATCTCGGTTGGGTATTTATGCGCCGCCTCGGTTAAACCTACCTTGTCTAACATTGCCATAGCTTGGCTGTAGGCCTGTTGCTTGGCTTTACCAAATAGACTCGCAAGAATTGGCGCTTGGGCAAATACATCGCTTAGCATGACGTTTTGTACGGCCGTTAAGTGGGGAAACACTGAGTACTTTTGAAACACAATGCCGCGCTCTGGCCCAGGCTCATTAGGTAAAGGTTCGCCATTGAGTAAAAGCTTGCCGCGGCTTACCGTTTCGTTACCTAGCATCAAGTTGAGAAAGGTAGATTTACCACAACCAGATGCGCCCACAATGCTAACAAACTCGCCTTCTTCAACACTTAGGTTTAAGCGCTCTAGCACTACGTTGTCGCCGTATTCTTTCCAAACGTCTACAGCTTGAATAATTGGAGTGCTCATTATGCGTCTCCTTGTGTTTTGTGATACCAAGAAAAAGCATGCACCGACAACTTGCGTAGCAACCAATCCATTACAAAGGCCAATACACTAATCCATAGCACGTAAGGCAAAATTACGTCCATCGCTAAATAACGGCGAATTAGGAAGATGCGATAACCTAAACCTTCTGTGGCAGCAATCGCTTCGGCTGCAATCAAAAATAGCCAAGCGCTACCCAAGGTTAAGCGAACTGCTTCGATTAGCTTTGGCAGGATTTGCGGAATAACCACGGCAATAATGGTTTGCCAACTGGAGGCTCCCAAGGTTTGCGCTTTTAAGATCTGTTCATTAGGCAGAACATCGGTGCGAAGCTGCAGATCTCTAATCATAATTGGACAGATTCCAATAATGATCAACATCACTTTCGACAGCTCTCCCAAACCAAACACAATGAAAAGAATTGGCAAAATCGCCATCGGTGGAATCAGCGAGATGGCAGTAACCAGCGGTGATAAAGGAGCGCGTACAAATGGCACCATGCCATTGGCAACACCCACCATTAAAGCCACTAAAGCACTGATCCCTACCCCAAACGCTAAGCGAGTTAAGCTGGCTACTGTATCTGCCAGCATTAAGTATTCGCCACTACGTTTGCTAGGCTCAAAGGCCATGCGGTTAATTGCTTCCACAAAACTCGACATTGCAGGCAACAACTTGTCGTTTGGATTATCAGCCAAACGCGCCTGCGATGCCGCCATGTATAAAGCAATTAACAGCAAGAACGGTAGTAAGCCCAACATTAGCCGCACAAAGCGGCTAGGTTTTTTATTAATTATGCGAGTCATAGGCAGAGCCTTATAGTTTGCCGTCAGCAGCCATGTCCATGTACTCGGCTGTAAAGCGAAGTTTTACGTTACTTGAATCGCCATACACACCTGATGGAGTTTCGATACCGATAAAGCTAGCATCTGGCGCGCCTTCACCTAACAGACCGTGATGGTGCGAAAACTCGGCTACTTTAGCCATGGTGCTTTTTAGGGTTGCGCTGTTGGTGAAATCAACGGCATCTTCAGCTTGGTAGAACATTTTAGTTGAGGCTAATTGCGCATCGTAACCGGCTAAGTCAGTACCTGAAGCTTCAGCCATAAACGCACGTGCTTTAGTCGCTGCTTCGTCGTCGCCCGACATAGTTGCCATAATTTCATACCAAGCGCCGGTTAAGGCTTTACCCAGTTTAGGGTCTTGCTTAAGGGTATCGGTATTAACTACTAGTAAGTCGATAATTTCGCCAGGGATCTTAGATGAGTCGAACACCATGTTGGTGTCTGGCATTGAAATAATTTCACTTAATAGCGGGTTCCAGGTGGTAACAGCGGTAACATCTGAAGTGGTAAATGCGGCAACTAAATCAGCGTCTGAGGTGTTTTCAACTTTAATGTCGCGTTCTTTCAAATCAACCGATTCTAATGCTCGTGCTAACAAGTAATGCGAAACACTTAACTCTACTAAGTTAACTTTTTCGCCTTTAATGTCGGCAAGAGTTTTATCACCTTTGAGTACAACACCGTCGTTACCATTAGAAAAATCGCCAACAATAAGTGCTGTTGAATCAACACCACTGGCTGCTGGAATAGTTAGTGCGTCCATGTTGGTCATTACTGTGGCATCAAAACCACCGGCGGTGTATTGGTTAATTGATTCGATGTAGTCATTCACCTGCACTACTTCGATATTGATATCGTATTTGTCGGCCCACTTATCAACAATGCCCGAGGCTGCTCCATAATCCCACGGCATCCAACCTACATAGATTGTCCAAGCGAGTTTATAAGTTGGTTTATCGTCTGCTTGAGCAGATGCAATACTAAGCGCGCTGGCGCTAACGATGGTGGCTGCTACGGCCAAAGTACGGAGTGGAGATTTAATTAGTTTTAACATGGTCACCTCAATGTGGTTATGCACTTTAAAATAAAAACATGAGAGACGTATTTATTGTCATCTCCCGGGCTTTTATCCCTCCGTGTAACCTCTATGAGGTTGACAACTCTCGGTCCAGACACTGCGTTGCAGCCGGAACCCTAGATGTCTATTGCAAATTTTAAGCGGCTCTTGATGAGGCAGAGCCATACATCTCTCATGTCGCAAAGTTAAAGTAGCAATGGCTATGCCAAACCAGCGTTACCTAATTTTAGGTACTTCATTGACGCAAAAGTATCTTTTCGCGCACCGTTTTTGCTCAATGCGCTTCAACAAGCACCAACATGGTGAGATTTGTCTAAGAGAGTAATATTGAAGATTTTAGAACCAAAAAAGCCAGTAGCAATTGCTACTGGCTTTTTTTGAATTGGTGCCCGGGGCCGGACTTGAACCGGCACGTCCTTTCAGACGAGGGATTTTAAATCCCTTGTGTCTACCAATTTCACCACCCGGGCAAAACTTTACTTTGTAATGGAGGCGGGTCCCGGAGTCGAACCGAGGTCCACGGATTTGCAATCCGCTGCATAGCCACTCTGCCAACCCGCCAAAAGGCATTACAAATTTTGGAGCGGCACATCGGGTTCGAACCGATGACCTCAACCTTGGCAAGGTTGCGCTCTACCAACTGAGCTAGTGCCGCTTAATTCTTTATCACTATTTAGTGTGCGAGTTAGCAACTAGGTTGCGCTACTCTATATACTCACACTGAGCTAGTGCCGCTTAATAAACTTCTTTTGTTACCACTCAAGCAGTAACGAGTATTCCAACTCAAATAACTGGTGCCCGGGGCCGGACTTGAACCGGCACGTCCTTTCAGACGAGGGATTTTAAATCCCTTGTGTCTACCAATTTCACCACCCGGGCGACACGTTTTGCTGTTATCTAAGGGCTAGCCCCTGAAAACGAGTTGTACTTTAACGTATTACAGAAATGAGTCAACGGATTTTTTGAGGGAGTTGATTCAAGTGCTTAAAAAGCGATCTAGCAGCTGCCTTTTCAATCTTTTGCAGGTTTAATAACGGCGAAGTCAGCTATAAATATAACGAACATAAAGTTAGTTTTAATTAGAGATTAAATGGCTTAAACAACTCATATAACTAAACAGGTATAGTTTTACAATGAGTTAAGTCTTTTTAGGGAGATTGGAACTTAGAATAGCAAGAAGAGTTGGTGCCCGGGGCCGGACTTGAACCGGCACGTCCTTTCAGACGAGGGATTTTAAATCCCTTGTGTCTACCAATTTCACCACCCGGGCGACACAATTTTAATAGTATGGAGGCGGGTCCCGGAGTCGAACCGAGGTCCACGGATTTGCAATCCGCTGCATAGCCACTCTGCCAACCCGCCATACTACTTGTGTTAAATTGGAGCGGCACATCAGGTTCGAACTGATGACCTCAACCTTGGCAAGGTTGCGCTCTACCAACTGAGCTAGTGCCGCTTCATCTGCATTACCTTTTGTATTTACACTAAGTAACGCGCCTTTAACACTCCAGCGTTGCCGCTGAATGTGCTGTGCATTTTAGCGGCCCAAATCCCTACGTCAACTGTCTTTTGGTAAGTTTCTAACTGTTCGTTTGATTTTTAGGCTAAAGCCGCTGTTTATTTGTCATTCTGCTTTAATTCTGGCCAAGCTAAAGCTAGGTAACTCACCATAGACCACAGCGTTAAAATGGTCGCAATATAAAATAAACCATAACTAGCTTGTGTTACCAAAGGGTCTATTTGTGCGGTTAAACCTGTAATCGCCGCCATTTGAGCTGCCGTTTTATATTTACCGATCCAAGATACCGCAACACTCGATCGCTTGCCTAATTCAGCCATCCACTCTCTAAGTGCAGAAATAATAATTTCGCGAGAGATCATTATTACTGCAGGTACGGTTATCCAGAATGTTTGATAATGCTCGACTAATATTACCAGCGCAGCCACCACCATTGCTTTGTCAGCTACGGGGTCCAAAAAAGCACCAAAAGGCGTGGTTTGACCTAAACGGCGTGCAAGATACCCGTCTAAATAATCTGTTGCTGCGGCTAAACCAAAGATGAAAGCAGCCGCTAGCATGCCCCACTCTACGGGAAGGTAAAAAGCTATTAAGAAAAACGGAATTAATACAATTCTAAACGCGGTTAGTATATTTGGAATATTTATCATTATTTTTCATTTATAAAACTACTGCCGCTATGTTGCCTAATCTTGCCTAGTGATGCAACGAATCATAAATTTTTTGCGCCAAAGAAGGGCTAATTCCGGGAACTTTTTTGATTTCGTCTACACTGGCACTTTTAAGTTGCTGCATTCCCCCTAAATGGGTGAGTAGAGCTTGCCTACGCTTTGCCCCTACTCCATCAATGTCTTCCAGTACGCTGGTCTTACGCGCCTTGTCTCGTCGATTACGATGACCGGTAATGGCAAAGCGGTGACTTTCGTCGCGAATGTGTTGGATTAAGTGTAATGCTGGGGAATCACTGGGCAAGTGTATCTCTGTCATTGCTTTACCGATAAGCAGAGTTTCTAAACCTGGCTTACGGGTTGTACCTTTAGCGACCCCAACCAACAGCGGCATTGGCGAAAGGTTAAGCGGCTCTATGCTAGAAAAAGCCGCGGACAATTGCCCCTTACCACCGTCGATAAACAGTACGTCTGGGATTTTTTCTGCCAGTTGAGCTTTTTTATAGCGCCGGGTTAAAGCTTGCGCCATTGCGGCGTAATCATCGCCGCCAGTAATACCTTCAATATTAAAACGGCGATACTCAGCTTTATTGGGCCCTTGCCTGTCAAACACCACACAAGACGCTACAGTTCTTTCACCTTGGGTGTGGCTGATGTCAAAACACTCCATGCGTTTAATTGGCTTGTCTTGCTTTAGCAAAGCTTCTAGTTCGGTTACCCGATGATGAATAGTGGCTTCTTGATTAAGTTTAGTTAACAGCGCATTTTCAGCGTTAGTGTTAGCAAGTGCCACAAAACGTAGTTTCTCACCACGCTTAGGCTGTAACAGCTTAACTTTACAATCGAGTTCGCTCTCGATAGCGGCTTCTATTTCTGGCCAGTCGCCTTCGATGTCAGGCAGCAACACTTCATTTGGTTGATTGCCTTTACGTTGCTCCGACAAGTAATACTGCATAACAAAGCTGCGTAATACTTCCGGCAAGTCTGCTTGTTTAGGCACCTTAGGATAATAAGAACGGCTACCTAATACTTGACCATCGCGAATTAACAATAAGTGAATAACCGCAATGCCATTTCTAAAGGCAAACCCAAGCACATCGCTATGTTCGGTATTACCACTTACAAACTGTTGTTCTTGTACTTTACGTAAAGCTTGAATTTGATCTCTAAAACCGGCAGCAGCTTCAAAGTTTAGATTATCGCTGGCGGTAGTCATCTTCTCAGCCAGTTGGTTAATAACCTGCTGGCTTTTGCCCTTTAGGAACATGCTGGCGAGGTCTACTTGCTGCTTATAGTCCTCATCGCTAATTAAATTCACACAGGGTCCTGAGCAGCGCTTTAGTTGATACTGTAAACATGGTCGTTGCCGATTGGCATATTCACTATCGCTGCACTGGCGAATAGGAAACAGTTTCTGCATCAAATGCAGACTTTCTCTTACCGCATTGCCATTAGGGTAAGGGCCAAAATAATCACCTTTGTTGCGTTTAGCACCACGGTGCATCGATATCCGGGGGTGCTTGTGTTTACTGAGTAAAATGTAGGGATAAGACTTATCGTCACGCAGCAATACATTGTATTTTGGTAGGTGTTTTTTGATTAGGTTGTGTTCAAGAATCAGCGCTTCGGTTTCGGTATGGGTTACCGTGACTTCTACCTTGGCGATGTTTGAAACCAGCGCGCGGGTTTTGTTGCTATCTACGTTTTTACGAAAATAACTGCTTAAACGCTTTTTAAGTGATTTAGCTTTGCCTACATAGATCACTTCATTAGCGGCGTTATACATCATGTATATGCCGCTAGCTTCTGTTACCTGGCTTAGGAACTTTTTACTATCGAATGGAGTGCTATCTTCGAGCAAAATTACAGCTTGTCGGTATCAATCATGCCGTGGCGAATGGCCAAGTGAGTTAGCTCTACATCGCCGCTAATATTAAGCTTGCTGAACAAGCGATAGCGATAAGAGTTCACCGTTTTAGGGCTTAAGCTTAACTGATCCGAGATATCCGTAACCTTTTCACCTTTGGTTATCATCAACATGATCTGTAACTCACGCTCAGACAAACTTTGAAAAGGATTATCTTCAGCAGGGTTAAACTGACTCAAGGCCATTTGCTGGGCAATTTCTGGCGATAGGTAACGTTGACCTACATTAACCGCGCGAATCGCTTGTAGCATTTCGTCTGGGCCAGCGCTTTTAGTTAGATAGCCACACGCACCTGCCTGCATAACCTTGGTAGGAAATGGGTTTTCGGTGTGAATGGTTAGTACGATAATCTTGGCGTCTGGATCGTAACGCAATATCTTGCGGGTAGCCTCTAAGCCACCAATACCAGGCATGTTCATATCCATTAAGATTACGTTGGCTTGGTTGTTTCTGCACCATTGAGCGGCTTTTTCTCCGCTCTCGGCTTCACCAACCACTTTAAATCCTCGAACGTCTTCTAAAATGCGACGGATCCCTGTACGCACTAGCTCATGATCGTCAACCAGAAATACGTTTATCAAGCGTTTTCTCCGCTGTAACTAAAACATCAATCTACTAATTGGGCGGGTTGCCAGACCTTGCATCGTCTGCGCAGCAAACTTTATATCCCATCAGGATAATAATTTAAAGGATTAAGCGGTATAAGTTTAGAGTAGAACTGAGATTATTGGCAGTTTGCGCAATAAACTAGCAATTTATCAATATTATATGTAAGGGAATACAGAAACGAAAAACGCCAGCGTAATGCTGGCGTTCTTCTAAATAATGGCGGAGGAGGAGAGATTTGAACTCTCGAAGGGCTATTAACCCTTGCCGGTTTTCAAGACCGGTGCATTCGACCACTCTGCCACCCCTCCGCAGCAACGGGGCGCATATTACCTAGCATTTTTCAGCTTGTAAACCGTCATTTTTGGATTTTTTAGAAAAGCTTCGCAATTGACTAATCACTAGCCGAATTTTGGCTATAAAAAAGCCCAGCATAAGCCGGGCTTTTTAGCTGTTTGTCTCGAGCTTACTTAGGCAAGTAACTCTTGCCCATTAAGAAGGTATCAACCGCTTGTGCAGCACCACGACCTTCGTTGATTGCCCATACAATCAAACTTTGACCACGACGCGCATCACCCGCTGCAAATACACCTTTAACGTTGGTTGCGTATTCACCGTAGGTAGCTTTAGCATTTGAACGGGCGTCTTTTTCAACACCTAGTTCATCAATAATGCCCGCTTCTGGTCCCATGAAGCCCATTGCTAGTAAAACTAGGTCAGCTTTAATTACTTCTTCGCTGCCTTTTACTGGCTCAGGAATCATTTGGCCGTTAGCGTTTTTAGTCCAGTTGATCTTAGTAGTGTGAACTTCAGTTACGTTACCCTGCTCGTCCCCCACCATCTTTTGCGTCATGACTAAGTAACGACGTGGATCTTCACCTTGGATTGCAATCGCTTCATCTTGACCGTAGTCACGCTTCAATGTGCGCTTAAACTCTGGCCAAGGGTTGTCTTGAGCACGTTCTTGCGGAGGCTGAGGCATAATCTCTAGCTGCATTACGTTCTTACAACCGTGACGCAATGAAGTACCTACACAGTCAGTACCGGTATCACCACCACCAATAACCACAACGTGCTTATCTTTAGCGCTAATGTAACGGCCATCTTCTAAGTTGCTGTCTAACAAGCTCTTAGTATTTTTACCCAAGAACTCCATCGCAAAGTGAACACCGTTTAACTGGCGACCTTCAACAGGCAGGTCACGTGGCACAGTTGCGCCAGTGGCCAGCAATAACGCATCAAAGTCTTCGTTCAAACGGTTAATAGAAATGTCTTTACCCACTTCTACTGAAGTTTTGAACACAATGCCTTCTTCACGCATGATTTCAATACGACGCTCTACGATCTCTTTTTGCAGCTTCATGTTCGGAATACCGTACATTAGCAAGCCACCGATACGGTCAGCACGTTCAAACACTGTCACTTTATGACCAGCAGAATTTAACTGAGCAGCCGCTGCTAAACCAGCAGGACCAGAGCCAACAATGGCCACTGTTTTACCGCTGCGCTTAGCTGGAATGTTAGGTTTAACCCAACCTTCCTTAAATGCACGCTCAATAATATTAACTTCTTGGCTCTTAATAGTTACTGGTGGAGCATTAATACCGAGTACACAAGAATCTTCACAAGGCGCCGGGCATACACGTCCGGTAAACTCTGGGAAGTTATTAGTTTTGTGTAAACGGTCAATCGCATCTTTCCAGCGACCACGGTAAACCAGGTCATTCCATTCTGGAATTAAGTTGTTAATTGGACACCCAGCTACGCGCGGGGCGTAGTCTGAGTCACCAGAATGACAAAAAGGAATACCACAATCCATACAGCGAGAAGCTTGGTCTTTAACTGCTTCTTCGCTCATAGGCGTTTTAACTTCTAGCCAATCTATCAAACGCTCTGCTGGGTCGCGGTCTGTCGATAGCTTCCTGTCTATTTCCATAAATCCCGTTGGATTTGCCATGTCTCTCTCCTAAACCGCTTCAGCTTTTTGTTTGGCTTGTTCAGCCTTGGCTTTTTTCGCTTGCGCTACGCTATCAAGGTGCATATCGAATGCAGCAACAGCTACATCGTAATCCGTTTCATGCTCGCCTGTAGCTTTTGCTTCTTTCATGTAATTTTGCATACGCTCGTAGTCGGTAGGCATTACACGAACGAACATGCTAAGCGCGTTATCCCAATCAGCTAGCAATTCTTTTGCTACATCAGAGCCTGTTTGCTCTAAGTGATTTTCGATTAATGCTTTTAGCTCTGCTGCTTCGGCTGCATCTTCAATGCCGCCTAGCTTAACCATTTCCATGTTACAACGTGAGGCGAATTGCTTGCTGCGGTCTAATACATAAGCTACACCGCCAGACATACCAGCAGCGAAGTTACGGCCTGTTTCACCAAGAATTACCGCTTTACCGCCAGTCATGTATTCACAACCGTGGTCACCTACACCTTCTACAATGGCTGTTACACCAGAGTTACGAACACAGAAACGCTCACCAGCAATACCGCGAATGTAAGCTTCACCAGAAGTACCACCAAAGAAGGCTACGTTACCTACAATGATGTTTTTGCGTGCTTCGAATGGGGCTTTTTCATCTGGGTAAACCACTAACTTGGCGCCAGATAGACCTTTACCGAAGTAATCGTTAGCATCGCCTTCTAGTTCAAACTTAATACCTTTAGCTGCAAAGGTACCGAAGCTTTGACCAGCACTACCGTTAAATTTAACTTCGATAGTATCTTCTGGTAGACCTTCTGCGCCGTAGCGTTTAGAAATCTCATTAGACAACATGGTTCCAACACTACGGTTGGTGTTGATGATTTCTGAACTTAGCGATACTTTCTCGCCAGATTCAAGCGCTTTAGCAGCGTCTTTAATCAACTGACGATCCACGATGTCGTGAATTAAGTGTTTTTGCTCTTGGCTGCAGTAAAGTGTTTCGTTACCGCTGTCATCAGCTTTGTAAAGGATTGGAGATAAATCCACACCTTTGTATTTCCAATGGTCTACATCGGTACGTGGCGTTAGACATTGGCTTTGACCTACCATCTCATTAATTGAGCGGAAGCCTAGCTCTGCCATAATCTCACGTAAGCCTTCAACCATCATCTTGAAGAAGTTAACAACGTGGTCAACTTGACCTGCGTAACGTTCACGCAAGCGGCGGTCTTGAGTCGCAATACCGACTGGACAAGTGTTCAGGTGACACTTACGCATCATGGTACAACCTTCTACTACTAGAGCAGCAGTTGCTACACCCCATTCTTCAGCACCTAGTAGCGTTGCTACGGCTAAATCGCGTGGCGTTTTAAGCTGACCATCGGCCTGTACTGTAATACGGCTACGTAATTTGTTTTGAATTAACGTTTGATGCGTTTCTGCTAGACCTAGCTCCCACGGTAGACCCGCGTGCTTAATTGAGCTAAGTGGAGAAGCACCTGTACCACCATCATAACCAGCAATAAGTACTACATCGGCGTAACCTTTACATACACCAGAAGCGATTGTACCTACGCCCGCTTCAGATACTAACTTAACGTTAATACGTGCATCACGGTTGGCATTTTTCAAATCGTAGATTAGCTGCGCTAAATCTTCGATAGAGTAAATGTCGTGGTGAGGTGGTGGTGAAATTAGACCAACACCTGGCGTTGAACCACGAGTTTTACCAATCCAAGCGTCAACTTTATCACCTGGTAACTGACCACCCTCGCCTGGTTTAGCACCCTGCGCCATCTTGATCTGTAGTTCTTCGGCATTAGCTAGGTAATGACTGGTTACACCAAAGCGACCAGAAGCAACCTGTTTGATCTTAGAGATCATTGAGTCGCCATTTTCCATCGGCTTGAAGCGAATTGGGTCTTCACCGCCCTCACCAGAGTTACTCTTACCGCCAATGCGGTTCATAGCAATTGCCAGTGTAGTGTGTGCTTCCCATGAAATAGAACCGAAGCTCATTGCACCAGTAGCAAAACGCTTAAGAATTGCCTCTGCTGATTCAACTTCACTTAGCGGCACACTTTCACGGTCCGACTTAAATTTAAGTAGGCCACGTAAAGTGAATGCTTCTTTAGCTTGGTTATCTACGTTTGCCGCGTATTCTTTAAATACTTTGTAGTCGTTAGTCGACGAAGCATTTTGCAACAAGCGAATAGTAGTTGGGTTAAATAGGTGACGCTCACCATCTTTACGCCAAGCGTAGTCACCACCGGTTTTCAGAATTAAATCACTGAATGGATTGTCGTCTGCAGGGAAACCATCACGGTGACGATTTAAAGCTTCAGTAGCAATACCGTCTAAGCTCAAACCTTCAATACGAGTTACTGTACCGGTGAAGTATTTTTTCACTACGTCTGAGTTAATACCTAGGGCTTCAAAGATTTGTGCACCTTGGTATGACTGCAGCGTTGAAATACCCATCTTCGAGAAGATTTTTAATAGGCCGCTGTTCACCGCTTTAGTGTAGCGCTCTACTACTTCATCGTTGCTTAGGCTGCTTTCAATAATCGCTTGGTCGCGCATATCAAGAAGCGTTTCAATCGCTAAGTAAGGGTTAACAGCTGCTGCGCCATAACCCAATACGGTAGCTAAGTGATGAGTTTCGCGAATATCACCAGATTCAACAATTAAATCAGCGTGAGCACGAATGCCCTCACGAATTAAGTAGTGGTGAACTGCTGCAGTAGCCAATACTGATGGTACTGCTGCGTGGTCACTGTCTACCTTACGGTCACTCAAAATAAGAATTGAGAATCCATCATCTACTGCATCTTTAGCGTGACGACAAATGCGCTCTAAGGCTTTTTCCAACTCATTCTCTGCGCCAGAAGCGTGGAACGTAGTATGAATAGTGGCTGCTTGGAAATGGTTATGGTCAATGCTACGTAGCTTAGCTAACTGCTCGTTAGTTAATACTGGTTGCTTGATTTCAACCTTACGACAATGCAGTGGTGTTTCTTCAAGTAAGTTTAAGTCCGCACCTACGTATGTACGCAGCGACATTACCATTTCTTCACGAATTGGGTCGATTGGCGGGTTAGTTACTTGCGCAAACAACTGCTTAAAGTAGTGCGATAAGTGCGGGTTTTTGTCAGATAAAATCGCTAACGGCGTATCTGTACCCATTGCACCTAGCGGCTCTTTAGAAGTACCTACCATCGGCTTTAATACCGCCGAGATATCTTCTTGGCTGTAGCCAAATGCTTTCTGACGTTTCTCTAAGCTGTGCTGCGTAGCAAAACGGTCGTAGCCTTCTGGTAGTGGCAGGTCGTCTAAAACAATCTTGTTTTCTTCTACCCATTTGCCATAAGGCTGAGTAGAACAAACAGTGTGTTTTACTTCGTCATCAGCAACAATGCGACCTTGTTCTAGATCAGCGATGAAGATTTTGCCTGGCTGCAAGCGGCCTTTTTGAACCACTTTAGATTGGTCTACAACCAAAGCACCAGTCTCTGAACCCATAACAACTAAGCCGTCATCAGTTACTAGGTAACGAGAAGGACGTAAACCATTACGGTCAAGCGTTGCGCCAATAACTTTACCATCGGTAAATGAAATTGAAGCAGGACCATCCCAAGGCTCCATGATGCAAGAGTAGTACTCGTAGAAGGCACGTTTCACAGGATCCATGTCTTCTTGAGTTTGCCAAGCTTCTGGCACAACCATCATCATTACTTGCTCAAGCGGGCGACCACTTAATACAAGCAGCTCTACACACATGTCTAGGTTTGCAGAGTCTGAACGAGAGATGTCACAAACTGGATTAATCATATCCAGTTCTTCTTTACTGAAATTAACACTTGCAAGCAAAGACTCGCGAGCACGCATCCAGTTTACGTTACCTTTAACAGTGTTAATTTCACCGTTGTGTGCAATGTAACGGAAAGGCTGTGCTAAGCGCCAAGCAGGGAAAGTGTTAGTTGAGAAACGCGAGTGGAACATAGCAATTGCTGATACCACACGAGGATCTTGAAGATCTAAATAATACTTACGAACTTGAGCAGTGGTTAACTGACCCTTGTACACAATAGTACGTGACGACATAGACGCCATGTAGAAGTCTTCGTTCACGCCAGCCACTGTTGCATCAGCGATGTGCAAAGTGTACTTACGTAAAACAAATAGCTTACGTTCGAACACTTGTTGGTCTAAGTCTGATGGGCGCGCAATGAACACTTGCTCTATCTGCGGCTCATTATCAAGAGAAGCTTGACCTAAGCTCGAGTTGTCTTTTGGAACTACGCGGTAACCTAATAAGGTTAAGCCTAGTTTCTCAATGTTACGGTTTAATATCTCGCGGCATTCGCGACGAATAGCTTCACCAGCTGGGAAGTAAACCATACCCACGCCATACTCACCTGGTTTAGGTAAGCTGAAGCCTAATTTTGTTACTTCTTCGTTAAAAAACTCATGAGGAAGCTGAATGAGAATACCGGCGCCGTCTCCACTATCTACGTCACAACCAGTACCACCACGATGTTCCATGCAAGTAAGCATGGTTAATGCGTTTTCGATCACATCATGACTTTTACGCCCTTTTAAGTGGGCAACGAATCCGATACCACAGCTATCGTGTTCGAATTCTGGCCTATAAAGGCTCTTATTGTGTTGAGTTATGTTTGTCATCCAGTAATTCCTATTTACTGCTATATTAATGTTATTCAGACCGACAGGACCTTAGACATCAATAGTATTTTCATTTAAAGAGGAGCCCCATCATCTATCGATGATGTGTGAACAACTACCTTTCACAGATAATTATTCTTTAAACCTCCAAAACAACAGCATTCAATAACGCAGGAGCTAGTCCATTCGTCACGAAAGTAAAGGAAATGCTACCACAGATATAAATTGAATTTCAGACTTGACTTGAAATTAAACACGATTTTTTTTTACAAAAATGCGTAACAGACTAAAAAAGCGCGTTTTTTCTCACAAATAGTGCAGAAAAATTCACTATCCGCTGAAAAATATCCCTTCAGTCATACCCTACGTAATAAAATAACGTAATTTGTAAATCAAAATAAGATATCTTGTTACTGAAAACGCTACCGAGGGTTACAAAATTTTCCCTGCCTACATTTACTTACAAAAAAGCCAGCGTTATACGCTGGCTTTGTATGAGTGAAATAGCCTTTAGACTACATCAAATTCACGCTGAAGCGGCGGCATAACCTGCTTCTTGCGGCTTACTACGCCAGGTAAGTCGATAACTGAGCCTTCGATTGTTCCACCTAAAGTTGCAGCAACCAAAGCCGCTTCGTCACTACAGATTAAACCGGTTGAGTTTAAAGTAGTAATGTCGGTCAGTAGAACAAGAGCAGTATGGTAGTTATTAGCTTGCTTAAGCGCCACTAATGCTGTTTCTAGTTCGTCTAAACGGGCTAACACAGGTTTAACTGATGTAAGCTCTAATTGAGCAATAGCGAATTGCTTACCGTTGATCTCATAGACTTTTTGGTCTCGTAGCACTAACTCGTCAGCAGGTACAGATGCAACGTCTGATTTAGCAGCAAATTGCTCGTCTGCAAATGCGTCAATGTCTGCTACGCCAGCTAACTTAGCAAGAGCTTCAGCTGCTTCGCGATCTACAGGTGTAAATGTTGGAGAATTAAACTTAACCGTGTCACTTAAAATAGCGCCTAACATTAGGGTTGCGGCTTCTTTACTAGGTGTAATATCAGCGGCTTGGTACATGCTGTATACAATAGTACAGCTACACCCTACTGGGCGGATCCAACACTCTACTGGCTCAGCTGTAGTGATATCACCTAGTTTGTGGTGATCAACAATTCCGCGGATATTGGCTTTTTTAGCGTCTTTTGGCGCTTGCCCCCAATCAGAGTAGTCAATTAGCCACACATCTTCACCGGCAATCTCTGTGCGTACTTCTGGCGCTGCAAAACCAATTTTGTCTAACAGAAATTTGGCTTCAGGATTAGGCTCACCTTGGGCAATCGCTGTTGCTGGTGTGCCTTGCTTGGTTAATAACTCTGCTAACGATATTGCACCCGCAATACTGTCGCAGTCTGGATTAGTATGTCCTAAAACTAACATCTGTTATCCGTCTCTCTTGTTCGTTGAATGGTTTAGGCAAACTGCCCTGTTAATAGGCTGATCATAGGGATATGTGATTCGGAGTGCAACACTACTGAGGTGTTAAGCCTAGTGATTTTTTCGCTTAAGCGAAGCAATTTTGTTAAGTAGTTGAGTGTCTTAGGAAATTGTTTGATGATGATTTGGTGAGGCTAAGCGCACTTTTAGATGGCAGATTTGATTTTATTTGTTAAAAAACTCGTTATACTAGAATTTCGTTTTACATAACTTAACGAATTAACTCAGTCATAACGGAGTGAAATAATGAATCAGCCGAGCACGATAAACTATAGCGCTGCATCGAAACTGGAAACAAATAAGGTATTGCGTAACACCTACGCCTTACTTTCGATGACCTTGTTTACCAGTGCAATTGCAGCATTCTTTGCAGTAGTAGCCGGAATTGGCCACTTAGCATCTATTGGTATGATGGTTGCCGCCATGGTAATCGTATTCTTCGTTCTACCTAAAAGCATTAACTCTTCAATGGGTTTGGTTTGGACTTTTGTATTTACAACCCTAATGGGTGGCTCACTAGGACCAATCCTTAGTCATTACCTACAGTTCCCGCAAGGCGGAGCAATTGTAATGCAAGCCTTAGGAATGACCGGTCTTATCTTCTTTGGTTTGTCAGGCTATGTACTTACCACCAAAAAAGACTTCTCTTTTATGAGCGGCTTTTTGATGGCGGGTTTAATAGTAGTTGTAGTGAGCATGTTACTTAACTTGTTCTTACAAATACCAATGCTTAGCCTAGCCATTAGTGGTGCAGCGGTAATGTTGTTTTCTGGCTTTATTCTTTATGATACCAGCAATATCATAAACGGAACCGAAACCAACTATATTCGAGCTACTATTTCTATGTACTTGAATGTATTTAATATCTTCGTAAACTTGTTACATATCTTAGGTTTCTTGAACGACGACTAAGCGATATTGCTGAAGGACTATCACGCCCTGTTCTTACAGGGCGTTTTTATTTATGGTACTAAATCTTAAACTAGACCCAGCCAAACTAAATTGGACCATAGCCTGCAAAGCAGCCGGCTTAGCTATGTTCATTCTTAGCTTGGGCTTAGTGTTTAATTTAGATTTTGCCCTAACGGCTACACTTGGCGTGGTTGCAGCAGGCTTAGCCGACAGCCCTGACTTTTATCAACATCGTGTTCAAAGCACGCTATTGATGATGGCCAGTTTTTCCTTAGCCAGTATCTCGGTCACCTTATTGTTCTGCTGGCCTTGGCTGTTTGCCATTGGTTTATTTTGCTCCACTTACCTGTTTATGCGAATGCCTGTGCTTGGGCAAAAGTATGGTGCAATCTCCCTCTGTTCCTTGATCATCGCTATTTACACCATGCTGGGTTACAACACCTACGACAACCCTTGGCTACAGCCCTTTTGGCTAGTGGTTGGCGCCTTAAGTTATGCCCTACTCTCGTTGTTAATCAACGCCCTTTACCCAACGCGTTGGCTAGACAAACAATTAGATCAGATATTCAAGCAAATTAGTCTTTATCAATTAACTAAAACCCGTTTGTTTCAACGTGAAGCCAACATCACTGACATACAGGTAAAGTTAACAGCTCAAAGCGCCGATATCGCTGAGCAACTTGGGGTAATACGCCATGGACTATATGTTTACCAACAACGTAACAAACAGCATGTTGGGTCTAGCCAAATGGACCGTTTCTTTAAAGCCCAACTGCTACATGAGCGATTAAGCTCTTCGCACCTAGACTACCAACGCTTACAACGCGTATTACCAAGGACTTTACTCGCTGACACTAGAGCAGTTCTAGTAAGAATAGCGCGGGTGATTGGCGCAAAACACCTTGATTCAAGTGCAGAACAAGAGTTGATTACTGCGGTTGAACAACTAGAAGCGGATCGTTCAAACCTTAAAGATGTTCCACCGCGCTTTGCTTATATGCTGAAAAACCTGCACAAAGTGATTGCTTTGTGTTTTCACGAGCAACATTTTCCAGAGCCAGAACAAAGCTTTTCACCTTTTACTCAAATATCACTTAAACAATACCTGTCACAAGCCGTTGATCTCAGTCTGAGCGTTAATCGCCATGCTTTGCGCATGGCTACATTGATGCTACTTGCTTATGGCCTGATTCAGCTGTCGGGTGACGAACATGCCTATTGGCTTATGCTAAGTTGCTTACTGGTAGTAAAACCTAATTATCACGACACCAAGAAACGCGTAGATAAACGAGTGTATGGCACTATAGCCGGGGTTGGCTTTGCAGCCGCGCTAAGCTACCTACAGCTTCCAGATATTGCACTTACCTCACTGATACCCGGCCTTGTATTGTTATTCTTTTTATTCTTCCACTTTAATTACGCAATATCGGTTGCGATGATTACGGTATTTGTTGCCATTTCCCTCGACATTCAAGGCTACCCCGCTAACGAAGCGCTAATAGTGCGAGCGTTAGTCACGGTAATGGGTGCACTTATGGCGATGGCGGCGCTTCGCTATTTATGGCCTGATTGGCAACACAAACAAAGCCGCAAAATCATTAGTCAATTGTTTGCCAATATAGCTAACTACCAGACCGCCATTTTCAACCAGTATTTTAACGCCGATGTTGAAGAAACCACCAATTTTCGTCTAAGCCGCTACCACGCTTATCAAAGCGAGGCTGAGTTGGTAAGGCATTGGCAATACATGCTTGCAGAGCCCAGCCGTAAGCAACGCTTATCGCCAGATTTATACCAACTTGTGGGCTTAAGCCATCACCTGCTCTCGCATCTCTCCGCGCTATCAACCCACCGCACCCAACTGCAATCAAATCAAGCGGCTGAGCGCTTGGCGTGTTTAGGCGAGTTAATTCAAAACGAGCTGCAGTTAATGCACGATTACTTATTACTTAAAGGCCCAAACCGCCCCATCGTTCAAGCTAACAATGAGTCTTTTACGCGAGCCATTAATCAGCTTCTTCCACAGCTGGTTGGTAACGAGCTATTAATTGCATATCAACTGCAGCTAATTGGCAAAGATTTGAAGAAAATTCGCCAACTACTAGTAAATGGTAAGTGGTAAACTAGCCACAAGTTAAAGATAGATACGAATAATATAATGATTGAATTCAACGGCCAGCAATACGAAACCGATAAAAATGGCTACTTGATCGACATAGACAGTTGGTCAGAAGATCTTGCAGCCCATATAGCCAAACTTGAAGAGATTGAAATGAGTGAGGCTCATTGGGAAGTTGTAAGATTTGTCCGCAACTTCTACTTAGAGTTTAATACTTCGCCCGCCATGCGTGCTTTAGTTAAAGCAATGGCCAAAAAATTTGGACCCGAGAAAGGCAATAGCCGTTACCTGTACAAGCTATTTCCACAGGGACCGGCAAAACAAGCCACTAAGGTTGCTGGCTTACCTAAACCAGTAAAGTGTATTTAGTACCTGAATTACATACAAAAAAAGCGCCTAAAGGCGCTTTTTTTATTTTAATTAACGCTTATACCGCGATAGTTTCTAAGCCGCCCATATAAGGCTTCAATACTTCTGGAACCTTAATGCTACCATCGGCATTTTGGTAGTTCTCTAATATAGCCACCAAGGTACGACCAACAGCTAAACCAGAACCATTTAGTGAGTGCAGCAACTCAGGCTTCTTAGCACCGGTAGCACGAAAACGCGCTTGCATACGACGCGCTTGAAAGTCTTCACAGTTAGATACTGATGAGATTTCACGGTAGGCATTTTGCGCAGGAACCCATACTTCTAAATCGTAGGTTTTAGTAGCACCAAAGCCCATGTCACCAGTACATAGGGTTACTACTCGGTAAGGTAGCTCTAGTTTTTGTAGAATGTTCTCAGCATGTTGGCGCATTTCTTCTAAGGCTTCGTAAGATTTCTCAGGATGAACCAATTGCACCATTTCTACTTTGTCGAATTGATGCTGACGAATCAATCCACGCGTATCGCGGCCATAAGATCCCGCTTCACTACGAAAACACGGCGTATGAGCAGTCATTCTAATCGGCAGTTCAGCTTCTTCTACAATGCTGTCGCGTAACATATTGGTTAGCGGTACTTCAGCCGTTGGAATTAAGCTCATGCCAACACCTTCTTCGGTAGCTGGCTGGGTATGGAACAAGTCTTTACCAAATTTTGGCATTTGACCGGTACCATACAAAGAGTCGGAGTTAACCAAGTACGGAACGTACATTTCTTGGTAGCCGTGCTCTTCAGTGTGGGTATCAAGCATAAACTGAGCGATAGCACGGTGTAACTTGGCAATCTTGCCTTTCATTACTATAAAACGAGAGCCACTAATTTTTACCGCATTAGCAAAATCTAGCCCTTGTAAATCGCTACCTACATCAACGTGATCTTTAACCTCAAAGTCAAAGCTAGGCAATTCACCCCAAGTGTGTAGCTCAACGTTTTCGTCTTCGTCTTTTCCAATAGGAGCACTTGGGTGAGGAAGATTAGGCAAGGTTAACGAGTAGTCTTTAATTTCTTCTAGCAGTTCGTTGAGTTCTGCTTTGGCTGCATCTAACTTTTCACCAAGTTGGCCTACTTCGGCTAACAGTGGCGCAATGTCTTCACCGCGCCCTTTAGCTTGCCCGATAGACTTGGAACGGGTATTACGCTCATTTTGCAGTTCTTGGGTACGAACTTGTAGCTCTTTACGACGACTTTCTAAGTCAGTCAATCGTGCTACATCTAGTTCAAATCCACGAGTCTTTAAGCGCTCTGCGGTGGTTTCTATTTCGCCGCGCAACAAATTAGCGTCTAACATTCAATAACCTACTTCCAATTCAAATCGTTAATTAAAAACAATGCTAAACAAGCCTACTCGGAAAAGTTTAAGCACTGTTAATGACTTAGTGTCCAAAACGAGCTTATTATAAAGCAACTACTTACAGACACAATCAGGCTTTAAGCTTGATTGTGCAATATAAAGATAATAACTGTTATTTAATCCAAGCTATGGCGATTGCTTGTCCAAGTTTCTTAGGTATTCGAGCTTTTCTGCTATTTGCTTTTCTAAGCCGCGTTGTTCGGGATGGTAAAACTGCGTCCCTAACAAAGCATCAGGCAAATATTGCTGACCAGCTGAGTAAGCATTGGGCTCGTCATGAGAATAGCGGTACTCTGCCCCATAGCCCAGTTCGGCCATCAGTTTAGTAGGCGCGTTTCTCAGGTGCACTGGCACTTCGGTATCACCGTATTCTTTAGCTGCCACTCTGGCTGCTTTAAATGCGGTATATACAGAGTTACTTTTAGGGGCACAGGCTAAGTAGACAACCGCCTGAGCAATTGCTCGCTCGCCTTCTGCGGCTCCTACTCGAGTAAAACAATCCCAGGCACTTACCGCTATTTGCATCGCACGAGGGTCAGCATTGCCGACATCTTCAGAGGCAATCGCTAAACAACGACGAGCGACCGCTAGCGGATCGCCACTGGCTTCTAAGATGCGGCAGTACCAAAATAAGGCGGCATCAGGCGAAGATCCTCGTATAGATTTATGTAAAGCAGAGAGCAAGTCGTAATACTTATCGCCGCCCTTATCGATGTGGCTATAACGCTCTCCGGCTACTTGCTTGAGCAAGTCAAAGCTCAATAGTTTTTGCTGACCATCATTCTCAGCCAGTTCACTCATCATCTCTAGTAAGTTTAACGCCCGTCGAGCGTCGCCACTCACTAAGTTGGCAAGCGTATCTAACACGCCTTCTTCAAAATTCAGTTTTTGTTGCTTTAACAGCTCATCTTGGTTTATCGCTCTGTCGAGTAGCTGCAAAATAGCGGTGCTATCTAAAGCGCGCAGAACATAGGTTTTTGCCCGAGATAACAAAGCGTTATTAAGTTCGAAAGATGGATTCTCGGTGGTGGCACCAATAAAAATAACCGTACCATTTTCTACATAAGGCAAAAATGCATCTTGCTGGCTTTTATTAAAGCGATGCACTTCATCTACAAATAGTATGGTGCGTCGGCTAACCTGTTTGTTTTGTAAGGCGCGGTCTATCGCTGCTCTAACTTCTTTAATGCCGCCAGTTACCGCCGAGATTTTTTCAACTTCGGCGTCGGCATACAGAGCAGCTAATTCAGCAATTGTGGTTTTTCCTGTGCCAGGAGGGCCCCAAAGAATCATTGAGTGCAGCTGTCCAGAAGAAATCGCTTTATGGAGCGGTTTGTCACCAGCCAAGATATGTTGTTGGCCAACATAATGCTCTAACTTACTGGGCCGCATTCTAGCAGCTAGAGGCCGAAAGTCGGCCTCAAAGTTTAGCTCAAGGCTCATTAGCGCTGATCATCAATCATGGTATTTTTTGGGATTTCAAAGCTAAACAACTTGTCACTAAAGCTTGGGTTAGCTTTAAAGCCCTGAAGATCAAATTGGCTACGTTGGCCAGTGCTTTCGATAATATCAAAACGAGAAATGCTGTTATCTGCATTTAGTTTTACCCAAAAAGCAGCTTGCAGAGGATCATCTTTCGACTTAACTAAAAATCCCTGCTGTTGTTTCTCAACCTGATAATTTTGCCAGCTCTCGCTGCGGTCATCGGCTAACAGAATGAACGGCGATTGGTTGATTGCTGCACTTGCGTCCATAATGGTCACTTGCTCGACAAACGGACTGTAGTACCAAATGGTTGAACCATCAGACACTATCATGTCTTGTTCGGGCATTACCTGTTGCCAATTTAACTTTACAGGCCTAGCTAAGCTTAGCTTTCCTTCCGCTTCATGAATGCTTACGCCATCGGCATCTATCACTGTTTGCTTAAACTGCGCCTGAAACCCCTTTAAATCTGCAAGATGGGCGCGTAGCTCGTCAGCCGCTTCATTAGCAAAAGCTTGGGCAGACAACAATGCAGCAAAACTTATACTCAGTAATTTTTTCATCTTTTCTCTTAATCAATTTTCACCGGCGGTGGAGCGATAACTTCCCGGTTACCGTTATGACCTGGTGCACTAACAATGCCCTGAGCTTCCATTTGCTCAACAATACGAGCGGCGCGGTTATAACCAATTTTAAACTTACGTTGTACTCCAGATACAGAACCACGTCGGGTTTCGGTAACATGCATAACAGCTTGATCAAACAAAGCATCTAGCTCTTCGTCAGACTCTGCAACTTCGCCAGGCAACATCGCGTCAGGCCCTGCTTCGCCATTTAGAATTTCATCGATGTAATCTGGTTCACCCCGCTCTTTCCAAGCCGATACCACAGCGTGTACTTCGTGGTCATCAACAAATGCTCCGTGAACACGGGTTGGTACACCCGTACCCGCAGGAAGGTATAGCATATCACCCATACCCAATAGGGTTTCAGCACCCTGTTGGTCAAGAATAGTACGAGAATCGATACGGCTTGATACTTGGAAGGCCATACGTGTAGGAATATTTGCTTTAATCAAGCCGGTTATAACATCCACAGAAGGACGCTGTGTAGCAAGTACTAAATGAATACCAGCGGCACGGGCTTTTTGTGCAATACGCGCAATTAACTCTTCAACCTTTTTACCCACAATCATCATCATGTCGGCAAACTCGTCGATGATAACCACGATGTGAGGCAGTTTTTCTAAGGTAGGCGCTGTTTCAGCCATGCTGTCTTCCGGCTTCCACAATGGGTCAACAATCGGATTACCAGATTCAATCGCATCGACCACTTTTTGGTTGAAGCCCTTAAGGTTTCGCACACCCATGGCAGACATTAACTTGTAGCGCCGTTCCATTTCACCTACACACCAGCGTAAGGCATTGGCGGCTTCTTTCATGTCGGTAACAACTTCAGATAGTAGATGAGGAATGCCCTCGTAGACCGACAGCTCCAACATTTTGGGATCAATCATAATCATCCGAACATCTTCTGGCGTAGATTTATACAGAAGACTGACAATCATGACGTTTACACCAACAGACTTACCCGAACCCGTAGTACCAGCAACCAATAAGTGAGGCATTTTAGCTAAGTCAGCCACAACTGGCTGGCCAGCAATGTCTTTGCCCAATACCATCGCCAAAGGCGATTTCGATTGATGGAAAGTGCTGCTATCAATCACTTCGCTTAAATAAACGATTTCTCGGTAACGGTTTGGCAGTTCTAAACCAATTACCGATTTACCAGGGATTACTTCTACCACCCGAACGCTAATTGCTGACAATGCACGCGCTAAATCTTTAGACAAGTTTGTGATTTTACTCACCTTCACCCCAGGCGCTAAATCTAGCTCAAAACGGGTAATCACTGGGCCAGGGTGAACGGCAACAACGTTTGCTTGAATATTAAAGTCGAGCAACTTAGCTTCAACTAAGCGTGAGACCTGCTCTAACTCTTCTGGTGATATTGGGTTGGCCTTTTTATCTGGCCTATCCAATAGATTCATATCGGGTAAACGGCTTAGCCTTGGCTGAGCGGGTTTAGCTTGAACAGCAGGTTTTGACACAGGCGGCTTGGCTACAGCGACAGACTCTCCGTCAAATGGAATGTCTGGCATAGGCTCAGGCGCGGTGTCATCAAGAATGACGCTAGGAGGGTCTATCGCTTCGTCTTCATAAGCAAACTCAATATCTTCTTTAGCTTGCGAAAGCTCGGCCTCAAAATCAGTCTCCATAGAGAAACTTGGCTCGATAGCTACCGAATCATTTTCGGTTTCTGATTGAATAGCCTGTTCGAACGTTGGTTCTTGATAAGCATTTTGCTCTTCTACAAAATCGGTTTGGCGCTCAGCATCACCTTCATTAAGGGGACTTTGCTGTGATTCTTGTTGAGAAGGCTCTGCTACAAAGTCTCGCATTAAGACATCTTGCTCTATTTCACGTTGTTTTTTATTTCGTAAACGCTCTGGAAAACCAACAACCGCAAGATAAGCTGAATTAAGCCCACCACCCAGTTGTTCAACAAATTGAACCCAAGACTGTCCGGTAAACAAAGTAATACCACCGGCAAACACGGCTAATAAAATAATGCTGGTGCCAAGTAAACCAAACACCGGAATCATTAGCTGAGTGAAGATATCTCCCACTAAGCCTCCTGAAGAAAAGAAATGAAAATCGTCAATATGAATGCTCGCCAGCGTGGTTAAGCTAGCGAAAGTGAAAACAAAACCAATAAGCCTTAAGCCTAAAGTGAAGAAGTTTACTTGGGCTATAGGACAAGGACGCCAAAACAGCGCCCAAGCCAACAACGCGCAAATAAACGGCATGCTATAAGCCATAAAACCAAAGCTAAACAACAGTAAGTCGGCAAACCATGCACCAGAGCTTCCTGCAGCATTGGCAATACTTTGCTGACCAGCAGTTTGCGACCAACTAGGATCGCTCGGATTAAAACTTAATAAGGCTACCATTAGGTAAACACCTAAAGCGCCCATTGCGATGGCACCAACTTCCGCAATTCGAGCAAAGCCAGACAATTTGTTGTCTGTAGTATCTGTCACAAGCGTTCCCTTGAACTAAAAATATCCAATAATTATTCTGTTTGGCTAAAAACAAAACAAGCGGCTATAGCCGCTTGTTTAACTTTATCAAAAATGAATTGGAGGGGGAAACGACTCCGTTAGTTTTTGATAACTAGTCGATTACTCTGCTTCACTTCTTCCATCACTACGTAAGTACGGGTGTCGTTAACACCAGGTAGACGTAACAAGGTTTCGCCTAACAACTTACGGTAAGCAGACATATCTGCTACGCGGGTCTTTAATAGATAATCAAAATCACCTGACACTAAATGACATTCTTGAATTTCTTCAAGCTGCTGCACAGCATGATTAAATTGTTCGAATACGTCAGGAGCACCGCGATTCAACGTGATTTCAACAAAAACCAGTAGCGAAGCGTCTAAGTATTGTGGGTTTAGAATAGCAGTGTAACCAGTAATGTAACCTTGGCGCTCTAAACGTCTAACCCTTTCTAGACAAGGTGTAGGGCTAAGGCCTACACGTTTTGAAAGTTCCACATTCGATATGCGGCCATCTTTTTGCAACTCATTAAGTATGTTGCGATCAATACGATCCAGTTCCTTCATTGGTCGACCTTTTGCTTCCATTAATGGTGATACGATTGTTGTCCCTAAGCACACCAAGTTGTGCTGACTTTTTATGCATTAATACTTGTAGTCTTTGCATAAATTATGTGGATGTCCTTTCACACATAAATAAGTCATTCCAAGCGAGATGCAGAGCTAAAACCCAAGCCAACAGACTTTTTTAAACTTTTGTCTTATCCCTAGGCATTATTTATTCCACAAAATGCACGGACTATCAAGTAAAAAGCCGAATTAAAGGCTAGATAAATACGCATATCCATATAAAGTTTTATTATTTGGGGGGAATAACGAAGCCTATTATGCTGTATCCAACAAACTTCTACTTTGTATAAAGCGCAATTTTTTCGCTTTATGACGCTTGATTTCGGATTTTGTACCCTCATATATCAAGCAAGAACTTTAAGGAATTGTAGCAATCATGAGCAATGCAAAACACCACAAACTAATTATTCTAGGCTCTGGCCCAGCGGGTTACACTGCAGCAGTATATGCGGCACGCGCCAACTTAAACCCAGTGCTTATCACTGGTATTCAGCAAGGTGGTCAATTAACCACCACAACGGAAGTTGAAAACTGGCCTGGTGATGCTGAAGGTTTAACGGGTCCTGCCCTAATGGAACGTATGCAAGCTCATGCTGAAAAGTTTGAAACCGAGATTGTTTTCGACCATATCAACGAAGTTGACTTCAAAGAAAAGCCATACAAGCTTAAAGGCGATAGTGGCGAGTACACTTGTGACGCACTAATTATTGCCACAGGTGCATCAGCTAAGTACTTAGGCCTACCTTCTGAAGAAGCATTCAAAGGTAAAGGGGTTTCTGCCTGTGCTACCTGTGATGGTTTCTTCTACCGCAACCAAAAAGTAGCGGTAGTTGGTGGTGGTAACACTGCTGTTGAAGAAGCATTGTACTTATCGAACATTGCATCTGAAGTGCACCTAATTCACCGCCGTGAAGAATTCCGAAGCGAAAAGATCTTAACTAAACGCCTAATGGACAAAGTAGCTAACGGCAATATTGTACTGCATTTAAACCAAACTCTTGATGAAGTGTTAGGTGATGAAATGGGCGTTACTGGTGTGCGTACTAAAAACGTGCAAGACGGTACTAGCCAAGATATCGACGTAATGGGAGCCTTTATCGCCATTGGTCACCAACCTAATACCGGCATCTTCGAAGGCCAGTTAGCAATGAAAGATGGCTACCTCACTATTCAATCGCGTACTGAAGGTAATGCAACTCAAACCAGCATTCCTGGTATTTATGCAGCGGGCGATGTGGCTGACCACATTTATCGTCAAGCCATCACCTCTGCAGGTGCGGGTTGTATGGCAGCGCTAGACGCGGAGCGATACTTAGATAGCATAAACGACTAAGCATCTTATTCAGCCGGTTTAATAACCGGCTTTTTTATACCTAAAAATCGTTTAGTATTGATATACTTGTTAGAGATATTGTAAAAGCTATAAGTGCCTGTGCATCCAGTATTCTTAGAACTAAATCGCCCATTCCCCTCTCCCAATCACGCCTTAGAAGATCCTAATGGTTTGTTAGCCATTGGCGCAGACCTTAGTCCACAAAGGTTAATCGCAGCCTATGACAATGGCATTTTCCCTTGGTTTAGTGATGATCAACCAGTGTTATGGTGGAGCCCTAATCCTAGAATCGGCTTAGACTTAAGCGCGCATACCGTAAACAAAAGCATGCAAAAATTCATGCGAAAAACCACCTTAAAGGTTTCGGTGAATAGTGATTTTCCACAGGTGATTGAACGGTGCGCAGCCCTACGCACCGATGAAACATGGATTAATCAAGACATGATCAAGGCTTATATCGCTTTACATCAACTTGAACGCGCTCACTCCGTTGAGGTGTGGAATGGTGAAGAATTAGTCGGTGGATTATATGGGGTTCTTGTAGGAGAAGTATTTTGTGGTGAGTCAATGTTTCATACCGAGACTAACGCATCCAAACTGGCGTTCCACCTTTTTTGCCAACACTTCAAACAACATGGCGGCGTTTACATTGACGGGCAAGTTGAGAACCCTCACTTGTTAAGTTTAGGCATGGAAGCGATTGAAAGACAATGCTTTTTAAACCTACTTAACAAACACAAAGACAACAAAGTTGATGCTAAGTGTTGGCAACAGCAGGTGATTTTTTAATGCAGCTACCGCTAGGTTTAAGCCAAGTAAATACTTGTCCATATTTGGAAGACCAACAAGAGCAATTATGCTTTTTACTGTGTAATAATGAACAAAAATCAGCCTACTACTCACAATTGTTAGAACTCGGCTTTCGCCGCAGTGGCAGTGAGATATACCGCCCAGCTTGCAGCGCATGTACTCAATGTCAGTCATTAAGAGTTAAAGTGGCAGATTTTAGCCCAAGCAAATCGCAAAAACGGATTCTGAACAAAGCTAAGCAGCTTACCCTTTGCTGGGATCATCAACTAGACCAAGACGATTACCAACTTTACTCCCGTTATATAGAAGCAAGGCACAAAGATGGCAGCATGTATCCGCCTAATGAAAAAGCCTTCTTTGAGTTTTTGCAGTGTGATTGGTCTAGCACCCAATACCTAAAGCTATTTGATGATGAACAATTAGTTGCTGTGTGCGTTACTGATGTTTTTTCAAAAGCATTTAGCGCTGTTTATACATTCTTTGACCCGGACTTAGATAAATTATCACTAGGCAACTTGGCGGTGTTAATGCAAATTAGCCAAGCTAAACAACAAGGTAAGGACTGGTTATATTTGGGTTATCAGGTAGATGATTGCAGAAAAATGAACTACAAACGGAACTATTTGCCACATCAACGATTTATTAACAGTAAATGGCAATAGATTTAGAGGATAAACTTTACACAAGGCAGTAAATCTGGCATTCTCCCTGCGTTTTTATAAGTGCGTGTCAAACAGAGGACTCAATGGCGAAAGAAGACAATATTGAAATGCAAGGCACAGTGTTAGACACCTTGCCTAACACAATGTTCCGTGTAGAACTAGAAAACGGACATGTTGTTACTGCCCACATTTCTGGAAAAATGCGTAAAAACTACATCCGCATTTTAACCGGAGATAAAGTTACGGTTCAATTAACACCGTACGACTTGTCAAAAGGGCGCATTGTTTTCCGCGCGCGCTAATCCGCAATTGTTGTATACAACAATTAAAAAGCCAGCTAGTAGCTGGCTTTTTTGATCGGGTTAAGCATTAGTAATTAAACTTCAGCAACTTCATCTTCATATTGAAAATCAAGCTTACCGTCTTTAATTCCAACATCTACATGCCCACCATCATTCAAGCGGCCAAATAGAATCTCGTTAGCCAGCGGCTTACGAAGTTGCTCGCGAATCACTCGAGACATTGGCCTTGCGCCCATTGCTTTGTCATAACCCTGCTCAGACAACCATAAGCGCGCTTCTGTATTTACTTCCATTGAAACGCCATTAGCGTCAAGCTGAGCTTGCAGTTCCACAATAAATTTATCGACTACTTGTTCAATAATATTTTCATCTAAATGGTTAAACCAAATGATGTTGTCCAAGCGGTTTCTAAATTCAGGAGCAAATATACGCTTAATCTCGTCCATTGCATCAAAGCTCATGTCTTGCTCTTTAAAGCCAATGGCAGAACGTTGCGTCTCTTTAACCCCAGCGTTACTGGTCATCACTAATATCACATTACGAAAATCAGCATGACGGCCGTTGTTATCGGTAAGCGTGCCATGATCCATCACCTGTAATAACAAGTTAAATACATCTTCGTGGGCTTTTTCAATCTCATCGAGCAAAACCACACAATGCGGGTGCTTAAGCACTGCATCAGTAAGTAAGCCACCTTGGTCAAAACCTACATAGCCTGGAGGCGCACCAATCAGGCGTGAAACGGCATGGCGCTCCATATACTCAGACATGTCAAAACGAATTAGTTCAACACCTAAGGCCTTAGCTAACTGCTGGGTTACCTCTGTTTTACCAACACCCGTAGGGCCAGCAAACAGGAATGAACCAACCGGTTTTTCCTCTGCACCTAAACCAGAGCGGTTTAAACGAATGGCATCAACCAATACATCAATGGCTGGGTCTTGGCCAAATACTACCATCTTCAATATTTCATTTAAGCTGCGCAGAGTTTCTCTGTCTGAAGAAGAAACTTTGGCTTCAGGGATACGAGCAATTTTTGCAACAATAGCTTCAATATCCCCTGCCCCAATGGTTTTCTTGCGACGACTCACTGGTAACATGCGCATACTCGCGCCAGCTTCGTCAATCACATCAATCGCTTTATCGGGCAGGTGGCGCTCGTTAATGTACTTAGCTGCAAGCTCTGCCGCACTGCGCATTGCTTGCTTGGTGTAACGAACGTCGTGGTGAGCTTCGTAACGGCTCTTCAAGCCCAACAAAATCTTAGTAGTATCTTCAATGGTTGGCTCTACTACATCTACTTTTTGGAAGCGACGAGCTAAAGCGCGATCTTTCTCGAATATTTGATTGTACTCTTGATAGGTGGTAGAGCCCACGCAACGTAATAAACCATTACTTAATAAAGGCTTAATTAAGTTTGCCGCATCTAGTTGGCCACCAGAAGCCGCGCCTGCACCGATAATAGTGTGGATTTCATCGATAAATAAAATCGCATTCTCGGCGTTTTCTAGCTGCTTTAATAAGGCTTTAAAACGTTTCTCAAAGTCACCTCGGTATTTAGTCCCCGCAAGCAGCGAGCCAATATCTAAAGAGTAAATAGTGGCGTCTTTAATCACATCTGGCACATCTTCGTGCACAATGCGGTAAGCCAAGCCTTCGGCAATGGCTGTTTTACCCACGCCGGCTTCACCTACTAACAATGGATTGTTTTTACGGCGACGACACAATACTTGAATGGTGCGAGACAATTCTTTATCTCGGCCGATAAGCGGGTCAATTTTGCCTTTAAGCACCAAATGATTAAGGTTGCTAGCAAAGCTTTCTAGCTGCTTAGTCTCTTCAGACTGAGTTTCCGTTTCCGCTGGGCCTTGCTCTGCACTAGGTTCTTCATCTTTGCGAATGCCATGAGAGATGAAGTTAACCACGTCTAAACGGCTAATATCTGCTTTTTTAAGGAAATAAACGGCTTGGCTTTCTTGTTCGCTAAATATGGCTACCAATACATTGGCGCCACTTACTTCACTATTACCAGAAGATTGAACATGGAAAACTGCACGTTGGAGAACCCGTTGAAAACCAAGAGTAGGTTGCGTCTCGCGCTCTCCATCGTCCTCTGGAATAACAGGGGTGGTTTGTTCAATGAAACTACTTAACTCTTGGTTAAGCTGGTTGAGGTTAGCCCCACAAGCGACTAGGGCTTCCTTGGCGGCAGAGTTTTCTAATAAACCCAACAACAAGTGCTCTACCGTCATGAATTCGTGTTGTTGCTGTCTTGCTTCTTTAAACGCCTGGTTTAAAGTTTGTTCCAACTCTTTATTTAGCATGCATAGGCCCCCTAAAGACAATCAATACTACTTAGCTATGCTTTCTCCATAGTGCACATCAAGGGATGGTCATTTTGTTTGGCATAACTATTTACTTGTGCAGCTTTGGTTTCAGCTACTTCGGCCGTGAAAACCCCACAAACTCCTTTACCTTTGTAGTGAATGGTAAGCATTATTTGGGTTGCTTTGTCCAAATCCATATTAAAATACAACTGCAACACCTCAATAACGAACTCCATAGGAGTATAGTCATCATTATTTAAAACCACCTTATACATTGGTGGCGGTGCTGTCTCACTTTTTGCTTGTTTGGTTATTTCTTCAACATCTAACCAATCAGATAATTTGCTCATAAAAACTATAGTAGTAAAAACGCGTCTCTGTTTCTCAACATAACCGCTTTGAGTTAACAAGGCTAGTAGAAAAGTACCTTGAAAACTTGACTGTAGTAAATATTTTACTAAATTGTTAAACAGCTGACTCAAAGTTGCGTCAAAAGTGACCAACTCGGTCAGTTTGGTAGATAAATTTAATAGGGATATGTCGTATGCCAAGCGGAACAGTTAAGTGGTTTAACAACGCAAAAGGATTTGGTTTTATTTGCCCGGATACAGGTGGAGAAGATATCTTCGCTCACTATTCGACGATTCAAATGGAAGGGTATCGCACCCTTAAAGCTGGTCAGCCAGTTCAATTTGAAACACAGCAAGGCCCCAAAGGTAGCCACGCAGTAAGCATTGTTTTCGATGACAGTCAAAACTAGCTCTCGCTGCAGCAGCTAAACAAAAAACCAGTCTACGTGACTGGTTTTTTATTGGGTGCTTTTCAGCAAGGCCTTAAAAACAAAAAAGCCGATGCTCACGCATCGGCTTTTGTTTACATCTTGTCCCGTCCGGAAATAGGTTGACATAAAGAGGACTTCTTTATGACAACACCCATTAACTCAAGCCCTAAGCGCACACAACGAGATTACACCTTAGCCTTTAAATTAGGTGTCGTAGAGCGCGTCGAAAAAGGCGAAATGACTTACAAACAAGCTCAAGCCCGATTTGGCATTCAGGGGCGTTCAACAGTACTGGTTTGGCTCAGAAAACATGGTAGGCTTGATTGGTCAAAACCATTTCAGCATCCCCTTATGCCTAATTCAAAAGAAACGCCAGCCGAAACAATCAAGCGCCTTGAGCGTGAGTTAGCCGAAGAGAAGCTACGTAACCAAATCCTCAATGGTATGGTCGATATCATGGACAATGAATACGGAGCGGGCCTTAGAAAAAAGTACTTATCCGGTACATCTGGCAAGCGAAAACCGACAGCGAAATAAACCTAGCTGCTGCATGTCGCGCGGCGGGTATTTCACGGCAATCTATTTATCAGGCGGTCGCCCGAATGGAAAACCGTAGAGCGACGTTATCGGTCATCAAAGACTGGGTACAGTACTGGCGTAAATATATGCCGCGATTGGGTGTACGCAAGCTCTACGTGTTGATAAAGCCTAAACTCCTTGAGCACGACATTAAACTTGGACGAGATGGGCTCTTTGCCTATTTGAGACGTGAKGGTTTGCTGGTTAAACCAAAGAGAAGCTTCACCAAAACGACATTCAGCAAGCACTGGATGAAGAAACATCCTAACCTGCTGAAAGAGGAAGGGTTACATGATGCAGAGCATGTACTGGTTAGCGACATAACCTATCTTGAATCAGACCAAGGTGTACACTATCTGTCGCTGGTGACCGATGCTGCTTCTCGTAAAATAGTCGGTCATCACTTGAGTGAGGACATGAAAGCTGACAGCGTAGTGAAGGCCCTGAAAATGGCGGTTAAAGATAAGCGCTATATCGCTAACACGGTACACCACTCAGACCGAGGCTCACAATACTGCTCGGCAGTTTATCAGGATGAACTGTTGATAAACCAAATTCGACCCTCGATGACAGACGGTTATGATTGCTACCAAAATGCGTTGGCGGAAAGGATAAACGGAATACTGAAGCAGGAGTTTTTACTGTACCGATGTAAAACGCTTAAAGAAATGAAGATACTTGTAAAAGAATCGATAGCGATATACAACGCTATGAGGCCGCATCTGAGTTTAAATATGAAAACGCCCAATCAGGTGCACAATAGAAAAGGCCAGCTACTGGAGCTGGCCTAAAAATCGTCAACCTATCTTAGGACGGGTCACTTGGCTATTTTCTGGTTAAAAGCTGATAGTGCTTGCTAGCTACCAAATAGTCTTTCAGTATTAATTGATTAACTAACAGCAAGGAGCTTTATGAAAATATTTAGTTTCCTTATCGCTTTGCTCCCCTTGAGCGCGCTGGCTGCGCCAGTGCACGTTGATGTACAAGGGATTAGCTCTAAGAAAGGGCAAATAGTGCTTAGGGTGTGGGACTCCAGCGAAAGCTATTTAAAAGAGTCTATCTTTACTCAAGCTTTGCCTGCAAAAAGTGCAAGTGATGGTGAGTTAAGGCTAACTATAAGTGAGCCTTTACCGGCTGAGTGTGCGATAAATGTTTATCACGATATAAATGCCAACGGTGTTCTTGATACTAACTGGTTTGGCATTCCCAAAGAGCCAACTGGCATGAGCAATAATCCAAAGGGAAGTTTTGGCCCGCCCAGCTACCAAGACGCTAAAATTAAACTCTCTGGGCAAGAGCAGGTATTTCGAATTAAAATTGAAGAAATTTGAGCCTTTGCTTATTGTTGGTATATAGCGATTAGCAGATCGCCCTTCATTATATTGAGCTGCAGGATGCAGCCTCAACACAACAAGGATAGTAATGAGAAATCCTCTAGGTTTTTGCTTTGGCTTATTTGCTCTATTTACTTTGGCAGCCTGTTCTAGCAAAACGGTGATTCCAAGCGGTGAGCGAGACGCGGTGCGACAGCAAGTTGAGCAACAAGCCGACACGGCTATCGAGCGCTTGGTGGCGTTAAATCCTGAATTACAGCAAGAACTTGACCAAGCCGCAGGCTACTTCTCCTCTGAACTATCTAGCTTTAAGGTGCCAGTATTAGGTAAATCTAGTGGCTTAGGTGCTCTGTACAATAAGCAGGACGACAGCATTACCTACATGGATGTGGAGCGTTACGATGTAGGTGTGGGCTTGGGCTTAAGCTCATACTACATTATTGGTTTGTTCGAAGATCAGCAAAGCATCGAGGCTTTTACTCAAGGTGGTTGGGGCACGGGTGTGTCGGCCGAATGGCGCTTAGGTGAAAGCGGCCAAACCTATGCCAGCACCATAGAGGTGAACCAACATAACATTCCTGCTTATGTGGTGAACGACAGCGGAGCCAATGTTTCTGGCTCAGCAGTATTGGTTAATTTATCGCGTAACGAAGAGCTCACCGATAGCGGCTTAAACAAAACCACATTACCCATGCGTGATACTAAATCACCCGGCAGCCAAACCGAGAACTCGCCTCGAAAATGGGATCGGGTATTGCCGTTTTATGGGCAACGTGTCATTGATTTGGGTTACGACTTACCTTTACCCATCGGCATTAGCTTTATTTATGTCGACACCTATCAGCACATGAATCTTGATGAGCTAGAAGTGGGCCTTGGAGGCAATGGTGCCAACGTACCCATCGACTTTGTTGCCTTTAGCGATAACGATAACCGCACCCAAACCCCGCAGATTAAAGTAGACGCTTGGATATTTCCCTTTATGAATGTATTTGGCACCTTTGGCCGAATTACCGGCGAAGCCAACGTAAACTTTGCGCTAAACGGCGATGACTTACTGGATCAGCTAGAAATAGATTGTTCCGGCATTATTAGCCATCCTGCTTGTCGCGTATTAGAAGGTAAAGAAACTGTGCCGTTTAACGTGAATGTAGATGTAGACGGCTACAGTTATAGCCTAGGTACGGTATTGGCTGGTGGCTGGCGCTCTTACTTTTTAGCAGTACCGCTTACCTTTACCTATGCCGATATGGACAGAACTAACAGCGAAGGCATCGTGTTTAGCGCCGTGCCACGTGCTGGCAAACTCTTCCAGTTTGAAAATGACCGCAGCTTAGCGGTATATGGCGGAGTGAGTTATTTAGACAGCGAACTACGAATTGACGGTAACCAGCCAATTCCTGGTACCGACCTTTCTATCGACTATAAAATTCGCCAAGAAAACACCGATAAATGGCAGGGTTTAGTGGGCGCCAACTTCAACATTAATGCTTATTGGTCTGCCATGTTTGAATACGTTGGTTTTGGTGGCGATCGTCGCCAGTTTATCGCTGGTTTAAATCGCCGTTTTTAGTCTATGTAATTCAGCACTAATGATTGGCTGCGCTGACTTGGGCTGTACCTGATGAACAGTTACTTGCTCACATTGGTTAAACTGCATAAATGCTGCTAGCTCGTTGTTTAAGGCTTCGCTAAAAGCGCTAATATTTTTAAGGCTTGGTTCCAGCACCAAGTTGTAAATGTGCAAGGTTTGAGTTTTACGCTCGGCCTTGCAGTCCATTCTTGCGACCACTTGGCTACCCCATAAAATAGGTAAGCAAAAATAGCCGTATTGGCGCTTGGCTTTTGGCACATAGCATTCGATTAGATAATCAAAGTTAAACAACTGCTGCAGGCGTTTTCGTTGAATTACTAGGTTGTCGAAGGGCGACAAGATCTTTAGTTTGCTGCGCGCCAAGGGTTTGTTTAATAGCTCTAGGCTGTGGCTTAGCGCCAAATAAGGCTGCCCAGCCACCTCAACTTCAAGCACTTCTCCGGCTAATAACATTTCGTTTAAGCATTGGCTTAATGGGCTTTTTACGTTTTTGAGTAAATAAGTCATCTCGCTAATCAGACCAACACCGTTGGCACCCAAGTAGCGCTGTATTAAGTGCCTACAGTATTCCTGCTGGTTAGGAACGCGGGTATCTATATCGCTAGGTAATACCTTTTCGGTAAGTTGATAGACCTTATGAAAATTCTGCCGATAAGGCACCATCAAGTCACCTTGCATAAACAAACACTCTAGTGCCTGTTTGGCGGGTTTACTGGCCCAGTCGGCGGTTTTATTACCGTGGTGCTCAAAATCTTTGGCCATCAGTGGCCCTTCTTCGCTAATGCGCTTCAATATCGCGTCCATTAACTGAGTATTCTTGGTATACCAGTGCTTTTGCTGGCCGCTAGCAAAGGCTTGTTTGCGAACCAAGCTAAAGCGGTAGTCGCGCATTGGCAAATAAGCTGCAGCGTGTGACCAGTACTCAAATACTTGCTGCTGGCGCATCAGTTGATCAAGGTGGTTTATTTGATAGCGCGGGTTGCGGTTCCACAGGGTGTGATGATGAGCGCGTTGAATTACCGAAATAGTATCTATTTGCACATAGCTCAATTGTTCTATGGCAGCCAAACTGGCACTAAGCGCCGAGCCTTTGGTTTTGGCGGGTGGCAAGCGCTGAGAGTGTAACACCAGCTTTTGGGCTTGTTGAAGGGAGAGCTTTTCAGTCATTGGCAACGATTAAGCAGTAACAATAGCAACAGCTTAGCCTGCATTGAGTTAGCAAGCCATGACAAACCAAGCGCCAGCCTTGGTTAGTTTAGTTGAACATAACTATTTATTTGTTTGTCTGCTATCCAGTTTTTGGGTTTTTTTTGGACGGCGCTTTTAACGTTCTAGGCGGTGATAAAAGCCCTGTTTGTTGCTTTATTTCAAGAATATTTGTTGTTTTAGCAGTAAACTTAGCAAGTTAGTAGCAACTATTGTGCTATTACCTAAGTTAACAATACTTGCAGCAAGGAATGCTAAATGATTGATCAAGAGCTCGCTCAACTTGAATCGGTATACCAAACCATCATCGACTTTTTAGTGAGATACAGCTTCCAGCTGTTCGGTGCAATTATCATTGTGCTGCTGGGTTTATGGTTTGCTGGCAAAGTCGCTAAGTGGTTATTTAGTACGCTTGAGCATAAAGGTTTAGACATTACCCTTGCTAACTTCATTGCCAATGTGGTGAAGGTGCTGTTAATCAGCATTACAGTGATTATTGCCTTGGGTAAGTTGGGTATTAGTATTACCCCGTTTGTGGCGGCTTTGGGTGCTATTTCTCTCGGTGCGGGTTTAGCGATTCAAGGCACCTTGTCTAATTATGGTGCTGGCTTAGCGATTATTCTTACCCGCCCGTTTGTGCTCAAAAACACCATTACCGTAAAGGGCTACACCGGCATTGTTGAAGAGATTAACTTAGCTACCACCGTGCTGATTAACGAAGACAATGAGCGTGTAACCATTCCCAATCGCCACATCGTGGGCGAAATACTTAAGAACACCGAGCAAAATAGTTTAGTTGAAGGCGAAGTTGCGGTTGCCTATGGCAGTAATCCTGAACAGGTTATTGGTTTAATAGAGACAACTTTAGCCTCGATAGAAGACGTACAACAATCTCCGGCTACCAAGGTAGGCATTGATGCGTTTGCCGATAGTGGCATTAATATTAGTTACCGCTTTTGGGTGCCCACACCGGTTTTCCATCAAACTAAATTTGCCGCCAACTTAGCGGTGTTTAATGCTCTGCAACAGGCTGAGATACAAATTCCTTTCCCTCAGCGCGAAGTACGCATGTTGTCTGATGAATAATCAGCAAAGTAACTTAGTGCAAAGGAGAAGGTACAGTAAAAAAGCTGGAATAATTAGTAAGTTAATTCTCAATTAAGCGTCTGAGCTTCTATGATTAATTTTTGACAAAGTGTTGAGTCAAATGGCGAAGCACTAGCGAATCAAGGATGATCATGAACATACACGACGTTTTAAGAAGCTTGAATAAAGCAAACAAGTGGATTCTTTTAAGCTCGTTACTGGTGAGTTATTCACTTTTTGCGAGCCCCCAGCAGAACTGGCAAACCAATGATGATACTTATTGGCAGTTGTCTCGTTACCAAGACCTGCAATTTCAACTCAGTTACCTTCCTTATTTTTCGCGCGTTAGTATGCAAACTGGCCCCTTGATCAAAAATCAAGACAATGGCGGGCTCTTGGATATTGACCAAGCACTGCCGGCCGATTTAAACATCAATTATCAGGTGTGCGGTGAGCAAATTGAAGCCGACAGCATTCGCCAAGCCGTGGTTTGTACAGTGAATGATGGAGGGCGCGGTAATATTAACCCTGACCGAGTGGGGCTCTCTACCCAAGGTCGCGAATTATTGGCTATCCGTATGGGTAACCCCAATGGAACTCGAGTGATGGTTATTACCCAGCAGCATGGTAACGAGCCTGCGGGTACCGAAGCCGCGCTGAGCATTGTTCGCTGGTTAAGCACCGGGTTTGGCCGTAAAACCAAAACCATTTTAGCTAACTTAGACCTGCTGGTGCTATTAAGAGCCAACCCCGATGGCGGTGAGCCTGACCCAGAAAGCTGTAGTTTGAATCCTATTCCAGGAACGGTTATTGATAATGATTGCGCGCTGATTCGCCAGAATGTAGATCCCATGGCGGGTGGCGGTTTTGCCGATAACTCAGAAGCTGACTTTGTCGGCATTGTAGGCCGCGGTTATGATTTAAACCGTTATCACCATGTGACCTTAGATAAACCTATTCGCCCGGTAGAAAGCCAAGCAATGGTAGCCGCAGCCTTAGCTTTTCAGCCCGAAGTGGTACTTGATTTACATGGCGATTTACAGAAAACCGACTGCCAATTGGACTTTAGCTCTATTAAACCGGCTCAGGTATTGGGGCAATTACCAACCGTTGATTGTTTAGGCGGGCAAACTGCTCACGACTTTCGTTTGTTAAGCCCTTTCGCCGATGCGCTTCCTGGTTCCCCACAACAGTTTTTAGCACAAAGCTTAGCGGTGAAAGTGATGAAGAAAATCGACCGAGTATTTGTGGGTTCAACCGGACGCTTTTCACAAGTACAACTAGGCGCGGGTAATATTAGCAGTGGTGCTACCGCCAATTATCAACACATTGGCGCAGCCGCTGGTGGCTGGGAGACGGTAAATTTTGTGCAAGATTTGCGGGCCGATGTTACCGCTGTAAATCTTGGTCAGCCGCAAATTGGCGTTAACCCGGGCCTACCCGATCCAAGCTTTTTGAGTAAACAGATCTGGATAAACCGAGTGGCTTTGTTTGAAGCACTAGCCGCTTTAGCCAACTATAGCGACAATGCCCCAGATGATGGCAGCGGTTTTTGTGACTACCCACTAGCACAAGGCTTGCAAGCTAGCTTACCGGTCGAATATTGGGGGCCACAGGCCACCAATGGCACAGTACTAATACCTATTGAGCCTAGTATTGGCGTACCTTTGTACATTAGCGGAAACTGCCCAGATAATCCTTTGTAGGGCTTAGGTATTAGTTGGCCGCAACGACCTTATTGCGGCCACTTTCTTTGGCTTGATATAGGGCTTCGTCGGCGCGTTTTATCCATTGTTCTAAGAAGCCTGAGTTGATTTCGGCCACGCCAAATGAGCTAGTGATGCGGGTTTCTTCACTTAGTATGGTGTTTTCGATGCTTTGGCGAAGGTGCTCTGCCAGTGCGCAGGCGCCTTTTAGGCGAGTGTGGGTACATACCACTAAAAATTCTTCGCCACCCCAACGGGCTAAATAATCGCCCTCGCGAATTTGTTGGCGTACTAAGTTTGCTAAATTAACTAATACTTTGTCGCCTTCGTCGTGGCCATACTGGTCATTGATTTTTTTGAAGTGGTCAATGTCGAACAACACGATGCTGGCAGGCATACCAATTTCAGCATATTCGATAATGATATCGCCAAAAATACTGCTCAAACCGGCCCGATTAAAACAGCTGGTAAGCGGGTCTGTTTTGGCCATGAATTCGTAGTTATCGCGCTCAATACTTAGGTAACTGTTAATTTTATTGAGTTCTAGCGCGTGTTTATTTGATTGCTGATGTTGCTCTTTTACCCCACGAGTCACGCTGAAAAAGGCGTAAGTAATACTCACTAACCAAATGCCTAGCAAGGCTAAATATAAGTCTTTTGCTTGTAGCCATTTTCCAGAAAATTGGGCGGAATGGAGTGACAACTCGATGTTTTTATCTTGAGTATTGTCGCCAGTAAGCAAGCTAATGTGGGTGATTTTAGCCTCTTGCGATGAGTGCTGGCTGTCACGCTTAATAAACTGCCACCAAGAGGGCTGATATAAATCATCTATATCGATACTGTAGGTCGCGCGCCCTTGTTGGGGCAAAATGCTTTGTTGGTGCAGGTGTAAATGTTTTTTATTGTGCTGAGTAAATACTTGTAGCCAAAGTGAGTCTGGTGCAGTGCTTTGAAAAGACAGATTTAGTTGGATGTTTTCAAAGTTGGCTAGCGTTATACCTGTTTGATTATTCTCTACTAATTTTAACTGTAAAGCACAGGCATCGGATTGCTGCCTCTCGGTTATATTGCAAAACAGCGTGGCTTTATTTTGTTGGCGTAATAATAAGCCCTTACCTAAGCGACCATCGGCGAGCTGAGTAGAAAGAGAGATGGGGGATTCTTCGTTTAGTGAGTAGTTAAGGTTCCGCTCCATGCCTAAGTACTGCCAAAGCACCAATCCTAAAGATATTAGGAAAAGAACTGGATAATAAATGTCGCGTTGTTGCTGATTCATAGTGTGCTTTAGCGTGAACAGTACAAAAATTTTACCCTGCCATTATTCACTAAATCCATGCTTTATAAAGGGTTGCACTGCGCATTTATGAGATTATCTCTAAAGCCAAACCCCATCAGCAGCACAGATTTAGTGTTTTAGTTATTCAATATTTCACAGCGTGATTGAAGAATCTGGTTGGTATTCTGCTGGCTGCGCGCTATGCGACCGGCTCTAAGGCATTCTTGGGGGCTAACTGGGTATTGCTTGTCCCAGGCTTCCATCAGTTTGCGCTGACTATTACTCATATTAAAACGCTTGTAAGTTGCATCCATGTACAAATAACTACGTGCTATGGGACCTCGCGCTGTTTCTGGAGGTTGTACTTTGCGCGTCTCTATGCGCATGTCGCAAGTTCCAAAGCTTGAAGCTTGGGCGCTTAGTATGGTGAAGTTGTAGTTAGATCGCGCCGCATTTACCGCACCAATAGCCGGATAAAGGTTATACATGTCGGCTTGCATTAAGCGGTATTCAGCATTGGTTTTCTCAGCGCAGCGCCTACCTTTGTATGCCTTTCCTTTGCTATTCACACATTTGGGGTCACCTTCTCGCCACTCTACAAAGCTGCGGCCAAAGTTTTCTGCAGGCACTACATGTTCAGTTTCGTAACGCCTTAGTCGATTCAGATACTTACCAGTGGCAAAGCCGGGTGGAAGTGTGACGTTCTTTTGCTCGTCAAATTTAGCGCCGCAATACAGGGTATGGCGAGTGCTCGGCTCAGTATAAACCTCTTGCAACAATAGCTGCTTGGCGGTGGTAAAGGATTCAATGTTTTGATTGCCGGCGGCAGTTACCAGCATGGGCGAAACTAAAGCAAGCAATAAGGCATAGCGGCCTAGGCTACTAAGGGCTGTTTTTAAGTACATCTTAATCTTATAAATAACCGTAAAAAGCAGCTGAAAATTTAGCATGTGGCTAGGGTGTACAGCTAACTATCAATAAGTGCATTCAGCTTTGTTTGATTGGCGGGCATTTATTGACAAAAAAAGTAAAAAAAACTTTGTTGGTTTTGAAAGCGTTTTCTATCAGGCACAGCCTAGCTCGGTCGTATTTAGCTGATTTTCTAGCTTTTTTGTAAAGTTTCAAAGGGCGTGCTAGGTCACAAAAAACTCACGCTGGCTGAACTATCTTTGTGCCGTTTTGCCCTTGTTAGGGCAGCTAATCTGCCAGAGCCCATTAAGTAGTAGGAAGACTTACTGGCAGCAAACCAAACACAACAAGGATATGTTGTAGATGATTATATTCAGCGGGTGGACAAAGCATTCAGCAGTAGTGGCTGGATCGCTTCTCCTAACGGCGTGTTATAACGTTGGCGGAGACGTTGAGGGCTTAAACGGCAAGTTAAGCCTACAGTTAAACGAGAAAAAACCATTGGCCATCACCGAAGATGGCCCTTTTGTATTTAAAACCAAATTACCAGCAGAGCAAGCCTTTACCGTTGCTGTTGTTGACGAGCCGATGACGCAGTCGTGTACGGTAACGCCCGAACAAGACGTTATGGCCGAACAAGACTACATGCAGCTGGTTGTTGCCTGTGTCGATAAGCCTTGGGAAGCTCATTTCCCACCGGTGGCTAATCCAAATATTGATTTAACTCCGCCAACAGAGCTAGTACTTGCTGGCCCAAATCAGCTGCGTTTGAACTATATTGACCCAGCTGCAGCGACTCGAGAAGATCCTGCTGCAGACTATGCTTCGTGGTCGCTTCATTTATGGAACAACGCTGCTTGTGATGCGATTGCCGAATCGGCACTAAATGCTGAGTGGGCCGACCAATCATTGGTACCAGCTGGTCATGACCAATATGGTCCGTATTGGGAAGTAGACTTAAATAAAGAGTCTGGCTGTGCCAACCTGATTATTCGTGACGGCAGCCTCTCTAAGCTGATTGATGCAGACTTAGCCATTTCTTTTGATCAGTTCACCGATCGTACAGTGAGCGTTATTCAAGGAAATAGCCAAGTATTTGATAGCCGCGAAGAGGCTTGGAATACAAACCCTCCTGGTTTGGGCATTATTAATGCCTCAGCGCATTTAGTTGATGCCAATACTTTGGTTTGGGCAGATGCCATTGCCGCTGATTATGTACGTTTGTACTCGTCTGCCGATGGTAGCTTTACGGTAAACAGTGACGGCACCGTAGATGGTGCTTACCAAATGGTGATGCTAGAGCCGGGTCAAGTGAGTGACGAAGCGCAAGCTGCCTTCCCTCACCTAGACTTTAGCTCGGCTTACCAGCTGCCAGATGATGCAGACCTAAAAAGCTTGCTAAAAGGCGAAGTGGTAGCGATGGCGCTTACCGCCGAAGGCTATGTATATAAAACCACTGAAGTGCAGTTTGCCGGCGCGCTAGATAGCTTATATGCCGCAGCTAATGATGATGCTGTTCAGCTGGGTGTAAGCCCTAGTCAAAAAGGTTATCAGTTCCAGCTTTGGGCACCAACAGCTCAATCGGTAACTTTGCAAACTTACAACAAACGTAAAAAAGCCAAGCGTGCTTACTCTATGGAGTGGCAAGCTGACTTAGGTACTTGGTTGGTTGATACGCGAGTTAAACACGGCCAATATTACCGTTACGTGGTCGAGGTTTATCACCCGGCTTCAGGTGAAGTAGAAACACTAGAGGTTACCGACCCCTACTCACTAAGCTTGGCGACTAACTCACTGTATTCGCAAGTGGTTGACCTGGAAGACAGTAAAACTAAACCAGCGGGTTGGGATGGTCACGTAGTGCCTGAACTGCCTATGACCAGCATGAGCATTTACGAAGCACATGTGCGTGACTTTAGTGCGCATGATGTATCTACCAGTGAAGAAAACCGCGGTAAGTACCTCGCCTTTACCGAGCTAGATTCTGCACCAATGCAGCATCTTGCCGAGCTAAAACAAGCCGGCCTTACTCACCTACACCTGTTGCCTGCTTTTGACATTGCCACCGTTGAAGAAGACGAAGCTCGCCGTGTTGAAATTAGCGACACAGTAGGCAAGTTATGTAGCATTCAGCCAGACAACGCCTTGTGTGGTGTTGAATCTAATGGCGCGGTGATTGCCAACTTGTTAGAAGCCTGTGACCCTAGCACCCAATGTGCCGACGATATTGTTGACTCATTGCGCTGGTTAGACGGCTTTAACTGGGGTTACGACCCATTCCACTTTGGCGCGCCAGAAGGTAGCTACGCTAGCAACCCAGATGGTTTTGCGCGAATTAAAGAATTCCGTGCCATGGTGCAATCTGTGCACGAAATGGGTTTACGGGTAGCCATGGATGTTGTGTATAACCACACTAATGCGTCTGGCCTAAACGATAAATCAGTGCTGGATAAAGTGGTTCCGGGTTATTACCAGCGCCGCAACGCCATTACCGGTGCGGTAGAAACCTCTACTTGTTGTGATAACACCGCCACCGAACACGCCATGATGGCCAAGTTGATGAAAGACACCTTGGTTATTTGGACGCGTGATTACGGCATTGACGCTTTCCGCTTTGACCTAATGGGTCATCAGCCTTTAGCGGCTATGGAAGAATCTTTAGCGGCAGTTAAAGCGGCAGATCCAGACAACTACTTTTATGGTGAAGGTTGGAACTTTGGTGAAGTACAAAACGATGCACGTTTTGTTCAAGCTACTCAACTTAACTTAGCCGGTACGGGCATTGGTTCATTCTCAGATCGGATGCGTGATGTGGTTCGTGGCGGCAGCCCATTTGATAGCGCCGAAGCTATTCGCGGTTCTCAAGGTTTGGCCAATGGTTTATTCCACGATCCAAACGAGCTAAACGCCAGCGACGATGCAACCAAGCTAGTATTGCTGCAGCATACCGACATTGCACGGGTAGAGCTGGCCGGTTTGTTGTCTAGCTTTAAACTCATCGATGCTAATGACCAAGTGGTATTAGGCAGCGAGGTTGACTACAACGGTCAGCCTACCGGTTACACCGCTTCACCTTTAGAAGCAGTGTCTTATGTTTCTAAGCACGATAATCAAACGCTGTGGGACATTAACCAATACAAACTGCCTAGTGGCATGAGCCCTAGCGATCGCGTTCGTGCACAAAGCTTCGCCTTAAGCTTCCCGCTATTAGGCCAAGGTGTGCCATTTATTCACATGGGTTCAGATGTTCTTCGTTCTAAATCTATGGAGCGAGACAGCTATGACTCGGGTGATTGGTACAACAAGGTAGATTTCACCGCTCAAGACAACAACTGGAATGTGGGTTTACCCCGTTACGGTAAAGACGGCCTAGACGGAAACTACCCACTAATTGATCAGATTATTGCTGACCCAAGCACCGACGTAGCCGCTGGGGATATCGCCCAAGCTAAAGCGGTGTTTAACGAGTATTTAGCACTGCGTAACTCCACACCATTAATTGGTTTGGGCAGCGCCGATGCGATTAATACTCGTGTGGATTACCACAACATGGGTAGCGCACAAACGCCGGGTCTAATTCTTATGTCGGTGAACGATGGCGCAGGGCTTGAAGATCTTGACCCTAACTACGACGCTATCTTAATTGCCTTTAATGCCGGCGCAGAATTGCTTGGCTTTGATACTGGCATTGCTGGTTTAGAGTTACACCCTGCTCAGGCCCAGTCTGTTGATTCAGTACTGGCTTCGGCAAGTGTTAACGGCAGCGCGATTAACGTGCCTGCCTACAGCAGCGTAGTATTTGTTCTGCCACAAGGTGAAGAGCAAGGTGCAGGTATTCCGGTTGTTGATAAGTACGACCCAGCACAACCTACCTTTGGCGACACCGTGGTGTACCTACGTGGTGGCATGAACAGTTGGTCTACCGACAACCCTCTAGAATACGTTTACGATGGTGAATACCGCGCTTTGGTTGATTTGGTGGCAGGCAGCTACGAGTTCAAATTTGCCGACGCAGATTGGGGCGCGCAAGGGGTTAATTACGGCGGTTACAGTGCTGCAGTTGCCCAAGGCTCGTTGCCGATTGTGACTGGAGCTGACAACTTAAGTGTGACCATTGAGCAAGATGGCCAATACCTAATCAGCTTTGCCATCGATAAGGCTGACCCAAGCATTGCAACGGTAAGCATTACTGCTCAAGTTGAAGAAGCGCCTTATGGCGATACCACGGTATTACTGCGTGGTGACATGAACGGTTGGGACGAAAGCCTACCGTTTGCTTACAACGGCAGTGGTATCTACAGCCAAACTGTTAATCTAGCTGCAGGTGATTATGGCTTTAAAGTAGCCAGTGCCGATTGGAGCACGGTTAATTTGGGCGGTGGTCTGGCCTTGGTGGCTGGTGGTGAAAGCGTAACACTGCAACCGGGTAGCAACGACAACTTAAGCTTAAGCGTCGCTACATCATCAGACTACACCTTAACCCTAAATGCAGCCGACACCGCAGCGCCTACTTTAGCGGTAAGCTTTGCCAACGCTGGCGCGGTATGTAGCGAGTTAGCTACGGTAGGCGAAGCAGGCCCACTGGCCGAAGCCTTAGCCATTCGTGGTGAAAACTCAGGTTGGGCTTGGGATGCAGCTTACGCATTTAACTACAAAGGCAATAACCTTTACCAAGCGGTAGCTGAATTTAACGGTACCTTCATGTTCAAGCTGGCTACCGACGATTGGGGCACTCAGTATTTTGTGGTGCAAGACGACAGCTTGATTGAGCTAGAAACTGATGTTGAATACACCGCAACCCGCGGTGACGCAGGTTTAAGCAATAACAGCATTACGCTTAGTGAAGGCCGTTATGCCTTTAACCTAGATGTATCGGGTGACCAAGCTACTTTAAATGTGTGTGAAATTGGCACAGTTAAAACCGAGATCCCAGAGCCAGTAGTGGCCGACGGAAAAGCGGTGATTAGCTTTGTTGATGCGGAGTCGCCAGTGGCTGACCCTGCTACTAAGTACGCAAGTTGGTCGCTATACATCTGGAATGATGCAAGCTGTAGCGCAGCAGATCCAAGCATGACTCTAGACTGGGCCGATCAAAGCATCGCACCAGTGGGTTATGATGAGTACGGCCCTTACTGGGAAGTTGACCTAGCCACATTAGACGGTTGTTTCAACTACATCATTCGTGATGGTGCGCTAAACAAAGTGGTAGAGGCTGATTTACAGCTTAATCTGACGACCTACCCAGAGCGTGCTGTTTCGGTAACGGTAGATGGTAATGAATACGCAACTCGCTTAGCGGCTTTCCAAGCTTATAGCGAAGAGCCAGAGTATGACTATCTCGCCTTCCAATGTGCCGCCGAAGATCAAGCCAAGTTCAACGACTTGCGTATTTACCAAGTAATGACCGAAGCCTTTATCGACGGCGACAGTAATGCAGATTACGGTACCGGTTATGGTAGCAGCCATCACAAAGGTGACTTACAAGGTATTATCGACTCGCTCGATTACATTCAATCACTGGGTATGAATGCAGTTTGGTTCACGCCAGTGTTTGAGACGGTAGCGGTTGATGGCCAAGAACACTGGACCGATCGCTTAGATGCAACCGGCTACTTTGCCACTAACTACTTTAATATCGACCCTAACTTCGGTGATATGCAGTTAGCTAAAACCTTGGTTGATGAAGCTCACGCTCGCGGCATGTATGTTTTCTTTGATGGAGTATTTGGTCACTTTAAATCAAATGCTCAAGACTACGTATCACCAAACGGCGTAGCGCTTACGGAGACGGGAGCAGCCCAAGGTACATTAGGTCGTAAGTCGGTTTACCCAGAAGATTTAGCCTTCTTCAAAGAAGTGGCAAAATTCTGGATTGAAGAGCTGAAAATTGATGGCTGGCGTTTAGACCAAGCCTATCAAGTACCGGTAGGCGCATGGGGCGAAATTCGTCAGTCAGTGGCCGAAGCCTCGCAAGGCGTAAGCTACCAAATGAATGGCGAAACGGTTAACCCACTGGGTTACATGGTGGCCGAAATTTGGTCGGGCGAAGACCAAATTGCCGAGACCGGTTACGGTACCGATGAGCAGCATGGCTTGTGTAGCGCCTTTGATTTCCCTGGTCGCTACCGCGTTGTGCAAAACTTTGCGGCGCAAGAAGATGGCTTCTTCTTCACCGATGCCTCTACACTTGCAGGTATATTTGATACCCATGCTGTATACCCAGAGCACGCCATTCCTAACTTAATGATTACCAACCACGATCTAGTTCGCTTTGGCGACTTATTGCAACGTGCTGGTATCGCTGAGCCTAGTGATGCCGAGTACTGGCAACGCCATAAAGCCGCTTATGCGTTCTTAGCAGCTTACACCGGCCCAATTACACTGTACTACGGTGATGAGATTGGTGATGAAGTGGCTAACTTTGCAGAAAGGTTAGATTGTGCAAGTGACGGCGGCGCTGGAGCAATTGCCGGTTTATGTGATGACCACGTATCTCGTTCTAGCGGTAAAGTGGAAGGCTTAGCCAGCGAGCAAGGTGGAGAAGTATTTACTGCTAATGCCCAGCAAGCAGAGCTTCGCGACTACATCGCCGAGCTTATGCAGCTTCGTGCAAGTTACCCAGCGCTTAGCCAAGGTGAACGCTTAAGTGTGTTGAGCGTTGGCGAACTATATGCCGATATGAAGAGCTACGGTGAACAGCAAGTTCTCTATATTGCTAACATGACCGCGACAACTCAATTGGCCGTAATGCCACCTGAATACATGGGGCTAGGTAACCACAACACTTTCCAAGATCTGCAAAGTAGCGAGCAATACGCTTTTGCTGCTGGAATTGTTGAAATAGAACTAGCTCCATTTGAAGCGAAGTTACTACTAGTGGGTGGCGAAGAGCCTGCTCAACCATACAGCGAAACAGTATACCTACGCGGAGACTTAAATGGCTGGGATACTAGCCTCGCCTTTGAGTTTGTGGGGGCTGATAGCTACCATGTGAGTGCAACCTTCCCTGCTGGAACCACCGAGTTCAAGTTGGCCGATGCTAATTGGGCTAACCTAAACTTTGGTGCGGGGGTAGATGGCGCAGAGCTAGAGGCCGCAAGCTTTAAAACACTTGCTTCTGGCGGTGGAAACTTAAGTATTACACTTGAAGAAGCCACTCCTTTAGTACTTATTTTACAAGCCGATGACCCTGCTAACCCGGTACTGATTGTAGAAGCTGATTTAGCGTATGCTCCCTACCAATATACGCCGGTCTACCTGCGTGGTGATATGAATGGCTGGGCCGCAGGCCCAGATAGCCAAATGCTTTATCACGGTAGCGGTAAATACGAGATTACTGTGCAATTAGACGTGCAAACTTACTTGTTCAAGTTAGCCGATCCAGATTGGACTAGCATTAATCTCGGTGGTGGTACCGAGACACTGGTAAACCCAGAGTTACCGCTGCAACTGTTCGACGGCGGAGCAAACTTAAGCTTTACCCCAGCAGCGGCAGGTAGCTATGACTTTGTGTTAGATGCCTCCGACCCAGCGGCAATAAGCCTAACGGTGCGCTAGTACTTAACTTAAGATCTAAAAAGCCGCTTTAAAGCGGCTTTTTTATTTGCAATAACGGCAGTGGTATCTGCTTACTTGTTTAGTTTGCACATCAGCACTAAACATAACATTACTATTTTTTAGTAAGCCTCTAGCAAGCCTTTTGCAATTCTAGAGTTACTCGGCGTCTTTATCTATTTCTTGCTCTGCGCTAGCGATAATATCGTCAAGATCTGACGACTCTTCCACCTCTGGCTTTTCTGGGCGGTTGGCAGGTTTAGCCATAATTTCTAAGTAAAACGACGGCAATTGCTGCTGCTCGGCTTTATCCATACAAGCATTAATTTGCGAAACGTGGATCTCTTCAGCTTCTTCTTGAGTAGGACCGTACTTACAGTCAAAGGCCCAAAAGTCGGCACCCGCAGGCAAGGTTTTGTTTTTCTCACGGCGAATGTATTTTTTAGCATCATACTTAGCGGCTTCAACAATGCGCGCCAATTTAAGCTTGGGATGAGTAAGCGGGTAAGTCTTTTTCATAATAATCCTAGAAAACTGCCGAAAGTAGCAAAGGGAGGCACACTGTAATGATTCTAGGCTATAGAGCAAGGTTTAATCGAGATTGACTGGAAAAACATCGCAAACAAGGTATTGAGCGTAGATGATGTATATGGCACTAGAGCTAGGTAGCAGCACCTAGGGAATCTATAAATGCTTTAGCTTCCTTTATGCCTACCTCAAGCGAGAATACCAAGCCGCGTTCAAGTTCGCTGTTACCATCAGCAATAGAGTACTCGTAACCGCCGCGATATTGGTCAGCGTTATTCTCTATGAAAATAGTGTATCCCTTATAAGTGTCTTCAAAGCTTAACTCTGGGTAGGTGTCTTCTATCATATCCAAGCCTCCATTATGCTGCTGTTATTATCTAGCGAGCAAACGACTCGAGTAAGCTATGCAAGTAAAGAAATGAAAAACGCAAAACAATCGCGCTGCGTGATAGACATTAAAGGTCAAGCGCCCGACCCGATTACCGGACGAGCGGTCAGCAATGTGTCGAGAACAATGAAAACATGGGATGGTTTAGGTATTGTAAGGCTGGTAACTTCAGAATATGTAAATGCAAAAAAATAGAACTGGAATACCAAAAATTCTTGGTCTTAGTATAAAGGATACGTATGAGTTTAAGACAACTTTTAACAGAAATAGCAGGTGGCTGGAAACAAGCTAAAAAAGAGCAGTTTACTGGTCATCCAATAGCTACTTTACTAAGGCAAGATTTAATTAAAGCAATAGAAAACAAACTGCCATCTCCAACTGACTATTTAATAAAAGCGAGTGCTGGGGCAGGAAATTGGGCAGACGTGCCTTGGTTGTCGATCCTCAATCCGTCCATAACAGAGTCAACACAGTCCGGTATTTATCCAGTTTATTTGTTCCGTTCAGATGGCAGTGGTGTTTATCTCTCTTTGGGCTTTGGAACTACGGAGCTTAAGAGGCAATATGGAACAGCTCTAGCAAGGCAGAAAGCGGAGGAGTTGCGCAATAGCATAAGGGAGTTAGATAATCGACTTGATGATTGGGATCAGAAAGTTGAATTGCGATCTAATACGACATTAGGCCAATCCTATGAGTGGGCTTCAGCTGGAGCAAAATTTTATCCTTTAGAAAATATGCCCGATGAAAATACTCTTACATCGGACCTAATAGAATTATTAGAAATATATGCGGATGTAAATTTAGAGACTAATCAGAATTCAATGCCAGCAATAAGTAACGCACAGCTTTTGTCCAAGCCCTTCCTTCTTCTCGCAGGCATCTCAGGCACAGGTAAAACCCGTTTTGTGCGTGAACAAGCGAAAACCTCAAAGCAGTTTGTTGAAACTTATTGTTTAACCGCGGTACGCCCCGACTGGCATGAACCGAGTGATTTGTTGGGGTATATTTCGCGCTTAAATGGCGCTGCCGAATACATCACCACTGATGTGTTGGATTTTATCGCCAAAGCTTGGCGCGCCATTTTAGATAGCGGGCTAAATGTTGAAGTTCAAGATAGCGAAGATCTAGGAGAGCGTTTAGTAGTAACAGGTGAACGTGATGCGCTTGAGCAGGTGTTGCCTTACTGGCTGTGCTTAGATGAAATGAACCTTGCACCCGTTGAGCAGTATTTTGCCGATTACTTGTCGGTGCTTGAAACCCGCGAATGGCGTTGGACAGATGACAGCTTTACCTACAGCAGTGATGCTTTATTAAAACCCGCCACCATTAAAGAAGTCGCTGATAAAGAAAAACTACGCGAAGCGCTAGGCTTTGATGATGCGAAATACGACGAGCTATGGGCACATATTTGCCAATATGGTTTAGGTATTCCGTTTAACCTGCTAGTTGCGGGTACGGTGAATATGGATGAAACCACCCACGGCTTTTCGCGTAAGGTGATTGATCGCGCTTTGAGCTTTGATTTTGGTGAATTTTTCCCAAATAACATTGATGAATTTTTTGTTGCTAAATCAGAGCCCAAAAAACTCAGCTTTCCCATTTATAGCCACGCTAAGCTTGAGCAGTTTTCACCGATTACAGCAGATCCCAATGCTGAAAAAACCACTGTGTTTTTTAAAGTCATTAACGCAGTGTTGCAAGGTTCGCCGTTTGAATTGGCGTTTCGTGCTTTTAACGAACTGTGTTTGGCGGTAATTAGTTTTGCGCCCGAAACAGATGAACATTTAGTCGCAGTTTTTGATGACTTTTTAATGTGTAAGGTGCTGCCACGTATTGAAGGTGATGAAGATAAGCTCACTACACTTAAAGGTGAAGAATTACTGCAACAGCTAGAAACCGTATTAAGCCAAGAACTACACAGTATTTGGGATAGCGAGCGCTTAGATTTATTGCGTGAAAATATAAACAGCGATGATAAAGCGCTTAAGGTGCCATGTCGCTCTAAAGCCAAATTACAGAGCATGCAGGCTAAGCTAGATAGTGGCTTTACATCATTCTGGCCATAAGGGTGCAGTAGGACAATGACTGTGACTAGCCCCCGTAAACGCGCGACTATAAAATTAGAGCACCAAGATTTTACTGTTTATGTAAGTTGCGATGATATTGATAGCCCACTAAAAAAGCTGTCGCACACCTATGAGCAACGTAATGTTGCCCAGCCCACGGGCGTGCCGATTGCCGTTTGCGCTGCCAGCAACGTTGACACATTTGATGGTGGCTCGCCGCTAGATAAGCCCTTCTTTTTTGAGAATCGCCAATATTGGTTTGAAATTGAGTTTAATGAGCAGGTGACGAAAAGCTCTGCGGTTGTTAATCATAAGCATCGGCTAATAGAAGGGGCTTTTCACCTAAACCGCACAGGCAATGCGCTTCAAGCAGCGCTCAATTTTGGTAATGATGTAGGCCGTTGTGGTTTTACGGTGGAATACCTGATCGATGGCAAGCTTTGCTCGGCTAATATAAATTTTACTATTTTTGCGACTAAGATGGTGATGGAGCAAGACCTTGCTCTGATAAATCAAGCTATTGATAGTGTTTACCCCCTATGGCGCTACAGTTTAATAAGTAAAACCAGTCAGCAGGTTACTAAATCAAATCGAAGCCCTGAGAAGTTTGAACTGTTTTGGTTAGCTCAGTTTGAAAGATTGGTAACCGAACTAGAGCGTGGCGTTAAGCAGATCATTAACTCTCCTCATAACCGCTTACAGTCATTTACTAAGCAGCAAAAGCTAGATCGTATCAGTAAGCCACAAAAGCCAAGACAAATTGAAAAAGCGCAGCAACTCATTGCGAGTAGTATTAGTAACCCACGTATTAGTGTTAATTATAAAAAACTCCATATAGATACTCCTGAAAACCGTTTTATAAAAATGGTGATTAATCGTATTGCTGATAACTTAAAAGGCTTGATCACTGCGGTTGCCGCTAACGAAAAAACAAAGGTTTCAGATTCATTTATAAATCAGCTCAAAACGTGGCAAAAAGTATTCAGTAAGATGGCAAAGCAACAGCTTTGGCGAGAAGTTGGCGATTTTAGTGGTCTGAATAGTGATTCTAAGGTGCTACAACAAGGGACTGGTTACGCGAAGGTTTACAAAGTGTGGCAGCAATTAAAGCATTATCTGAATCAGGCTGGTGGCCATGCTGATATTTCGATTAAATCAGTGGCAGAACTCTACGAAATTTGGTGTTTTGTTAGGGTGATGGAGGTTATTAAAAGTCTAGGTTTTGAAGAGAAAAAACGAGAACTAACTAAGTTAAAACAAGTGCAGTTTGAGAAACAGTTTAATAAAGATGGAATGGCTGCCGCTTTTGTCTTCGAACGTGATGACGGTATGATTGTTAAGCTGGCTCATGAACCCACTTTTTCACCACATAGTGACGCTGAAAATCGTACTTGGATTGCCAAACAGCGCCCTGACATTGTGCTTCAGGTTACGTTGGCAAATAAGGAATCTTTTTTTATCTTATTTGATGCTAAATATCGAATAGATAACTACCAAATTGATGGGCAAGACGCAGTACCAGAAGACGCAATCAATCAGATGCACCGCTACCGTGATGCAATTATTCATCAGCAACAATTGGATAATGACAAACCGATAAAAAGTCGCCCAGTTATGGGAGCGTTTGCTTTGTATCCTGGCTTTAGTGACCAAGCTAATTGTGCAAACCCTTATCAAGACGCCATCGAACAAATAGGTATTGGCGCTTTTTCATTATTGCCAACTGATACAGAGCAAGTTAGCCATTGCTTGTGGTTGCAAAACTACCTTGAACAAAAGCTGGGCGCAGGCTTAGCGAGGAGTTCGAGTTTAAGTGATGACTACTATTTTGTAGAGGATGCAACGCGAATTGCTCCTTATGGGGGGAGCAGTGTTCGCTATAATGGCTTAACGATGGTGGCGCCGATAAACGAGATTGATCGCGATACTGCTTATTTAGACGACGCAAGAAATGGAAAGCTAAAGGGGTATCACACTCAGCTGTTGGCGACTAATCGACAAAATATTCACCGTAATATTGTACGTGAAATTAGATACCTGATTGTAACAGTAAGAGAAAGCTTGGCAGATACCACCCAAATGGGGAGATATTTGTATCGAGTGAGCAGTGTTAAATTACTTCCTAGGCATAGCATTGACGATAAAATGACAGGTAAGGTGAGTAGCGACGATAAGCTGTTCTGGTTATTTGAGTTTGTCGGCGAGCCAACTTTACTTACACGTTCAATAGTTAAACCTTACGAAGAGCACTTTTATTTTAAACTCACCAAAGTAGAGCTTTTACCTACTATTGGGCATTGGGATGAAATATCTGGCAACAGCCAAGTTTATGCGGAATTTGATAAAGCATGGTGATTTTCCTTGGCTTTACTTACAACTTAGCTTTCATGTACTGAGGCGTTAAAGTTATTTTTTAACTATAAATATGCAGGGCTCGCTGTAGCCTTCTCAATGTCTCTAGGCGTTTTGTCTACCCTTTGGTGGTGCTAGACATTCTCCGCTTCAGTTGAGCAGCAATGTTATTAAAATGACACACTATGCATGTATGGTAAGCGGTGATACTTCTCCTCGGTGGTCAATATCCATCTCACATCCACTTTTTGATCTGATGTTGCGTGAGCCGTCTAACAGAATGGTTTTAATGCATCCGCCTGGGTAGACAACTGCAGTTGAGTTATCGTCTCCAATATAAACTCCGGGACGTCTATCGAATTTGACTTCGGATTTGGGCTTAGGCTCAGGGTGGTCTTCTCGAGGATCCACCTTAACTATTTCTATAGACTGTTGTTCAGAGAGCTTACGTATTGCTCTTGTGTAAACATTGTCGATTGAGTTGGCCAAAGTTGCTAAGGCCTCTTTAAATTGACCAAGTTGGCGATACAGTTCTGCGCGCAATTCCGTTTCGTTTTCGATGCCAGAGTGCTCAAGCATTGTCAGTAGTGCCCGCATGTTATCTATACGCGGAGCACTAAATTGAGTGTAAGGCTTATTGCGATAATCAGTATTGCTTTCTCGCCACAACCATAGCCTAAAGCTGAGCTCATTTCCTATGTATAACTTTGGCGATTCGAGGGCTTTGAAAGCGTCGGTTAAAGAAGCTTCATCCCAAATCGTTTGGATTACGGAGTCCTGCGATTGTAGAGCTTCTTCCTCTGTTAGCTTAAGGTTATCTGTTTGCTCAAAGACGCATTTGCAGTGTTCACAGCAAAGATAGGCATAGTCACGAAATGCTTCATTGGTGACGCCTCCATCGGACCAGTGTTCTTCCAAATGAAAATCTAAGCACGTCCAGAAACACTTCGCTAAAACAGAAACTCTTTTACAGTGCGGGCAGCTAAGGTATTCATCTGTTCGGATTAAGGTCATAGAATCACTTCTTTATATATATTGTTAGTACACCATGAAGCGAGTCAAGAGCATATGACAACTCTCTCATTATTGGAGCTTGTTGAACGAGAGAGTACTTGCGCATTTTTTTATTTATTGGGGCAGTTAGATTTTTGTGCACACGAACCTTAATAGAAAGGGCCTGAGTGTGAGGGCCCCACGAAATTATTCATGCTTTCCTGTTTCGCTTTCAATTGGGCTAGTGCTTAGTGTTTATAGTGTATAGAAAGCTTGATGCTAGAGCTTTTTATTTAATTTTAACAGCAAGCCCTAGCAAGCTTTGATTTCCCAACTCATATGGCTTTTAAAGCTGCTTAATGTGCTCACAAAAGTCGCTGAAATCTCCCAAGCGATGTTCAACTACGTGGATGACTATGTCGAGGTTTAGCGTTTGGTAGTCATGAACGGCTATGTTGCGTAGCCCCACCATTTTTTGCAAACTTTCTGATAGCGGCAACGGCAATAAACCAGCTCTTGCTAATAGCGCAAAGCTGTCTCGGCTATTTTGGGGAATGCCTGTCTGTTGTTGCTTATTGATGATGTTGGCTAAATCTATACATGCTTCGCAGGCGCGTTGCAGGTTTAAGACTACCGAGTCTTGCCGCGTGTAGTCTTGCTTAAAGTTGTTACCCGCTTCTTGGTATACCTTTGCAATACGTTGCAAGCAACGTTCTACGGTAACAAGCTTATTGATTATGGGGTCATTCATTGTGGTAAGCCTTAAGGATGTCTGCTCGCTCTTGATTAAGCTTTTGATACATTGCCATTACTTGCATCTCGAAGCGTGTTTTCTCGGCTTCTTCTCCCCAGAGTAGCTTCCCTTTATAAATGATCTGGTGCTGCAATACGGTAGAGGCCGAGAGTAAATCTACAAGGTCTACATCTGACCCAAGTTTTATGGCAAGTTCTTCTTGCAGATCAAAGCGTTGAATAGGGTCGAGTTTTTGGGGTAACAATAGCGCGAGGTCGATGTCACTTTGCGCCGTAGCGCTATTGTTAGCTTGGGAGCCAAATAGATATAACAAACGCGTTTGCGGTAAGGCGGTTAATACTAACTTGCTTAGCGCTTGATGCTCTGTTGAATTTGGCTCCATGGCTGCTTATTCCAAATTCTGAATTTGTTCGCGCATTTGCTCGATTAACACCTTAAGCTCTACTGCGGCTTGGGTTATCTCGGCGTTAATTGATTTAGACGCTAGGGTATTTGCTTCGCGGTTAAACTCTTGCATCATAAAGTCTAAGCGTCGGCCACAGGCGCCGCCTTTTTTGATGATTTTTCGGGTCTCTGTTACGTGTGAGTCGAGGCGATCTAGCTCTTCGGCTACGTCAATTTTTTGCGCTACCATAATCATTTCTTGTTCGATGCGCTGTGGGTCTAGTTCGTCAATTACGTCGGCTAGGCGGGTTTTTAAACGCTCGCGTTGCCATTCCATAACGGCTGGCATTTGCTCGCGTACAAAGGCAACTTGCTCGGTAGTTTTATCGAGGCGGGTGGTAATCATTACCGCTGTATTGGCCCCTTCGCTGGCGCGGCTTTCGATAAATGCCGTTAGGGCTTCTTGCCAGCCGGCTAATAACTCTTTGCTAATGGCGTCGGCGTCTTGCTCTGGGGTTTCCATTACGCCTGGCCAGCGCAATATGTCTGCTGGGTTTATTTGCCCGCCTGCTTGCTGTTGTACCCATTCAGCATTTTTAATTAGCTGTTCGGCTAGTGCTTGGTTTAGTTGCAGTTCGCCGCGATTGGCTTGGTCGGCTTCGAAACGCAGGTTACATTCAACTTTACCGCGTTGCAGGGCCTTGCGGATTTTGTCACGCAGTACTGGCTCTAGGGAGCGAAACTGTTCTGGCATGCGCCAGTAGGTTTCTAGGTAACGTTGGTTTACGCTGCGAATTTCCCATGTTGCACTGCCCCAATCGCCTTTAATTTGGTGGCGTGCGTAGCCTGTCATGCTGTGGATCATAGTTGAATGCCCTTAATAAATTTGCTCGATTATAGCGGCTATTGCTTGCTTAGTCAGTCTAGGCGTGACCAAGTGCGATAAAAGCCTATATAATAGCCGCGAATTTTAAATTACAGGGTTATTACCATGCGTCCGAACGGAAGAGCTGTTGAACAAATGCGTCCAATTACTATTACTCGAAACTACACGGCGCACGCCGAGGGTTCTGTTTTGGTCGAGTTTGGCGATACTAAAGTGCTATGTAATGCCTCGGTAGACGATGGTGTACCACGCTTCTTAAAAGGTAAAGGCCAAGGCTGGATTACTGCTGAATATGGTATGTTGCCGCGTTCTACCCATAGCCGTATGGGCCGTGAAGCCGCTCGTGGTAAGCAAAGTGGTCGTACTCAAGAAATCCAACGTTTAATTGGTCGCTCATTACGTGCTGCGGTTGATTTAGAAGCTCTTGGCGAATACACCATTGTAGTGGATTGTGATGTGATTCAAGCAGACGGCGGTACTCGTACTGCGGCTATTACCGGTGCTTGTGTTGCGCTGCAAGACGCCATTTGGTGGATGATAGAGCAGAAGAAATTAAAAGTTAGCCCGCTTAAACAGCTTATTGCTGCTGTATCGGTAGGTGTTGTAGGCGGTGACGTAGTTTGTGACCTTGAGTACACCGAAGACAGCGTAGCTGAAACCGACATGAACGTTGTAATGTGTGAAGACGGCAACATGATTGAAGTACAAGGCACCGCAGAAGGCGCACCGTTTAGCCACGAAGAACTATTAGAAATGCTAGCCTTTGCTAAAGAGGGTATTAGCCAAATTAACGCTGCCCAGCGCGAAGCCCTAGCTAAGTAATTGAGAGAGAAAGATGAAAGCTTATCAACGTGAGTTTATTGAATTTGCTTTAGCCAAAGGCGTATTAAAGTTTGGCGAATTTACCTTAAAGTCTGGCCGTACTAGCCCATACTTTTTTAATGCTGGCTTGTTTAACACTGGCCGAGATTTAAATCGCTTAGGTAAGTTTTACGCAGCGGCTTTGCAAGATTCAAATATTGATTATGACTTGGTATTTGGCCCGGCCTACAAAGGTATTCCTATTGCTACCACTACTGTGGTTGCTTTAGATGAGCACCACGGCAAAGACGTACCTTACTGCTTTAACCGTAAAGAAGCGAAAACTCACGGTGAAGGTGGCAGCTTGGTAGGTTCTGAGTTAGCTGGCAAAGTAATGTTGGTGGACGACGTAATTACTGCCGGTACAGCGATTCGTGAGTCAATGGACATTATTAATGCCCATAACGCGGAATTAGCCGGTGTGCTTATTGCCTTAGATCGCCAAGAAAAAGGCAAAGGTGAGTTGTCGGCGATTCAGGAAGTTGAGCGCGATTACAGTGCTACGGTTATCTCTATTGTTAAGTTGGCTGATTTAATCACTTACTTAGAAGAGCAAGGTGATAATCAAACTGCTTTAGCCGCAGTGAGCGCTTACCGCGAGCAATACGGTATCGCTTAGCATTTATAATATCTAAACCTAAGGCGACTTGATTAAGTCGCCTTTTTTATTGCCAAAATACGCTAATTGTCAATAACCATATTGATGCTTTTGTTTTTAGAGGGTAGAGTTGCGAGGCGTGGGGTTTAACAGCCCGTATCTATGGAAATTTGCATGTAATTCAGAGAACTAAGGAAGTCTCATGTCTGTTGAAATCAATGCCACCAACAATCAAATCTCGATTCTCGTTTCTAATGCTTTAACCGCAATAAAAAACCGCAACACAGACGCTCAGTGGGAGCAAAAGGTTAAAAACGTTGCCGATAAATTAGCGCATTTAAGTAAAACCATTAAAAGCTCAAAAAGTAATGCTCAGCACTTTGGCAACGCTCAACAAAATCAGGCTGCACCGGAGCATCGTTTTAGTGCCAAGCAATCAACTAATGCCAAGGTTGCAAATATGGATGGCTTAGAAACCGCGGTGAATCAGGCGATGAAAAAAATTGGCAAGCAGCTAAAGGATGAGTCCATTAAATCTCCCTTTAAAGATAAGAAAAGTTACGAACTGGTGGATATGCTGGCGGGTGAAGTAAGCTCTTATGAAAAACTACTGAGCTCTTTAGATGGCCTGGCAAAAAGTGCCATTAGCACAACTAGTACGAGCAATGCAGTGGTGATTAAAAACGCCAGCTCCCATCTAAAAACCCAAGGTGTAAACGGCCCCAGCATACTGATGCTGGCAGCTTTATCGTTGCGCGTGATAGCTATGATGTTGGCGTCTAAGCAAAAGTAATTCGACATCTTGTGAAGCAATAAGCAAACCTGCCAGTATTTGCAGCAGGTTTGCCTCAAATTTAGAGTTAGCCTTCGCGCTCTGAAAGACGTGCACCCACCAAGCTTGCCACTAATATTGCCATGTAAAATTGGCCAAACACCGCCTCGCTAAAAGTGAAGAAGCGAGTGATGGGCGTATTGGGAGTAATTTCGCCGTACCCTAATGTGGTTAGCGTAACAAAGCTGAAGTAGATGAAATCGGTCATTTGGGTGCTCCAATGTTCTTTGGGCACGCCGTTAAAGGCTTCGTTTAACCAGAAGTTGAGAATGGTGTACAAGTGCGCCCAACCAAGACCAATCAGCAAAAAAATGCAGATGGCACCAATGATTTTGTTGGTGTCTATGTCGCCAGTAAATAACACCTGTTTTAACGCTGTCCAGGTCGTTAATACCAAGTAACAGAACACAATGGTAAGGTATAAACTCACTAAACCTTCCGCTTCAAACCAATAGCTAAAAACAGCCAGTACTGTGGTGGTGAGCAAGAAGCCGATGCCGGTGACATACCAAAGGCGCTTGCCCTTGGCTTGCCATACACCTGCAGCGAGCACCAGTACCATGGCGATTTGTAAAAACCTAAAGCCATCTCCCTGCCAGAACTCGTCTAAACAAGCGGCTAAAAAGATGTAACCCACCAAGGCAATGGTAAGAAAGTAGAAGTTGTTCTTTTCGCTCCAATCCATGAGCTTTTTCATGTAGCCAACCTATATCAATGGTTTAGTTAATAATTTAGCAAATTTGTGAGTTTACTGCTTACTAATTCTTTGTCGATAAAAGCTTGCGGCAGCTCGCAACAATGTAGTTTGTTAGGTGCTCGTTTTGATATAAATCAAGCCAAGATTGCTTAGTTGAAACAGATGAAAAGCTAGCTTCTACACTGAAATTATCACCAGTTACACGGGAGAGCTGATATGCGATTTAATCAACTAAAACTGCTGCTGGAGCACTTTGTATCCTGCCGCGAAGCAATGATGGCCCTATATCGGCGCTTGGAAATAAACAGTGATGCTGAGCGAGTGCGCATGTTGCTTGCCTACCTACAGCATCAAGAGAAGGAAAATGCCGCGCATTTGCAGGAGTTTATTAGCCAGGCTAAACCGGAGTTATTAGATACCTGGACCGACATTCGGGTGGAGCAAGACTTGCTAGACTACATGGTCAAGCTGAGTAAACCGGCCGATATTAGCAGTGATGATGTTAGCAATTTGGCCTTAGAACTTAGTGAGCAATCTTTAAGTTTATTGCGCTTAGCCAAAGATGAGTTAACCATGTTAGGGGCTCGACAATTTTTAGCTAACTTGATTGAGCACCAAGAAAAGCGTCAACAACAAATGGTTCATGCTACTCATCGCTTAGATGATATTTAGCCAGTTGTCAGGCACAAAAAAGCACAGCCAAGGCTGTGCTTTTAGTTGGTATAAAGGCCGGTGACTAGCTGGCTACTTTATCCAAGTGAACATCCATTTGTGGGAATGGAATTTCGATGCCGGCATTATCTAGAGCCACTTTGATGTTTTCGTTTAAATCAAAGTAAGCACCCCAGTAATCTGCGCTATTTACCCAAGGGCGAACCACTAGGTTCACAGAGCTGTCGGCTAATTCGCTTACACCAATAGTGATGTCTGGATCTTTTAATACGCGAGAATCTGCTTCACATACTTCGCGTAGTATTGCTTTAGTTTTCGCTAAATCGGCGTTGTAGCTTACACCGACTACCAAATCTATACGGCGAGTTGGATGGGTAGAATAGTTAACAATGTTGCCGCCTAATACCGAGCCATTTGGCACCACAATTTGCTTGTTGTCTGGTGTTTTTAACACGGTAGTGAAGATTTGCACTGATGCTACCGAGCCAGCAGTACCCGCAATTTCTACAAAATCACCCGCTTTAAATGGACGGAAGCCAATAATAAGTACGCCTGCAGCAAAGTTAGAGAGAGAGCCTTGTAAGGCTAAACCAACCGCTAAGCCTGCAGCACCAATAATCGCTACAAACGATGCGGTTTGAATGCCGATACGTGATAGCGCAGCAATAATTACAAAGGCAATGATGATGTATTTCACCATTGAGCCAACAAAGTGGCTAATGGTTGAGTCAAGCTTACGGGCGTTCATTAGTTTTTCTACGCTTGACGCTAATACGCGCGCTACGATCATACCAACAAACAAAATGGCAATGGCAGCAGCAATGTTGATTGCATACTGCATTAGTAGGTCTTGGTTGTTCTCAAACCAACTGGTACCTTCGGTAAATACGTCCATGTGTTACGCCTTGTTATGGGGTGAAATTAGCTACAAATTTAGCAGCTTTTTTAATACAAACAAGTGTCTAGATTTTTTACAGAAAGACTTAAGGCCTGCCGAGGGATTTAGCAGGCCTTTTAGGTGCTTAGCTTTGCACTAGCTGCTGCTTTAAAAAGCCCCAGTGAGTATCAAATTGTGCGGTAGGTTCTAACTTAAATTCACTGCGTACGTATTGGCTAATGCGCCCTTCGGTGTAGGCCAATAACAAAGTGGCGAGGCTGTTCTCTTCAATTAAAAAGCCTTGCCCTTCACGTAGCCTGCGCTCACGTAATACTTGTTTAAGTTGTACTTCAATTTTGTCGAACAAAATGCTGACTCTGGCACGCAAGCGCTCGTGCTCACCCTGCAAGGCATCGCCGGTTAGTATGCGGCTTAAGCCTGGGTTGCGCTCGGCAAAACCCAGTAACAGCATGAGTATGTGCTGACAGCGGTTTAAGGTATCTTTTTGTTCTTCTTGAATCAGGTTAATGCGCGACAGCAAGGTTTCTTCAATGAACTCAATTAAGCCTTCAAACATGCGAGCTTTACTAGGAAAGTGACGATACAGAGCGGCCTCTGATACGCCTACTTCTTTAGCAAGGCTCGCTGTGGTGATGCGCTGTCCGTGGCTGGTTTCTAACATGCGCGCGAGCGCCTGTAGAATTTGTTCGCGGCGATTGCTTTTTGGTTTTCCCGCCATTGTTATGGTAATCCTTTTTATTAGTCTATTAGCGTACTACTTGAGAACCGTTTACTTTGTGCCGGAATGGCCAAATCCACCTTCACCACGCTGGCTTGCGGCAAAGTCTTCTACAATCTCGAAGCTGGCTTGCACCACGGGTACAAATACCAGTTGGGCAATGCGCTCGCCGGGCTCGATAGTAAAAGTGCTTTGTCCGCGATTCCAGCACGACACCATTAATTGTCCTTGGTAGTCGGAGTCGATAAGTCCAACTAGGTTACCCAGTACAATGCCGTGCTTATGGCCAAGGCCAGAGCGCGGTAAAATGGTGGCAGCAAGAGTAGAATCGGCAATGTGAATCGCTAAGCCGGTAGGAATTAGCTCGGTTTGGCCCGGCGCTAATGTTATGGCTTGGTCTAAGCAGGCGCGTAAATCCATGCCTGCTGAGCCTGGTGTCGCGTATTCTGGCATTGGAAAAGTAGTGCCAATTCTTTGGTCTAGTATTTTTAGTGCTATTTGTTTCATTTTTTGTTTTTTAATTATTGTGCAGCGTACTGCTTGGCAATTAATGCCATGAGTTGTTGTGCCAGTTCTGATTTATCAGCGAGGTCTAATTGCTGATGGCCAGTTGGCCAAAATACCGACAGGGCATTTTGTTCACTATTAAAGCCTTGTTCGGGCTTTGATACGTCGTTGGCGGCGATCATGTCTAGGTTTTTTCGCGCCATTTTATCTTGTGCGTAATGTGCTACGTCTTGCGTTTCTGCAGCAAAACCCACGGTAAAGGGTTTATTCGCTAAACCAGCAATGGTGGCTACAATATCTGGATTTTTTACCAAACGTAACTGCATTTCATCGCTGTCATCGGTTTTCTTGATTTTTTGCTCGGCAACATCAGCTACGCGGTAATCGGCGACTGCCGCACAGGCGATAAAAATGTTGCAGCTTGCTACGTGCTCTAGTGCAGCGTCGAGCATTTCTTGGGCGGTGTTTACCGCCACCTTAGTTACGCCAGCTGGCGTTGTTAAGTTCACTGGGCCCGATATTACAGTTACGTTAGCACCAAGCTGCTCGGCAGCATTGGCCAGCGCAAAGCCCATTTTACCCGAGCTGTGATTGCTTATATAACGCACTGGATCAATCGCTTCGCGAGTAGGACCGGCACTTATCATTACATTTACGCCTTTTAGCAAAGGCGCTTTAGGAGCAAATAATTCATTAATGTGGGCTAGCAATTGAGCTGGCTCTAGCATTCTGCCCGGGCCTACATCGCCACAGGCTTGTTCACCTTGGGCTGGGCCCCAAATATGCACTTGGCGTTGCTTAAGCAGGCTTAAATTGGCTTGAGTGGCAGGTGCTTGGTACATTTGCTGATTCATTGCTGGTGCTATGGCAATGGGCGCGGCTGTGGCAAGCATTAAGGTGCTAACTAATTCGTCGGCCAAACCGTGAGTAAATTTAGCAATGCTATTGGCGGTAGCGGGCGCCATTAATACTAAGTCTGGCCATTTAGCGTAGGCGATGTGACCCATGGATGCTTCTTGAGCAGGGTCGACCACTTCTAAACCTACAGGCTCTCCAGAGACTGCTTGCAGCGTTAAGGGTGTAATAAAGTGGGTGGCGTGTTTGGTCATTACCACTTTTACTTCTGCGCCTTGCTCTTTTAGGCGACGCACCAACTCTGGCATTTTATATGCCGCAATCCCGCCTGTAATCGCGAGTAGAATCTTCTTTCCCGTTAACATGCTGATACCGCTTCGATAATCTCAGTTTGATATCGGCAAGCCTATCACAAAACTTAAGATCTCCGCATACACAAGCAAGCAGTTTCGACTACGCTTGATTTTATTGATTCATTAGTTATTAGAATGTATGGCAATTTGTGATTGGCCGGCCGAACAGCGGCCAAGAGAAAAGCTACTAAATAGTGGTGCCCAAAGTTTAAGTGATGCCGAATTGCTGGCGATTTTTTTGCGGGTAGGCTGTGCCGGATTAGATGCAGTGAGTTTAGCCCAGCACTTATTAGCCCAATTTGGTTCCTTGCGCGCGGTATTGGCCGCCGATCATCAACAGTTTTGTGCTGAAAAAGGTTTGGGTAGCGCTAAATTCGCACAATTACATGCCTCAATTGAAATGAGTCGACGTTATTTGCTGGCCGATATAAGTGAAAATAGTGTCTTAGATAGCGCCGAATCGGCAAAAAACTACCTTTCTATGGAATTATCTCACCAACAACGCGAAGTATTTGCAATATTGCTATTGGATAATCAGCATCGAGTGTTACAATTCGCGCCGCTATTTTTCGGAACGATTGATGCCGCCAGTGTTTATCCACGGGTGGTGGTACAGCGAGTATTAGAAAAAAATGCTGCTGCAGTAATATTTGCCCATAATCACCCCTCGGGTGTGGCAGAGCCAAGTTTGGCTGATAAGCAAATTACTACCAAATTAATCAAGGCCTTAGCGCTGATTGATGTGCGAGTTTTAGACCATGTTGTCGTCGGCTGTGGAGAGACTGTGTCTTTCGCCGAGCGCGGTTGGATCTGATCTTTGTTCAATTTTTAGTTGATCTAGGGTTCTATTTCCTGTATAAAATGCGGCCTTTCTGTCGTCCCGGGCGACGGCCTAACGGGGCATGAACAGATGCTCGAGCAGAAGTACATATTTGGAGAAGACTGACATGTCTAGAGTATGCCAAGTTACTGGTAAGAAACCAGCTGTTGGTAACAACGTATCGCACGCAAAAAACCGCACTCGTCGTCGTTTTTTGCCTAACCTTCAATCTCACCGTTTTTGGGTTGAGACTGAGAAACGTTTTGTTAAATTACGCGTATCTACTAAAGGTATGCGCATCATCGACAAAAAAGGTATCGACGCTGTTTTAGCTGAGATGCGTGGTCGTGGTGAGAAGGTATAAGGAGCTAAAAAATGGCTAAAGGTATTCGCGAAAAAATTCGTTTGAACTCATCAGCTGGCACTGGTCACTTCTACACCACTGATAAGAACAAACGTAACATGCCTGAGAAAATGGAAATCAAAAAATTTGATCCTGTTGTTCGTCAGCACGTTATGTACAAAGAAGGCAAAATCAAATAGATTTTGGCTTTGATGTAAAGAAGCTCAGCTTAGGCTGGGCTTTTTTTTGCCTGTTTTTTAGTGGTAACACCAATGTTGTGCCCTTTACTCGCCAAAGACTTCCCGCTTATGATGCTCCTAATTAAAGGAGAATCTCGATGAAAATGAGCCGCAGAGGCTGGAATAACATCATCATATTTGCTGTTGCCTCGATGATTTTGATTTTCAAATACGTTGAAATGAATGAGCAAGCTGCCCCAAACGAGCAAATGGCCGTTGGCCAGTTATTGCCGCAGGGAGCGACTATTTTACGTATTGAGCTGCCCGATGTAGTGATAGAGCGAGTTGGTACTCAATGGCGCAGTGAGCCGCCTCTAGAACGCCCGGTTGCACTTATTGATGCATGGTTGCATATTCATCTTGAACCTTGGCAGAACGCTATAGGTGGCGCTGCGAGTAGCCAAACCATACTGGTTTACTTAGCAAATTCTGCAACGCCCTTAGAACTCACCTTATTTAGCCTTAATCAACAGTATTGGATAACCAACTGGCAAGGCCAATTATTAAAAGTAGATAGCGACAGCTACCACGCCCTTTTCCCAACTGTGAGCGCTTCCGATGCCTGAGTTACCCGAGGTAGAAACCAGCCGCCGCGGCATTAGTCCGCACATCAATAATCAAGTGATTAGCAAAATTGTGGTTCGCCAAGCTAAGTTGCGTTGGCCGGTGCCAGAGTTGATCCAGTGCTGTGTGGGTTTAGCTATTTTGTCGGTAACGCGGCGGGCTAAGTATTTACTGTTGGAAACCGAGGCCGGCCATATTCTAATTCACTTAGGTATGTCTGGCAGCTTACGGATTGTTGAGCAAGGTCTAGCAGCCGAAAAGCATGATCATGTAGATATTGAATTGGCTAACGGTAAAGTACTTAGGTTAAATGACCCACGCCGTTTTGGCTGTGTTTTGTTTAGTCAGCTACCGATTGAGCAGCATAATTTACTGGTTAACTTGGGGCCAGAGCCCTTGCACGATGAGTTCTCAGCTAAGTATTTAATTGAACAAGCCAGCAAGCGCAGTGTGGCGGTTAAGCAGTTTATTATGGATAACAAAGTGGTGGTGGGCGTAGGTAACATTTATGCCAACGAGGCTTTGTTTAGAACTGGCATCCACCCTAAACGTGCTGCCAACAAAGTAAGCAAAGTGCGCCTAGAGCTGCTTACCGACAACATCAAACAAGTATTGGCGGAAGCTATAGAACAAGGCGGCACCAGCCTTAAAGATTTTACCAATGCCGATGGCAAGCCAGGCTATTTTAAGCAAACCTTAGCGGTATATGGCCGAGAAGGCGAAGCTTGTGATACTTGCGGGGAGTTGATTAAGGCATTACGCATTGGCCAGCGCAATACCTTCTTTTGTCCGCATTGTCAGCGCTAGCTCTTTTATTTAGCGAGCTTTTCGCTGACGGCTTGGGCAACATGTGGTGCAACAAAACGCTCTATTTCACCGCCATGCTTTGCTACTTCTTTAATTAGGGTGGAGGAAATAAAACTTACCCCCTCGCCTGGCGTTAGAAATACACTTTCTAGGTTGGGATCCAGCTGGCGGTTCATATCGGCCAGTTGCATCTCATATTCAAAGTCGGAACCGGTGCGCAGTCCACGCAACAATACGTTGGCATTTTGTTGTTTAGCTAAATCTACCAATAGGCCGGTAAAACCAATCACTTCAATATTGGTATTGGCACTAATGGCTTGTTCCAGCAACTTAACCCGCTCTTCTAAGCTAAACAAAGGTTGTTTACTAGGGCTAGCGGCAACCGCCACAATTACGGTGTCGAACATGCGAGCCGCGCGTTGGATTAAATCGCTATGGCCGTTGGTCACTGGATCAAAGGTGCCAGGATAAATTACCCGAGTTGTCATGTAGCTATGCCAAAAATTAATGTTAGCTGGATTATAACCTCAGCTTTCAGAAGATACAGGTATTCGCGATAAATCCTGTTAAAACCTAGAGTACAAGATGTACTTAGGCCACTTGAGCTAACTGGCTCACAGGCTTGGGGAAAATTCTTGAGCCCGAGTGCAAGATTGGTCACAATGCGCAGGCTTAATTATAGAGATAAACACATGCAAAAACTGTTGGTTGTGCGAAACGACAAAATTGGCGATTTTATGCTGGCGTGGCCTAGCTTTGCTTTGCTAAAAGCCTCGTTACCAAATTGTCAGATAAGTGCTTTGGTGCCTAGCTATACCGCTCCTCTTGCAGAGCTTTGCCCTTGGATTGATAAGGTGATTATTGATTGCGGAGCTAATGGTGATGCTGGCGAACAAACAGCACTGCTTAATGAAGTGAAGCAACAGCACTTTGATGGCTATTTATGTTTGTTCTCGACCATGCGTAACGCTTGGTTAGGCGCGCGTGCTGGTATTAAATTACGTTGTGCTCCAGCCACTAAGCTCGCTCAGTTTTTGTATAACCATCGAGTAAAACAGCGTCGCTCTCAGTCTCGTAAACCTGAATTTGAATACAATTTGGAGCTGACTCGCGCTTTTTTAGCCAAGCTGCAAGTAGAACCGCTTGAGCCTAGCCCACCTTATTTACAGTTTAGTGCTGAACAAGTTACCAGGCGTAAGCAAGCAGAGTTTGCCGAGTTGGAAGATAAATCTTTAGCAATGGTACACATTGGTAGTGGTGGTTCGGCAAATAATCTAAGCATTGAGCAGTACTTTAGCTTGATCGATTGCTTGGCTAAGCTTAAACCTGAGCTGCATTTTGTGGTTACTGCAGGGCCAGGCGAGTTAATTGCCGCGCAGGACTTAGTTAATCAGTTGGATACCGCCGAAGTGGCTAATCAGCTCTATTATTCTGAAGAGGGGCTAAAAACTTTTTGTGAAGTATTAGCCTGTGCGGATGTGTTTATAGCCGGCTCAACTGGGCCGCTGCATATTGCTGGTGCTTTAGATGTGCCAACCGTAGGGTTTTTCCCCAGCCGTCGCAGCGCAACACCACTGCGTTGGCAGCCGCTTAATAGCCAAGGCCGACATATTTCTTTCTCGCCGCCGGCAGGCGAGCTAACTCAAGAAGATATGAGTTTGATTAATGTGAGTGACTCAGCGGTTAAAATTAACTTGTGGTGGCAAAAGCTGCAGGCAAAAGAAATAGCAGAATAAGACGATGAGCTTAATAAAAAAAATACGAACAGCACTGCGCCAGTTTGACGCTAAACGGCGCAATCATTCTGTGGCTTTAGAAGTCGCTTTTCTAAAAATGCTCGGAGGTCGTAAGGGGCGTCAGCAGGAAATGCTTGAACCTCAGCAGGTAAAACGAGTGTTGATTGTGCGCAATAACAAGCGCATCGGTAATATGTTTTTTTTATTGCCTTACGTAAATAAAGTTATCGAAATGTACCCAAACGCCGAGGTTGAACTGTTGTTAACCGATCCTTGGCAAGGGCAGGTGTTTGAAAATCTAGGTCTAAGCAAAATTCATTATTCGCAATTCGGCCTAAAAACTATAACTAACTTTATTTCCACTATGCGTCAATTGCGTAAGCAAGTTTACGATGTGGTGTTGATTCCTTACAGTGGTTCAAGTGACCGAATTGTTAGCGCGTTAGTAACTGCTAAAAATGTATTTGCCTTTCAAGACAAAGCTAATCAAGCAGTGTGCAGCCATACCTTTAAGCAAACCAAGCGATATAAACACTATGCTTTGGGTTGTATGGAGCTATTAGAAGAGCTACATCAAAAAGCCCCTAGCCAATATTTCACTCGATTAGTCTTAAGCGAGCAAGAGCAGCAGGAGGCACGCAAGCAATTGCAGGCTTTATTAGGCGAGAATCAAGCAAAACCAAGCTTGGCCTATTTTCGTGGTGCTCGCGGGGCTAAGGTAATAGCCGATAAAGATTGGCAGACCTTGATAGCTAAGTTTAGCCAACACTATGCTGGTGAAGTGAATATCATCGAGATATTGAGCCCCGATGTTACAGCGCCATTGGCGGAGGCAGAGTTCACCTATTCCAACGGTGACTTAAGAAAACTAGCGGCATTTTTACAACAAGTGCCATTGTTTTTCTGTGGCGATACCGGCCCCTTGCACTTAGCAAGCACTGCTGGCGCTTATTGCGTAGGTTTGTTTACTGTGACCAATGTGGCGCAATATGGCTGCTTAGGTGAACATGCAGTCAACGTGACGGATTTAGCCGCTATAGATGCTGCTAAATTACTGGAAGAACTTAAACTCCAGTAAGCCTACTTCTTGTAGTGGCTGTCGTTTTCCCGCGCCCATAGATCGGCGTATTTAACAAAGGTTGAATGCGCCGACAGCAAGGCAATCAAAAAGCCTGCTTTACCATCTAAAAAGCCGCGTTTGAGCAAGTACATTTTTGAAAAACAGCCAATCGCATGCAATATTCCTTGGCCCAAGCTTGCACGTTTACCTCTGGCTTCGCGTTGGTCTGCCCAAGCTTTGGCATAACCCGCCGACTTTACTAAGTAGTGCTCAATGTTTTTATAGGAGTAATGCAAGATATCGCCGTCTAGTTCGGCAATTTGGCAACCCTCTGGCACCAGCACCGACTCATGGACAAGGTTGTCGTTGTAAGTAGTGAGCTCGCGCGGGTAAAGGCGAATATGTCGATAATACCAACCTGAATGCTTAAGAAAACGGCCAAATACCCAAGTGAGTTCATTTAGATTGAACACAGTATTACTTGGTGGGTTTTCTAGCATGGCTTGGATGTTATTGCGCAGGGTTTCATCAATGCGCTCATCAGCATCTACAGCCAGAATCCAATCACCACTGGCATAGCTTTGCGCTAGTTGTTTTTGTTTACCAAAGCCCGGCCAGTCAGGGTTGCTGTAAACATCTTGAGTATATTGTTTGGCAAGCTCTACGGTGCCGTCGGTGCTGCCAGAGTCCACAACTACAATTTGGTCGACCCAAGTTAAGCTTTCAAGGCAATCTTTTAGGCTGTCTTGTTCATTTTTAGTAATGATAATTGCGCTAATGCTAGCTTGGCGTGCACTCATAATTGTTGCTCTTTTTTTATAAATTCAAACATCTCAATCACCGCATCAAGGGTGATGTATTGCATAGCATTGGGATCTTTAACCCTACTGCGCCAACTAAGTTGAGCAGCAGGTTTGCCTTGTTCTTTTTCAATCAATTGCTGCCACACGCTCACTACGTAATCTCGATAATTATAAGGACCAGTGCGTTGTGGATTGTGGTGAGCATACAGCCCTAAAACCGGCGTATTTGCTGCTACCGCCATATGAGCTGGGCCAGTATCTGGCGATATTAGCAGATCTGCTTGGGCAATGAGTGCCCAAAGCTGGCTTAAGCTGGTTTTTCCACAAAGGTTGTTTAACTTGCCTTGGCAGGCTTGATTAACTTGCTCGCTTAGAGCGACCTCATTGTTAGCCGGACTACCTATTAAACTCACTTGGTAGCCCTGCTCAAGCGCGTATTGGGCGATGCCTGCATAACCTTGCAAGGTCCAATTCTTATAGGCTTTGCTAGCGGCCGGACAGATCACGATATGCTTACCAGAACGGCCTAGCAATTGTTTCGCGGTTTGTTGGTCTGCTGGAGAAAGTGGCACTTGCCAACTTGGGGCTTGAATAGCTACTCCCAGCGGCAATAGAAACTGTAAAAAGCCATCTAATACATGAGCAGAATTAGCCGGAGCAATCTTTTCGTTAGTAAATAGCCACTGACCATCTTTAGCGCGGCTTTTGTCAAAACCAATTCTACGTTTTGCGGGAATACAGCAGCTTAGCAAGCTGGCACGCAACGCGGCTTGCATGTGTAGCAAAACATCAAATTGCTGGCCTTTAAGCTCTCGTTTAACAGCGAGCATGCCTTTTAAGCCATCTTTTTTATCGTATACAAGCAGTTTTATATTGCTGAAGGCAGCTAATAACTGTGCTTCTGCTTTGCCACATACCCAGGTAATGTCGACATGTTGGTAGCTGTTTTGAAGTTGCTGAACCACAGCCAGAGCATTACAGACATCGCCGATAGCTGATAGGCGTAAAATACAGACTTTTAAGGTGGTTTGCTGCTTGGTCATTTTGGCAAAAGTGGCGGATTTTCTTAAGTATTATGCTTTTTGCAGCTTGCGTTGTAAAATTGCTGAGATTTGTTTCACAAGCGATAACTATGCAGATTGAAAAACAGAAAACCGCTGACGGCTGGCTATTCTATAATCCGGCAGTATGGCAGCAGGTAAGTGATGCTTATTTTGAGCCCCGACATTGGCAACAAAATAGAGCGGTGGTAGGCCAAGCTATGGGCCGAGGTAAAACCCTGTTTTTTCGTTTTGAGCACCGAGAGTTTGTATTACGCCACTATCATCGTGGTGGTTTAGTCGCTAAATTGAGTAATGACCGCTATTTGTATTCCAGCCTTCAGCGCACTCGAGTGTGGAAAGAGTTCTCACTGTTGATGAAGTTACAAGCGCTTGAGCTTCCAGCCCCAGTACCCATTGCCGGTAGAGTTAAACGCAAAGGTTTGAGCTTCCAAGCGGATTTGATTTTGGAGCGTATAAGTGGCGCTAAAGATCTGGCTAAGTTGCTTAGCGAGCGCCGACTCCCTTTAAATTTATGGCAAAAAATTGCTGAGACCATTGCGCAGTTTCATCGGGCTGGGGTTTATCATGCCGACCTCAACTTACGTAACATCATGGTTGATGACCAGCAACGTGTTTGGTTAATTGATTTTGATAATGGCCGAATTTGTCGACCGAGAAAAAAATGGCAGCAAGCTAACATTGCTCGTTTTTACCGTTCTTTAGAAAAAGAGCAGGCAAAGCCTGGTTACTGCCATTGGCTCGAGTCTGACTGGCAGTATTTTTTGGCTTGTTATCAACAAGCGCTTTAGTTTAAAAGCGCTGCTAGGCTGCGCGCTAAAGCGCCTTGGTTTTGCTTAACAATAGACAAGCCTGCGTCCCCGGCTTTGTTGCGCTCTTCAGCGCTGCTTAACCACGCTTTAAGCCAATTGGCCAGTTGCTCTGTATCAGCGCTAAGCTTAAGCGCGCCGCAGGCTTGCAGCTGTTGGCTTATATCTGAAAAGTTAAAGTCATGTTCGCCAGCCATGCAGGGCAAACCTAATGCAGCAGCTTCTAAATAATTATGTCCACCCACGGGCACCAAGGAACCACCGATGAAAGCGGCATCAGAGCAAGCATACATCAACAGCATCTCGCCCATAGTGTCGGCTAAATAAACTGCATCTTTTGCAGCGGGACTTTGTTGTTGGCTGCGACGCGCGCAATCAAAGCCATTGGCAGCAATTAATTCGGCCACTTGGTCGAAGCGTTCAGGGTGTCGCGGCACTAATATTAATAAACTGTCGGGAAGCTGCTTGCGAACTTGCTGCATCACCTCAAGTACTAGCTCGTCTTCACCTTTGTGGGTACTGGCGGCAATCCATATTAGGCGCTCACTAAACAAGCTGGGGCGAAGTTGCTCTGCTTGTTGCTGTATGGCATGGGTATCGGGCAGGTCGTATTTTATCGAGCCGGTTACCACCAAGTTGGCGGCTGCAACTCCCAATTGATTAAAGCGCTGTGCGTCATCCTGATGTTGCGCCAATACCTGCCCTAATTGACCATACAAGCGCTGACTAAAGCCTTTGAAGCGCAAATAGCGCTGACAAGAGCGTTGTGACATACGGGCATTGATAAGCGATACCGGAATGTTTTGGTTTTGACAAAGCTGTAGCCAATTTGGCCACAATTCTGTTTCCATAATCCACAGCTGCTTGGGTTTATGTAAATGCAGAAACCAGCGAGTACACGGCCATAGATCAAAAGGTGCATAGCGATGAATGACTAAATCCGCCAGTTTGGATTGGGCTTGCTCAGCACCTGTAGCGGTAGTGGTAGTCAGTAATATATTGAGTTGCGGTTGCTGCTGCTTCAATTGAGTAATTAAAGGAATGGCCGCTAATACTTCACCGACGGACACAGCATGCAACCATACATCAACCGCTGATACTTTTTTACTCAATCCAAAATGCTCTGGCCAACGCTTGCCTACCGACGGCTTGCCAGCTCGCGGCCAGTAAAGTTTGTATATCGCCAAGGGCAAAACTACCACTAGCAAAATGTTGTATAGAATGCGCATTATCATCTAGTTATGTTGGTTCTCTTCCACCAGATCTTTTAAAGACAAACCTTGCTCTTCTAAATAAGCTTCAACCTGTTCTTGATAGCCAATTAGATAAGTGTACTTGTTGCTGTCATGACTGGCGACGAGGTTAACAACTAAGAAATAGGCGGCAACAATAGCTGTAATTTTAGCGAGCCTTTCGGGTCTTTTTTGTTGCCAATACTCAGCGTAGTACAGCACTGGAAATAGGGCGAAAGCAAAGGCGATAATCAAATGCCAATAAGAAAAAATAATTGGAGAGAGCATTGCAGAAACAATAATGCCTAAGAACGCAGAAAATGCGTAATGCATTAACCAATCTGAAGCAGTTAAATTGAGTGCCTGTCTGCTTCGCCAATGAGGTTTGATTACCTTCCAGGCTTTTTTATTTACCACCCAGGCACAAATGACGGTAATGCCACCCACCGTAAAGAGTACTGCTTGCCAAATGTAATCAACGACAGTTCTTAACCATTCTATATCGGTGAGCCAAAGAAAATTGGCATCGACAATAATGCGATTAGTGAAAAGAAAAGAGCTATAGCGCAGCCAGTAAAGGGCAGCTTTGAGCACGGGGTAAACATTTACTGCACCCCAGCCGATATAACGGTCGCTGTCTTGGCCTTGAATTGCAGGGTTGTGGAAAACTTCCATTAAATAGGGAACTAGACTGGCTAATACAGCTAAGCCGCCGGCAACTATACCCCACCAGTTTATTTTAATGATGCCGCGATAATAAAGGTAAGCTGACATTGCCGCCAATATTGGCCATGAGTAGTGAATTTGCATGGCTAAGCCAATAGCTACGACATGAAGAAAGCCGTAAATGAATGAGCTGCTCTGGCGCATTTTGAAGGCAGACCAGCAATGCAGCCCAGCAAAGAAACAAAGATACGCGGGGTTATAGATAAGACTGTCGAATAGAAACCAAGGGCTTAATAGGTAAAGTACAGCAAAGCTGATTCTCACTACAGGGCTAAAGCATTGTTTAATTACATGGTCGAACAGGAAGAACGACATTAAACGAATGATGGGTAGCAACAGCATCGGTGACCAAGGAGAGTCCCATATTAGTAGGGGTAAGCCCACCAACAAGGCTGATAAAGAGCCAGGTACATTACCCACTACACTAGCTGCATTACCGTAGCTTAACCAAGTTCCGTGGTAAGCCCCCAAATACCCTTTTAATAACATCTGAGTTTGGTCACCGGTGAGGATTTGGTTGCTTGCATATAGCAGTAACAAGCCAACAGAGCTAACAAAGATAGACCAGTAAATCAGAGTAAAATGTTTTTCTATTTGTTGGTTTAAATACACGATTGAGCTCTGTTGGTTAGTTAAGATTTCTGGGCTTCTGCTTGGGAGTATGTCCAGCAGCGGTGGATAATAAAGGTAACAAGAGGCAGTAAAACAATAACCACCGCAACTTTAATAATATCCGAAAAATCGTTGAGTAAGGATGAAAGCCAGATTGATAAGCATAAGGCAGAGGCTTGCACCACAAAAAAACGTAAGGCATTGTTTAGTGAAGGCTGATGCTGAAATACCCAACAAGTTTGCAATAGGTAAGAAAAAATAAAGGCTAAGCTAAAGCCGATAAAGTTAGCTACAGCAAAAGCTTGTGGCCAGTATTCTAAGACAGCTAGGGCTAAAAAAAAGTGAATTGCGGTAGCAATACCGCCAGTAAGGCCGTAGCGTGCAATGCGAAGACTGAATAACCTTGTTATTAAGTTAGACATGCTTAGTTGTCTTCTTCCACAATGTAAATGGGGCGTCGTTTCGACTCCATAAACAAACGGCCAATATACTCACCTAGCACACCTAAGCCAATTAACTGTACCCCGCCTAAAAATAGCATAATAGTAATTAGCGATGCATAACCAGGAGCGTCGATACCAAACAATAGGGTTTTGATAACAATGGCACTGCCATATACAAATGCTAGTGTCGAAATGGCTAAACCGATATAAAGCCAAATACGCAGCGGAGCAGTACTAAAGCTAGTGATGCCTTCTAGGGCGAAGTTCCACAGCTTCCAGCCATTAAAGCTGGTTTCGCCGGCAATTCTAGGGTCTCGTTTATATTCAACAATTTTTGTTTTAAAGCCAACCCAAGAGAAGATGCCTTTCATAAAACGTTGGTTTTCAGGCATTTGTTGAATGGCAGAGACAACTCTACGAGTCATTAGTCGGTAGTCACCAACGTTAACCGGAATTTTTACGTGAGATATTCGATTGTGAAATTTATAGAACAATTCGGCGCTGAGCTTCTTGGCAAAACTATCACTGGTTCTATCAACCCGTTTTGCTACAACAACATCGTAGCCATTGTTCCATTCCCGGATAAAGTCATGAATCAGCTCGGGTGGATCTTGTAGGTCAACATCAATAGGCACAATCACTTGGCCTTTAGATAAATCTATCCCTGCGGTAAGCGCTGCTTCCTTACCAAAATTGCGCGCAAGGTTAATGACTCTTATCCCAGCATGTCGTTTTTGCAAATCTTTGAGTGTGGATAAGGTGTTATCGCGACTACCGTCGTTAATAAAAATAATCTCGAAACTAAGCTCGGTTTTTTCGAGCTCTGGCAGCATGGTATCGATGAATAAACCCACGGATTCTTGCTCGTTAAAGCAGGGGCAAACTATTGATATAACCGGAGGCTTTGCGCTCATAGGGCTCTCGATAACAGTAAATAAAGTAAGTGTAACTAAGTCAGTAGTTTAGTAATAGCTAAAATTGCTTGCTCAGGCGCTAGCTCGGTTAAGCATTTTAAGTGGCCGAACTGGCAGGTCTTTTTAAAGCACGGGCGGCAATCTATATCAGTATGCAATATAGCTGTGTTTTCAGTCAGAGGTGGCGTGTACTTTGGTGACGACGAGCCATAAACGGCGATTAAGGGCAGCTCTAAAGCCGCGGCGATGTGCATTAAACCTGAGTCATTACTTACTGCCAAAGTGGCTAGTGCCATTAAGTCGATGGCTTCTGCCAGTTTGGTCTTGCCGGCAAGGTTGTGGCAGTGTTGCTGTAGCTCCTGAGGTACATGCTCGATGATTTGCGTACCCACTGCTCGGTCTTTATCAGAACCAAAAATCCATACCTGACCCTTACGCTGTTCAATCCAATGACTGGCAACTTTAGCGTAGTGCTGTTCTGGCCAACGCTTTGCGGGGCCAAATTCCGCCCCCGGGCATAAGGCCAATATTGGCTGCTCTGTGTTTAATTCAAGCTGAGCCAAAGCCTGTTGTTGATTGGCTTGGTTGGCTTTTAGCTGAGGGTGCAAATAAGCGGGTAGAACAGCCGCCGATTGCATCGACGCTTTAGGATGAGCCAGCGATACATAACGCTCCACCATCAGCGGAAAATCTTGCTTGTTGCTGCGCAGATCGTTAAGCAGGCCGTAGCGGCTTTCGCCTTTCCAGCCAGTTCGCTGTTTTATGCCTGCAAACCAAGGAATTAACGCAGATTTTAGAGAGTTAGGTTGGGTAATGGCCCAATCATAGTTATTTTGCTTTAGTTCTCGGGCTATTTTCCAACGTGTTGTTAGCTGCAAATCACCGTGGCCTAAGGGCATGCGCAATGCATTATCTACTTCAGGCATCCGCTCTAGCATGGGGCGACACCAATCTGGCGCTAATACATCCAATTGCGCTTTTGGGTGCAATTGTTTAAGTGTTTTGTACAAGCTTTGCGACATTACCATGTCGCCTACCCAAGATGGGCCTACCACCAAAATTTTCATTAACAACCTATGTTAAAAAGGGGCTTATCGCCCCTTGAGTATTTTTGATATTACTTGTTTAGCCAGGCCATGTATTCAGCTACCCCTTGGGCAACGTCTTTAAATGGTTCTGCATAACCAGCTGCGCGTAGCTTGTCGATATTCGCTTGAGTAAAGCTTTGGTAGCGGCCTTTTAGGTGATCTGGGAACGGAATGTATTCAATTTCACCCTTTTGGTGATAGTTGATTACCGCTTCTGCTACCGCACGGAATGGTTCTGCTTGGCCAGTGCCTAGGTTGAAAATTCCGCTTTGATCTGGGTTTTTCCAGAACCATAGGTTTACTTTCACCACGTCACCAACGTAAACAAAATCGCGGCTTTGTCCGCCGTTGCCATAGCCGTCATAACCTTCAAATAATTTGGGGTTTTGCCCATCATTTACTTGGTTATTTAAGTGGAAAGCCACGCTGGCCATGCTGCCTTTGTGTTGCTCACGAGGACCGTACACATTGAAGTAACGAAACCCAACCACTTGAGAATCGATTTCTGGCAACAAGCAGCGTACATAGTTATCAAACTGCAGCTTTGAGTAACCGTATACATTAAGCGGCCCTTCGTATTGCTTCTCTTCTTTAAAAATCTCGGTATCGCCATAAGTGGCGGCAGAAGAAGCATATAAGAATGGAATGCGACGGTCTAAACAGTAATGCAGTAACTCTTTTGAGTACTCATAGTTGTTTTCCATCATGTACTTGCCGTCCCACTCTGTTGTGGCAGAACAAGCACCTTCATGGAATATGGCTTCAATTTTTTGGCCGTACTCGGCGCCAATATCTTCGCCAGAAACGATACGCGCTATGAAGTCGTCTTTATCAAGGTAGTCAGCGATTTCTAGGTCAACCAAATTGACGAATTTAGTGCCGTCTTTGAGATCATCCACCACAATGATGTCATTATGGCCTTGTTCGTTGAGACTTTTTACAATGTTTGCGCCAATAAAGCCTGCGCCACCTGTTACGATAATCATAATACTGCCATTCCGTAAATTGCCGTTAATCTAAGGATTTTATGCTGTGGCGAGGGGAATAGCAATTGTGCCTCCAGTTGAATCTAGCTAATAAAAACTGGATTTTGGCAGCGTTTGCAGGTATCAACGTAATATCATTGAGAACTTTTTAGCCAAATGAAAACTAAAGATAAAATAATTCATACTTCTCTAAAACTCTTCAACGAGCGCGGTGAACGACAAATAACCACCAATCATATTGCCGCCGAGCTGGGCATTAGCCCTGGGAACCTGTACTACCATTTCAGTAACAAACAAGAAATTATTCGCAGCATTTTCGATTTATACGTGGCTCAGTTAGAAAACAGCTTTCGGCCACACGCTGATCAACGTTTGAGCTTAGAGCACTTAACTCAGTACTTAGATGCCAGTTTTGAGCTAATGTGGCGTTTTCGTTTTATGTACGCCAACTTACTAGAACTATTAGCGCGAGACTCAGAATTGGAAGAGAAATACCAAGGCTTACAGTTAGAGTTAGCTAATTGGAGCCGAGATATTCTGTTTCAGCTTCGTGAGAGCCGCTTCCTAAGCGGCGACGACGCAATAATGGCTGAATTAGCCGACAGTGTTAAGTTTATTATTGGTGCGTGGATTGGCTACCAAAGTGCACAGCTAAAAGGTGGGGAAATCACCAAGCCGCGCTTGTATCAAGGGGTACTTAAAATCTTGTTTACCTTGCGGCCTTACTTTACTGAAGAGTCGCAAAGCATCTACCAAGATTTGCATCAACATTACGTAAAATGTGCTGAACGCAGTGAATAGTTTTTAATTTAGATTTAAGGCTGTATTTGCCAAATAAAACACTATAATTCAGCTAATATTCTGGATTTTAATAGGGTTTGCCATGACAGCCGCTTTCTCAGCACACATTTCTCAGCTCTTACAACAAGTAAAAGATGACGGTTTATATAAGCATGAGCGAGTGATTAACTCGCAGCAGCAAGCCGCTATCGATGTTGAACAAGGCCAAGTTGTTAACTTTTGTGCTAACAACTACTTGGGCTTAGCCAATTCCCCTGCTCTTATTGAGGCGGCCAAATCGGGCTTAGATAGCCATGGCTTTGGTGCTGCTTCGGTGCGTTTTATTTGTGGTACCCAAGATATTCATAAACGCTTAGAGCAAGGCTTGAGTGAGTTTTTGGGCATGGAAGATACCATTTTGTATTCTTCTTGCTTTGATGCCAACGCAGGGCTTTTTGAAACCTTACTAGGCCCAGAAGATGCGATTATTTCTGATGCCTTAAACCATGCCTCGATTATTGACGGAGTACGTTTGTGTAAGGCTAAGCGCTTCCGCTATGCTAACAACGACTTAGCGGAGCTTGAGCAATGCTTAGAAGCTGCCGATGAAGCGGGGGCGCGTTTTAAGCTGATAGCCACCGATGGGGTGTTCTCCATGGACGGCGTGATTGCCAACTTGCCAGGTATTTGTGATTTAGCCGATAAGTACGATGCGATGGTGATGGTTGATGATTCTCACGCGGTGGGTTTTGTGGGTGAGCATGGGCGCGGCACACATGAGTATCATCACGTCATGCAGCGGGTAGATATTATTACCGGCACCCTAGGCAAGGCCATGGGCGGCGCATCAGGCGGCTTTACCTCGGCCAAGAAAGAAGTGATCGATTGGTTGCGCCAACGTTCTCGCCCTTACCTTTTCTCAAACTCTCTTGCGCCTGCCATTGTTAGTGCTTCTCTTAAAGTGTTGGAGCTACTCGCTGAGGGCGATGCCCTGCGTAAGCAGCTTTGGGATAACGTTGAGTACTTCAGAACTGAGATGAGCCAAGCAGGCTTTACTTTGGCAGGTGCCGACCACGCCATAATTCCAGTGATGTTAGGCGACGCTAAACTGGCAAGCACCTTTGCTGACAAACTACTTGAGCGTGGTATTTACGTGATTGGTTTTTCTTTTCCTGTGGTGCCTAAAGGTCAGGCGCGGATCCGTACTCAAATTTCTGCCGCTCATTCACATGAGCAGTTAGAGCATGCAGTTACCGCCTTCATTGAAGTGGGTAAAGACTTAGGGGTGATCCAATGAGCATTAAAGCCTTAGCTAAGTTAAAAACAGAACCCGGGATTTGGATGACTCAGGTTGAGATGCCAGAGCTTGGGCATAACGATCTATTAATCAAGATAAATAAAACGGCTATTTGCGGTACCGATGTGCACATCTACAACTGGGATGAATGGTCACAAAAAACCATTCCAGTGCCTATGGTGATAGGCCATGAATACGCCGGGGAAGTGGTGGATATTGGACAAGAGGTTCGCGGATTCTCGGTAGGAGATCGCGTTTCTGGCGAAGGGCACATTACCTGTGGCCATTGCCGTAACTGCCGGGGTGGACGTACCCATTTGTGCCGGAATACCGTTGGGGTAGGTGTTAATCGTACCGGCTGTTTTTCTGAATACTTGGTTATTCCTGCGGTTAACGCTTTTAAATTGCCCGACGAGATTAGTGACGACCTAGCCGCTATTTTTGACCCTTTTGGTAATGCGGTACATAGTGCTTTGTCGTTTGATTTAGTGGGCGAAGATGTATTGATTACCGGCGCCGGCCCGATTGGTGTAATGGCCGCGGCCATTTGTAAACACGTGGGTGCGCGCCATGTGGTGGTAACCGATGTGAACGACTATCGCTTGGATCTAGCCCAAAAAATGGGCGCGACGCGAGTGGTGAATGTTGCCAAGGACTCACTTAAAGACACTATGGCCGAGCTTAAAATGACTGAAGGCTTTGATGTAGGTTTAGAAATGTCGGGCGTGCCTAGTGCGTTTAGCTCAATGTTAGAGCTGATGAACCATGGTGGCAAAGTGGCAATGCTGGGCATTCCGCCTAGTGATATGGGCATTGATTGGAGCCAAGTTATCTTTAAAGGCTTGGTGATAAAAGGTATTTACGGCCGAGAAATGTTTGAAACATGGTATAAAATGGCATCTTTGGTACAATCTGGCCTCGATTTAAGCCCAATCATTACCCATCATTATAGTGTTGACGATTTTCAGCAAGGTTTTGATGCTATGCGCTCAGGACAAAGCGGTAAGGTTATTTTGGATTGGCAACAGTAATCCTACCGTACGAAGAGAATAATTATGACAATGCACGTCGTTTCCCATAAAGAGTTTCCGCTCCCACAAACAGATGGATATGAAGCGATATATGTAGGGGAAGCGATGAGTAAGCAAAGTCAGCACGATGCGGGCTTTTCAGACAACATCGCTATTAAGAATCCGCATTTTTGCGAGCTTACTGCCTTATATGCTCTATGGAAGCAGCAAAGTACCGACATTGTTGGTATTTCTCACTACCGCCGATATTTTGTGGATAAAGAGTACCGTGGCATTTTTAAGTACCTTGTCAAAGATAAGGTTTATCAACAACAACAGTGGCTTGCCCAGTTAGCCAAAGGTGTTGATATTATTTTGCCACGCCCGATGAAACTGGGGTCTAGTGTTATAGCCCACTATCGTAAGCACCATGATTTGGCCGATTTGATGGTAGTGAGAGATATTATCGCTGATAAAGCACCCAAAGAACTTGTTTATTTTGACAGTGCCATGGCGTCTGGAGAGTACCATGGCTTGAATATGTTAATTGCTCCCAAACATGTATTTGATAGCTACTGCGCTTGGTTGTTTCCTATTTTATTTGCTTTGGAAGAACGCTTAGATTTGGAGTCTAGAACGCTCTATCAACAGCGGGTATTTGGTTTTATTTCTGAGCGATTGATTGATGTATGGTTGCTTAAAGAGAGTAAGCTAAAATATTTAGAAATCCCCACTATTACTCTAGATGAAAAGCCATTTGTGCGAGGCATTTAATGCAGTATGATTTATTAGTTGTTGGTTCTGGCTTGTTTGGTGCTGTAACTGCTTATCAAGCGAAGCAGCAAGGCTTAAAAGTGTTGGTGCTAGAGAAGCGAGAGCACCTTGGCGGTAATGTCTATTGTGAAGATAACGATGGAATAAAAGTACACAAATACGGCGCGCACATTTTTCATACGAGTAATAAAGATGTTTGGGAATTTGTGAATGGTTTTGTGGAGTTTAATCGCTTTACTAACTCACCATTAGCCTTGTCTAAAGGCAAGTTATACAACCTGCCGTTTAATATGAATACCTTCGCTCAGATCTGGGGAATTCAAACGCCTCAACAAGCGCTGGATATTATTGAGGAGCAACGAAAAACGATAAAAGGCGATCCTCAAAACCTAGAACAACAAGCCATTGCTTTGGTTGGGCAAGATATCTATCAGCTATTAATCAAAGAGTATACCGAGAAGCAGTGGGGCCGAGAATGCAAAGACTTGCCGGCGTTTATTATCAAGCGGCTGCCATTACGCTTTACGTTTGATAACAATTACTTCAATGATATCTACCAAGGCATACCAGTTGATGGCTACAACCCTTTAATTGAAGGCTTGCTAGATGGGATTGATATTCAATTAGACACTGATTTTCTGGCTGACAAAGAGTATTACCTTTCTTTGGCAAAAGAAGTCGTATACACCGGTCCGATTGATGCTTACTACGATTTTTGCTTTGGAAAACTTGATTATCGTTCTTTAAAGTTTGAAACCAAACGTTTAGAGCGAGATAATTTTCAAGGTAATGCGGTAGTGAACTACATTGACAAAAATGTACCCTTCACTCGGATGATCGAGCATAAGCACTTTGCTTTAGATACCGATACTTCCCATACGGTGATTTCTGAGGAGTATCCACTGGAGTGGCGAGAAGGTTTGGAACGTTACTACCCTGTTAATGACGATAAAAACATGCAATTGTATAAGCGTTATCGACAATTAAATAAACAATCTGAAAACGTCCATTTTGGTGGACGTTTAGCAGAGTATAAGTATTACGACATGGATAAGGTTATCGCTTCGGCATTGCACTTTAGTAAGCGATTTTTGTAGCCATTAAATTTAAAAGGAATTTCCCCTTGTTTGGTCAATGTAGTTGTTCAAGCAAATCCACGCTTAGGGCTGGGTTTTGGCTTGCTGTTTTACTGAGTTGCTTTAATGCTCATGCTCAAGTTTCGCTGTATTTACCATTACAGCAAAATCCTGTTATTGAGTCAGATATCGAAAAGCTGATTACGATCACTTCCGCCCCTGGCTTGAAGAGACCATACCCAGTTAATCAAATTCGTAGTTATGCTGAAACTATCTCTGAGGCTCATCCTAGTCTCTACGCCCGAATTGACACTTATTTAAAGCGTTATGAGCAAGACTGGGGAGTCACTGACGCTAATCTAGAGCTTTCGGTCGGTAATGGTGAACAAAGTTTGGCGAATGCCCGTGGACAAAAGGTGGAAGATAACCTTCAGGCGAGTGCTCGTGGACATTGGCGGGCAGCTGACTGGGCAGCGCTTTCTCTTGGTGCGCATTATACTCAAGCCAATCAATTAAACCCTACTGAAACCTTTATTGCTTTAGGCTTCGATTGGATGCAACTTGATGTAGGAATGAGAGAGCATTGGTACTCACCGTTTAATGATTCTTCCATGTTGATGAGCACTCATGCTCAGGTTTCTCCATCTATTACTTTGAGCAACTCAGAGCCGCTAACCCCATGGCGATTCCAATACGAGCTCTTCTATAGCAAATTAGAAGAGGTTGATTGCATCAATGTTAAAGGAGAGTGCCGCAAAGACCGCCCAGAGTTATTAAGTTTTCAGCTCTCTGTTATGCCAGTTGATTGGTGGCAAATTGGCATAACCCGTAATCTTCAGTATGGTGGAGATGGGGTCGATCGTTCTTGGTCAGATATATTAGAAGCGTTAGTTTGTCCTACCTGTGTGCAAAGCAATGCAAATGATGACGCTTGGGGCAACCAGCTAATGAGCATTCAAAGTCGCTTTAATATTGATCTGGGCCAGCCGATGAGCGTTTACTTTGAGTATGGTGGAGAAGATACCGCTAATGATAGAGACTATGAGTTAGGCAATATCACCATGGGCGCAGGAGTCTATTTACCCATGCTTACCGCCCAATCTTCGCTGCGGGTGGAATGGAATAGCTGGCAATCTCAATGGTATAACCACTGGATGTACCGAAATGGCTTTACCAATAATGGCAATGTAATGGGGCATTGGGGAGCCGAGAACCGTAAAAATATTAACGAGGCTGTAGGCGCTAATGCATTTTCGTTTCAATATGAGCGTATGTTGACTAACCAGGAACGCTTGTTTACTACGGTGCGTATAGTACGCAATGACAGTTATTATTCTGAGTACAGCCCGGGTTACGAGTTGGACATGACCTATAGTTTTAAATTGTTTGGTAACAACGTGGCTGCAGGTTTCCTAGCTGGTCGAGATACCTCTAAAGATTCTTATGGAAGAGTATATGCGCAATATCGTTTATAAATTTGTTGCTTGTTTGGCGTTTATTAGTTCACCGGGCTTACTCGCTGAGCCCTTATCTTTAAAAAATACGCAATTTATACCGTCGGTAAACTTGGGTCTGGGAGTACAAGAAGTCGGTGTTGGCAACGTAACTGAAAAAATAGTCGCTAGTGATATAGCTTTAGAAGTTCATGGTGTTTTTTCAGACAGGTTTCACTTAGGCTTGGGAGCGGGCTTTATCGGTGATTTGTCTAATTTTGAAGCGCAAAACTCTTACTGGTATTTAAAAGCAGTGGATGCTCGTTATCGTTTGTTCGACCAATTGTACTTTGGTGCTTATGCGGGTGGTCAAATGAGCAATCGCTACCATACCGCATTTGGATTGTTGTATGGTGGTTACTTGCGCTATGAGTTTTCTGAGCATTGGTCGCTAAGCGGAGAGTACCGTTCTACCTCAAATGATGCCGATGATAATCTGTCTAGACCTCCAGGCGAATCCAATTTACGAGACTACGATATGCTACAGTTGCGTGTCGGTTACTCTTTTTAGTTAGGGCTATATGGCGAATAAAAGCTTTGTATTTATTATTGATGATCTTTATGGCGGCGGTGCCGAGAAGGTATTGCTTACAGTTGCAAGTGGATTGGCTAGCCGTGGTAACAATGTACAAGTGTGGCTATTACGTAACAAGATAGAACACAAGGTACCAGATAATCTTGACCTAACTATTTTAGACATAATAAACCCGTTTACTAAAGCTTTTGATAATACCCTTATTCAGCAGTGGCAAGCGCTGCGTGTTCAAAGAGAGCTGGATAAACAACAAGTCGATGTATTGATTTGCTGTTCAAGTGACAAAATTGGAGTATACCTCAAGCATCCTAATCAATATTTTTGGTTACATGCGGATTACTCTGAAAGTAAAGCTAAGCACATCGCTAAGTTTAAGCGCCGCTACAATGGTAAGCATTTGCTATGCGTGTCAGATGGTGTTGCTAACAGTATTAGTGCTATAGGAGTAAATCCTGCAAGCAATAAGGTATTGTGGAATCCTATTGATTACGAGTTTATTCAGCAAGAGGCTGCACACGGGTCACCCATAAGCGGTGAATATTTTGTATGTGTTGCTGCTTTAGAAGGGCGAAAAGGCCATAAAGAATTATTAGACGCTTATGCCAAAAGCGGTGTTGATGAGCAGCTTGTACTTTTAGGTAAAGGTCAAATTGAAGCTGAGCTAAAACAATACGCTATTGATTTGGAAATCGCAGACAAAGTTGTGTTTGCGGGATTTAAAACCAATCCTTATGGCTACATCAAACATGCAAAAGCATTGCTATTAAGCTCAAAAAAAGAAGGTGCACCTTTAGTGTTGGTTGAGGCTCTGATGCTGGGCACTCCCTTATTGGCGATGGATTGCCCTTCTGGTCCTAAGGAAATACTTTCTTACGCTGGTTTAACTGATTATTTAGTGGCTTTGGGAGACGTTGAAGCTTTTGCCGAAGGTTTACAAAAACTTAGTGCCGAGCCCCCTAAAATTGATGAAACTTGCTATCAGCAGTTTTTACCCGAAAATGCGCTCAAAGAGTTTGAGCGCTTATAGCTTGAATTAAAGTTTTGGTAGGCGCTTTTTAATGCTGTTTTTGTATTTGGCTAACTTCGTTTCTTTGATGACTTCGGGGATGCTAAGGTCAATCGTGGTAAACTCTTTCACCGCCTGTTCAAGATTCCAATTAAGTAACAGTGATTTAGCCAAAAGATCTGCAATTACTTCATTCCACTGCTCTTTGTTACCCCAATAATGCTTAAACCATGTTTTTCCTTCAGTCATGGTATTTGCCTGTAAAGCTAAGCTTAGCGAAAACTGCTCGATAAGTTTTCTTTCCATATTATCTGCACACATAGCATCACAAGCGTTTAAAGCATTATTTAGGGTAGTTTCAGCATTATTTTTCTCGGAAATAGCTACAACTCCAGCGTTCCACATGGCAGAGCTCTCACTTAAGACAAATTCACCATATTGTTTATTAAGTCCGTGGGACTTCATTTTTTTGCCAGTCCCGCCTTGAGTTTTCGCGAAATCGAATTCTTTGAGGTGCATTAAGTTTGAGCCTTGGTCTAAACAAGACATCATTGCCTCAAGGTTGTTGAAGCAAACTGTGTCGGTATCTAAATAGATGGTATGACCGGAATGCTGTTTGCTTGCTTCAAGTATGGCTTCAATCTTAACCCGCCAAAAAAATTGATGCTGTCCTTTCCATTCAGCAATCCTATGCTCATCGATTGAAACGATGGTTACTCGCTCCCCCAACCATGAATAAAAGTCTGGTTTATCGGTTACGATTGTAAAGTGAACGCTTCTTTCTTTAGGCTGATTAGCCAAGATACTAATAATGCAAAAAACTAGCTGGCCGTGATATTTGTAGCGGTCGCCAACGGTAAAAAAAACAAAATTAACGGGTGTCATTTTATGCCCTTAGGTCATGTACTTATTCCATGAGTAACTATGCCAAGCATTTTGTTGGTTTAGTTGCTCATAGTGTTCTTTGTCTCTATAGCTAAATACTTTAGCGGGATGCCCACCAGCAATTGCTAAGGCTGGGATGTTGCCTGTTACTACACTGCGAGCTTGAATGACTGCACCATCGCCGATGTTCGCCCCACCTAAAATAAGTACGTTTTCACCAATCCACACATTATTACCTATCACTACTTCTTTGTGGATCCAGCTAGCGTCGAAAGGTAACTCCTTTCCCTGGTAATTATGCCAAGAGGAGGTGATCTCTAAACCAATGGCAGAGTGAAAATTATCACCTATAGTTATTTTTCCTTCACCAGACAGGTGGGCTCCGTCAAAGTTAACATTGTCACCTAAGTGGGTATTGCTAGTAACTTTTACTTTCTTGTTGCACCAAATACTGCCTTTTATCGACCCGGCTTGCTTACGCACTCGCTTTTCATAAAGCCAGCGTCGAAATTGTTTCTTTTTCAAGTTTAGGTAGTTGCTCATAATAGTCCTAGTGGGTATTTACAAAGCTAATTCTTCTATTGCTTGCTTAGCTTTGGCATATACTTTTTCTACCGAAGCAATGCTCTTATCGGGATTATAAACAATGTAATGGGTTTCGTAGCTTGGTAAGTAACGATAAGGAACCGTTCCTAAGAATATTCCAAGAGTAGGAGTATGAGTAGCGATAGCGACATTACGTATCCCTGTGTCATTTGAAATAACCAAAGAGGCTTTGGCTAGATGGTTGGTAACCTCTTCAATTTTTATTAAGGGCTGTACCCTTATGTTTGAATAGTTCTCTATTAAAGGTTCCCAGCCTTGCTGAGTCTCTTCAGGCTTGGTTCCTTCGAGCAACACAAAATCTAGCTGAGGGTTTGCTTTAGCGAGCTGCTCGATAAGCTGCTTATACTGCTCAATCGGATAGCATTTACTAGGAGCTGCTGAGCCGGTAAAAAAGCTAACGTAGGGAGTGCTAGAATCACGCAGTTGTCGGTTGTCGGGTAAGTTAAACTCAAGCGGCATAGAAGGTTGATGGCCAAAAAACATCAGCATTTGCAGCATCACTTCTGCTTCACATGAGAAAGAACTGCGCTTTAGGCATACATCGTAAAGCATACGAGCTTGTAGATCTCGATGTGGGTAGCTTACTTTTAGTTTAGCTTTAGTTAGTGCAGTTACGTAGCTAGAACGATTGGTGCAAACTAAGTCAAATACTATGTCTTGCTCTGGTAGTGCATTGAGCTGCTTAAATCGCTCTTTAAGGGGGCCGTTACGTTGGTCCTTGCCTGGCACAATATGCACACTATCGGCTAAATCTGTTGGTGCGCCTAGCTGAGAGTCGGTGGTAATACTTAGTGTTATATGAGCATTTGGGAAAAATTTTCGAGCTTCAATGATGAAAGGACGGGTCACTATCATATCACCCAGTGCAGCTTGGCGAATAATGGTGATACGTTTAACCTTGTCGGGATGAAAGCTAGCTAGTTCAGCTTTGCCTTTTCTACTGATATACACGCCATCATCATTCCAGCAATAGCCCATAGTTAAGATTTTCCTATTCTAAGTGTATATGCGGTTTCTATTCGATGCCGCAGACTAACCATTGTTAATACGCTCATTATATCTTAGCCCTTGAGCTATGTCGCTTTCGCTGCACTATTATTGAAGTTACTATTGGGGAAAGAGTACTCGCTAATAGGGCTAGCTAGAATTTGATGGTTATTCAACATAGAATTTTCTGTTTTTGGACAGGAACCAATCTGATGTCAGAGGCTAGATTAAACTGCTTGAATCAGCTTAAAGCTGTGAGTAATGCAAATGTAATCTTAGTTACTCCTGATAATCTAACCGAATTTGTTGCAAAAAAAGAGCCGTTGCATCCAGCTTATGAGTTTTTATCTGAAACACATAGATCTGATTATCTTCGTTGCTATTTTATGCATCATTTCGGTGGTGGATATAGTGATATAAAAGAGACACCCCAGTCTTGGTCGCCGGCCTTTAATTTATTGAATAGCAGTAGTGATTTATGGACTATAGGTTATCAAGAACCCTCATCCCAGCATTTAAAGTTCCCCCCTGGAAGTAATTTAGAGGAAGAATATCGAAGAAATTGGCGTTTCTTTATAGGCAACGGAGCGTTCATTTATAAAGCTCAAACGCCGATTACACAAGAGTGGTACGAACAAGTTAATAATTTGCTTGATGAAAATCTCGAAGCTTTAAATGACTTCCCCGCTCAACATCCTCAAGATAAGTGGAAGAGAAAAAGTTCTAATTTGATTTTAAGAACGCTACGCTTAGGTCGGTCTAGATACCCTCTGCGTTGGGAGCAGTTGATGGGTGAAATACATCACCCTTTAAGCTATAAGTATCGAATGCACATAAAGAGAACATTACCTGCACCTTCTACATTTAACTACCGTTGAGTTAGCGAATAAGGAGTTGTATGCTTTGTTTTTATTAATCCTTTATGAAATCTAGGTATTCGTCAGGTATGCCACAAAATATAACCTGATTGCGTTCGATTAAATTGTAGCGAATATCCAAATTCTCACTTATCAAAAAGTTGTAGAGAGGTGCCACATAAATCTCACCTTTATCCCAGTCTTCTTTAGGCAAGTTGGCATACGCGGTATATGCTCGAAGATAAGTTCTAAATGATTTAAAATGATACAGCCCAGTACAGCATAAATCAGATATTGGTTTTTTTTCAGCTGTCTCTATCACTTTGTTGGAGTTTAGCGCTTTTACAAAAGACCAGTTATCTCCGCTTCCCTGAAAGACTTCTAAATAACCATCGCCCAAAGAATCAAGTTTAGGAAAAACAAAGTTCGGCCGAAAGGTGTCAATATTGAAAATAGTTATTGGGCAGTCATCTACTATATCGTTCTTAAGTTGCCACTCTTTTAACCCAAGAGTTACTGTTTCTGCCTGCCCTTGAGTCTCTTGGTTTAGGGTGACAATCGTGTAATTACTTATTGCCATTTCTATGGCTTTACTTTCTACAAACTCAGCAGACTCATAGATGTCACGAACTATAAATAAAAAAGGAGTGCTTTTAAAATAGTTAGAAAAACTTCCAACTGAATGTTCAAATAAGGTTTTCTCTTTTGCTTCTAACATGAGCTTAGGCTTTTTATAGCCTGCTTCTAAAAATCGGGAGCTTAAACCCGCCATAGGAATAATGACCACTTTTCCAGCCTTTTCATTTTAAAGTAAAGACGAATAGCATTTGCAAACAATGCTCGTTGACGTTTTTTATCATCACTGTGAAGAGGAAGCATTGATAAAAATAATTGGACTTGCATCGCTAATAACGTGACAGCAGGAAGTGAGAACTCTTGCTTTATCAAATCGATGAAGCGTTGCTGAATTGCTTTATGTTGTTGGCTCTCTTCTATATGGAAGTCAATGGATAATTGAGATTGGGTTAATTCATAGTATCCGGCCATGACCCAATCGTACATTCCTAAAATAGAATGGCTAAGTTTCGCGATATCGTAACGAATATCACCATATATAGTGGGAATGCCTTCAGGCGTAACGCCCCGTGGGTCTATAGTTTTTATTTTTCCTGCTCTAAAATCATAAAGAATATTGCTAAAGCAGAAATCTCCATGAAGAACAGTTTGCTGAGAATTGGGTAAAGACTTAGGCAGATGCTTGCTGCTTTCATGGAGAATGTCAGCTAAAGCGATAGGTTTTTCTTTGTTATAAACCCACTCATCGGATAGTAATATCTTTTGGTCATGGCAGTACTCGTTGAGTCGGTCACGAGTTTTATTTTCTAGTAATTCAGATAGTGGGTTGGCTGGTGATGTATTGGGGGCTTCTTCACTTTGACAGGCTTTTAAAAACTGCATGCAACCGTCGAGAATCTGTTCCCAGGTATTTAAAGAAAGTTCACTAAATACATACAACTCATTGAGGGCAGTAAGGTGTAAATACTCTAAACGGTAGGAAGCGTTTTGATTAGTCTTGTGGGTACCTAGATACTGAGGAATAAAACTACGCAGAGTAAGGGGCAACTTTTCAAACCAGTTGGCTTCAGCCGATATTTTTTTTGTATTTGAAGATGATTTTTCAACCCAATTTGAAGTAATGGTTAATTGATTGAATGCCCTTTGGGTGGTGAAGTTTGCTTTGGACCGGTAGTAGCTGTTTACATGTCCAAAATCTAACCATTTGTTAGAATAAATAGTTGTTAAACCGATTTGACAATGATATTTGTTTAAGCCTTCGAGAAACTTCCAATTACTTTGAGTTATGGACCTTATAAGCTGTCTGGGTTTGTTGAATTTGAAGTATCCATTTACTACGTTGTGAGCGTTGTTTTCAATTTTATGATCGCTGTCTTTTAGCCGATGGAGTTCATCGTCCGTAACCACAGCCCAATTATAGTTCTCTTGAACATCCGAGACACAAACTAAATCTTCTCCGATAGGAAGCTCTGTAAACAAGGTATCACCGAAGAGTATATGTAGAGGGCTGTCTAAGTTGTGCTCGGATAGGTTCAAAGCTGCTACTAATGACGCTCCTAAGCTTATACCTTCAGGCGTTCGGATAATTTTCACCTGATTTTCCAATAGCCATTTGTTATCAGTATCAGGCATTTCATAAGATTCTGGGATTGATAGATAAACAGTTACACCATCGGGGGCAATAGCTATTTGTTGTTGAAATAACCTTCTGTTGGCTAAAGGTAGAAAGCTAGGGGGAAGTCGGCCAAACTCTGATTATAGTTCTTGGCCAACATAAGCAGCAGACATTATTAGGAACATATCTTTTCCTTGTCTAACAACTGATTGATCTCGTTGAGTGAGAGCTTTGAAAATTCAGAAGGTCTAATCGCCTTATCATCAATGTAAAAACCCTCATTACCACGCCATGTTTCCCAACTAAAATCTCGTCATAAGGAACGTTGTGTAAATTAAGCCATTCTATAATTGTAGGTAATGTGTGTATGTTAATTTTCCCAACGTTACCTTCATAAGTGCGCATATTACGAGCCGTTGAAATAGTTATGCTGAAACCACTAGCCTTATAACTTTTCAACTTTTCAACTTTTCTATCACTTCTTTTCGAGGTTGAACCGAGCGGTAGTCACTTGTATTCGCTTTCGTAATGGTACCGTCTAAGTCTACAATTAGTTTTTTCAATTTTCCTATCCTCAAACAGCTTTTTTCTTGTTTCTCAATCGTTTAAAAAATCTTCTTATCAAATATTTAGTTTTATAATAACCTATATAGTGGCTGGCAAGTTTTTCATTGTGCCTTTCGATGGCGGCCTTTTGTTCGGAACTTAGCGTTAGAGAGAAAATCCCTTCTACCCCTGATTCTAATTGTAAGTTATTCAATAAAAGAGGATCTGCTTTTTTAGGTGGATTGTAGACAACGTGATAGTCCAGATAACGTATCCAATGCTTTACTAAGTCTTTATGTTTAATACGAAATTTTAGAAAAAACTCAGGGTTCCTAGCTTTGTTAGAAAACGCTCGCTCAAAATTTTGGAAGTTATCAAACTTCCAAATTTTTTTAAATTCTTTTGCCTTCGCAAGCATAAGGTGGTCAGATATCCAGGCTGGTTGAATTACTTTATTGTCGCTGGTGTATATTTTATTCGACTCCCAATCTATACCGCTAAAAAAATCCTTGTTAAGGATCGCGACGTCCGTTCGGATTCTGAGTATGTGTGTATATTTGTTACCACATGGGTCGCTTTCTAGAGATTGAATTAGCTTATTAATGGCGCTGAACATACTAAACATTGCTCCTGCAGTAGAGTGTGTATCTGTCCAATCACCATATTGTTGTGCGATATATTCGTTTGAAGGGGGAGTGTCAACTATCAAGGTGTGTATTTTTTGAGAAAGCTCGAATATTCTATTTAAATCCGCTTCATCTACTCTCTTTTTATTCGAGTTGTCTTCTTTCCAGACATGCACAAAAATGTCAAAGTTGAGAGCTTCACGATACTTTTCTAATGATTTAATCACCTTGTCAATATAGCGAAGTGGTCCAGTGATAAATATAGCTATGCGTGTATCGGACATTGGTCTATTCTGCTTTATGTTTTTTTAGGGTTTTTCTAGTCGCTAACTTCAACGATTCGATTGGATGAAAAATAAAATCTGTCACCTTGAAAGGTAAATCAGTATCTAAATTAGCACTTGCAATCTTAAGTCGTATACTACTATCAGTATAAGGAGTGTATAAATTTTTATATTTATAGTATAAAACTACATTGGCTTGGTTCGTATCTTCAATGTTAGAAATACGCTGTTGTTCATGTCTCACATCTACAACGTAAGAGCATTCGTTGAAGCGATATGCTGAACCAAAGTTAGAAATCAAGCTGATCCACATATCATGATCTTGAAACTTTCTTATATTTAGGTCAAACCCGCCAAGTTTGCGTAAACGCTGGGTCTCAGCAAAAATTTGATTGCCACAAACATTGGATTTGAGTATATCTGAAAGAGAAACTTCTTGTTCTTTGCTTTTATATGATTGAGATATGGTTCCGTCGCTTTCTAAAACGTCTCGGTTATCACAAATAAAGGCATATTTTGAATTATAATTTCCCATGAAAAATTCTAATCGATTAGGTTTAAAGTAATCATCGTCATCTAATCCTGTAATATACTTCCCTTGGGCTTTTTCTATTGCTAGGTTTCTATTAAAGTTAGCTCCCGATTGTTTTTCATTTATCCAATACTTTATGCGAGAATCTAAATGAGAATATTTAATAATAACCGAAGCTACATCATTATCCGAGGCATCATCAATAATAATAAGTTCCCAGTTAACGTAGCTTTGATTAATGACAGATTCTATTGCTCTCGACAGCATCTCTGGTCGATTGAAGCTTGTGATATAAACCGTGATTAACGGAAGGCCATTGTTATTCGTTAGATTACTCATTAATTATCTTTCGCTTTATTGTAAGTATAGTTTCCTTTGATCTTTCTCCACAGTCCAAACTTAGTGGTACTGGGAAACATTACAATCCGTCGTATTTGTTGTAGATCTTGATGCATGCAGATTGGCCCTGAATCAGTGGCTACGGTATAAGTATAGCCTGCCTGCTTTGCTAGCTTTTTAGTATGTTGATTGTGGTTGCCATAGGGATAGGCAAAGGTTGTTAATTCTCTACCTAGTAACCCTTCTAACTCAGATTTATTTTGCTCTATCTCTAGTTGCTGCTCAACTTCACTTAGTTCTGCCAGCTTGGGGTGATTAAGCGTGTGTCCGCCGATTTCAACATAGCCGCTTTGATCAATTTCTCGCATAGTTTGATGGCTCATTAGCTCGAAGCGTCGGTCTGGTTTAGTGGGATGTTCAACATCCCAGCGGTTATGATCGGTGCCAGTAACAGCATAAATAACCGCTTTGAACTGATATTTCTTGAGCAAGGGTAACAGTAAATCAAAGTTGTCTTGATAGCCGTCGTCGAAGGTGAGAATGATGTAACGCTTACCGTGATTAAAGCGATGCTCTAGGCCAACCTCGGCTAACTCACTAAAGGTAATGGGGCTTAAGCCCATGCGTTTAATAGTTTGAAAATGTTCTTCTAAGCGCTCAAGCGTTACGTAAGTGCCATAGGCTCCCTTTTGACTATCATCCTGGGTAACTCGGTGGTACATGATGATTGGGACTTCGCGTTGTTTGGTATATACGTAAGCACTTTGGTAGGTTTCTAATAGTTTTTGGCATACAGCATCAAGGTCGTATTCCGCTTTTATTGTCGCTACCAACTGTTCGCTTACTTGGTGTTGTTCACCAAAGTTAGCTAGCTGATCTGCAAGGTTTGAGTAATCAATGTCTAGTTCTGTTTTACCGTCATCAGCCACATCACCAAAGTTACTAGCAAGAGCCGCTGGTAGGTTATCTAAGCTGATGTAGCCAAGAGCTTTAGCCTCACCCACTGCAAATACTGGTTTTTTGCAAAGCAAGGCTTCCATCGCTACTCGCCCGGCTCCAATAATTAAGTCAGCTTGAGCAATGGTAGAACGAATATTGTCGCTATATCCGCAAAACTCAACCTTATCTTCAAACTCAGCAAAGCGAGTGTCTACCTTACTGCCGCTAATCACCTGTACTTGGTTGGCGTCTAAATCTATGCACTGTTTGAGTAGTTGATAGACTAATTCGCCTTTAGGGCCGGTTAAACGTCCGATGATTTGAATAATTGGCTTATCGTTGTTGGCCGCAGGAAGCGGTGAAAATTGCTGACTATCAACGCCATTGCGCACCACACTAACTTGATCGCGGGGTACGCCTAAATCGCGAATAATTTGCTGAGCGATGTTTTCGCATACTGCGACAGCATGGTAGCCAAGGGCATGAAACTTTTTACGGGAATGATGTACCGGCTGGCGGCCATGTACGCTAGTCACCATTGGCGTATTGGTTAGCTTACAAGCCACATAAGAAGACCACCCAGAAGCGCGGCTATGTGCATGTACCAGTTGAATTTTATATCGAAGAATTAGATAGATAAGATACAATACGTGCCATACTCTGCGAGGAAGGCTACGTTTGTTAAAGCGCAAGCGAAAGTGCTGACCTTTATGTGGGCAACTTAAGGTATCTGATACATAAAATACTTGATGACCTCGTTGAGTGAGTCGGTCGCCAACTTGGGTAGCGTAGACTTCGGCTCCGGTCACTTCTAGTTGTGATAGAGCCATCAAAATATTCATAAATATGATAGACCTTGCTGCAGTTTGATAACATATTCTACAGAAGTGACTTGGCTACGCCTAGTAATAGTGTCAAGGTCTATAAAGGCTTAATAATTAATAATAAATGCGAAGGGTGGCTGTTTATTTTTGTGAGTAATTCATTAATAAGAGTTTATTCACTGATGAAGGTGTTTAAGCCTATCTTGCTGCTGGTGTTGCTCAGCTTAGCGCTGCTGTCGTTAAAAGCAGAGGCGCGCACCGCCCGGGTATTAATGCTTAACTCTTACCCAGCTGGTTTACAGTGGGATGCCAGCTTTGATAGAGGTTTGCGCCAACAAGTGGGTAATCGTTCCGTGTGGTTGTTTAACCACCGAATAGAGCCAAGCACTTCACAAGATCCTAGTTATCAATTAGCCCAATTCGATTTACTCAACGAAATTATTCTTTATTACCAATTTGATTTAGTAGTGACAGTGGGCGAGCAAGCTTTACACACCGCTTTAGCTCTGCAAGATGAATCGGTATTGCAAGCGCCTATAGTGGCAGCTGGTGCCGACCTATCAGCTTATATGGGACCAAGAGAGCGGCGGATAACCGGTATTCACGAGCAGCTACCGATGCGTGAAAACCTGTTGCTTATTCGCCAATTAATCCCAGATTTAGAAGCGATACACTTACTGGTAGACGATAGTGAAGCCAGCAGTGAAATTACCAAAGAGTTTGTGCAGCTGGCTGAGCAACTTGCGATCCCTTATACCCTCTGGCAAGACCAAGACTATGAAGAAGTAAAAGCAAAAACTTCGCTGCTAAGTGCCAAACAGGCGGTATTGCTAGGGGCCCTGCAGCAGTCGCAAATTGGCAATACTCAGCTTACCGAGCAAGCTATTCAGTCTTTATCCATGGTGTCTAGAGCCCCAATTTACAGCCTATGGCAGCATGCTATTGGTAATGGTGCGGTAGGCGGCTTTGTAAGTTTGCCGCAGCCACTAGGTCAGGCGCTTGGCGACACGGTGTTACAAGTGCTGCAAGGCACTGATGTACGCGACATTGCCATTAGTGCTCGAGGTCCTCAAACCTATTTGTTTGATAATAAGCAGTTAGTTCGTTGGAAAGTATCACGTGCTAACTTGACCGAGAATAGTCGTTTTCTCAATCAGCAAGCCTATAAAACGTTGCCCCAACGTTACCAAGGCGCGTTGTTGGTGGGCATAACTTTGCTACTTGCTGGTTTGGCGATTTACGGTGTTTGGCGAGCCTTAACTCGCACCCAGCGTGAACTAGCCGAGCATGAGCAAAACTTGCAGTCCGTATTTACTTTTACTGAGCAAGCCAGCGCACTGCTTGATGAAAATGGCCATGTGCAGTTATTAAACCAAGCTTTAGGTGATTTACTGGGCGAGCGAGCCAATTTCATTATTGGCAATTCTTTGCTTGATAGCCACGTGTGGCAACATCAAGCGCCATTAAAACAACAATTTCGTGATGCGATTGCTAAAAGCTTAGCCGGTGAAAAAGTCCGGTTTCAAGCTGAGCTGAGCTTAGAAAACCGCAAGGTGCTCTATGATTTTGCGCTCACTCCACAAAGCACCAGCAACGGCATTGTTGAACAAGTATTGCTTGAGCTTAGAGATTTAGAGTTAATTCAACTAGAACATCGCCAGCTTAAACAAAGCGAGCAACACTACCGGCTATTGTTTGAGCAAAGCCCTGCCCTGTTAATGCTAGTCAATCGCCTAGGGGTGGTTGTTTGTTGCAACCAAGTGGCTGCTAAGCACTTGGGTATGTCTAAAAAGCAGCTTGAGCTGTCGCAACTGCGCAGTTTGTATGCCGAACACGCCCAGCAAGTATCTTTATTAGAGTATCTAGAAGGGATTGGCACTCACAAAGTTACTCGACAAATCGCTTACCAAAACAGCGACAATAAACAGCTTTGGTTTAAAGAATCTTTTGTGCGCATGGCTGAAGAAGACTTATTTATGCTGGTATGTGAAGACATTACCGCCACCAGAAGTTTGGCCGAAGAACTGGATTTTCATGCTAACTTCGATTTACTCACTGGTATTTATAATCGAGGGTTCTTTGAGCGCCGCTTAGAGTTGTTGCTTAACTCTGCAAACTCGCAAGACCAACAACACGCCTTGTTATTTATCGATTTAGCTCAGTTCAAAGTGATTAACGATACCTTTGGCCATGGCTCGGGCGATCAGGCCTTGAAGCAGGTAGCTGGAGTATTAGAACAAATGATCCCTGAATCTGCCGTGGTGGCGCGTTTGGGGAGCGATGAGTTTGCCATTTTGCTTGAAGACAGCTCGCAACAAGGCAGTCTAGATTTCGCTAATTTAGTGATTGATCGGCTAAACGATACCCACTACGTGCGTGATGAGCGAATGTTCAGCTTTGGTTGCAGCATTGGTGTAACTTTGTTCCAACAGCAGCAAGGTTCTTCTCAAGAAGTTTTAGCACAAGCTGATAACGCCTGTTTCACCGCAAAATCGCTAGGCCGTAGCCGCGTTTATTTGTATCAAATGGACGATAGGATGTTGCTTGAGCGTCAAGGGCAGATGGAGTGGGTAACCCGTATTCAAAAAGCGCTGCGTGAAGAGCGTTTCCTATTATACGCGCAAGCCATTGTACCGGTTAAACCGAGTGAGAGTGATTACCTCCACTACGAAGTGCTATTAAGAATGATCGACGAAGAAGGTCGAGTTGTGCCTCCTGGAGCGTTTTTACCAGCGGCTGAGAATTACAACCTCGCTGATCAAATTGACCGAGTAGTAATCCAAAAAACACTGCAGTGGTTATCAGAAAACCCCGGGCATTTAACCCGTCTTAATATGTGTTCAATGAATCTATCTGGGCAGTCTTTAGGCAGTGCAGAGTTTGTGGCTTGGCTGCTGCAAACATTAGAAAATAGTGCTCTGCCAATGAACAAGCTCTGTTTCGAGACTACCGAAACGGTGGCTATCGCTAACTTAGACGTTGCCACCGAGTTCTTTAACAAGGTGCGTAAGTTGGGCTGTAAAATTGCACTCGATGATTTTGGCTCAGGTTTATCATCCTTTGGTTATTTGAAAAGCTTGCCAATCGATTACCTCAAAATTGATGGCATTTTCATTCGTGATTTAGAAAACGACCATATGGATGCAGCCATCGTTAAAAGCATTAATCAGATGTCTCATGTGATGGGCAAAAAGACCATTGCAGAGTTTGTTGAGAACGAAGCTATCAACAAGGTATTGGCTGAGATTGGTGTCGATTTTGCTCAGGGTTATCATTTTGGCAAACCCGTTCCTATTGAGATGCTGGTTCTGAACTAAGCATCATCTGTTAAACTTGTTTTATTTTTTATGGAGCCCTGCCTTGGACAGCCAGCAGCCACGTTTGTATTGTGAGCAATCTGCCGACAATGACTATGCCAAGCGTTTAATTGAGCGTTTTGCCATGCAGCTATGTGAACAACTGCCAGAAACAGGTTTTTGTTTGGTGCTAGATGGCGATTTTTTAGCTTTACGCTACTGTGATGAGGCCAAGCTAGGCGATGTTAAAGTCGATTTTCTAGCTGGTCGAGTGGCTCATCGTCGTCAATATGGCGGTGCAGAAGCAGTAAGCAAGGCGGTTGGTGTAAAAAAAGGTCAGCGCCCTAGTGTTATCGATGGCACAGCGGGCTTAGGTAGAGATGCGTTTGTTTTAGCTAACCTAGGCTGTGAAGTGACTATGTTGGAGCGCTCCCCTTGGGTTGCCGCCTTGCTGGACGACGGCTTACGGCGGGCTAAAGCTGATGCAGATATTGGCGAATGGGTAGGTCAACGTATGCGTTTAATTTACGCCAGCAGCATTGATGATCTTGCTCAACAGAATCTGCGAGCCGATGTAGTCTACCTCGATCCGATGTATCCGCATCGTAAAAAGTCGGCTCAAGTAAAAAAAGAAATGCGGGTTTTCCAGCTACTTGTTGGAGCAGATTTAGATGCTGACTTGCTGTTGGAGCAAGCGCTAAAAGTTGCTCAAAAACGGGTAGTGGTTAAAAGACCTAGTTATGCAGAGCCTTTAGCGGGCAAAGTCGCACATAATCACTTAAGTACCAAAACTCATCGCTTCGATATTTATTCACTGATTTAGGCTGTTTCTTTCTGATGGTGATTCAGCCTTTACGATAAGTGATAAAGCCACTGTCATAATCGTTTTATCCCTTGATATTGCTCAATTTTTTGAAGCTGTTTACCTTAGGTTTTTGGCCGCTTATTCTAGTGGGTTATGCGATATTGGTGATTAAAAACAGTGACTTAGAACACCACCAAGGTTGAATGCGCCAATTCTTTGATCCAGATCACGGATGGCTTTAATTTAAGTGAGCCCGATCTAGTTTCTTGTGATTGACTGGGAAAATGCTTGCATCAAGAAAACGCTATCATTACTCTATTTCTATCGTTCCAAGGATTGGCGCGATATCGAAAGAAATAAGATCTGACCTTTGTTGACCGACAGAAAAATTGGAGAAGCCATGCTTCTCCTTTTTTTTCGCCTGCATTTTGTGGAAGAGGTTTTTAATTAAGAGTTTTTGCCATTTTTACGTAGGCAACTCCGTGTTTATCAAAGGCTTCACTGGTCACTAAAAAACCTAAGCCCTGATAAAATTTAGTAGCGCTGCAGCGTGCATCAAACCAAAAGGTAGTTAACGGCCCACCCTTTTGTTGTTCTACCAAGTAGTTAAGCATATAGCTTCCATATCCTTTACCTTGATACTCGGGTAAGCAGGCAAACTTACGTAGGCGAATGCTGGTTTGCGTTACGAAAAGTGAAGCCACCATTATCATTTTGCCATCAAGATAAGCGCCATAATGCTCACCCAGTTCATCTTCAGCAACGCGGCAAAAAGCCTGATCGTGCTTTGGCCACAATACTTGTTGGCGAATTGCTAGGGTTTGTTCTGCGCTAATTGTTTGAATGTCTATCATGGTTGGAGCTGGCTTAAAGCTTCTATATCGCAAGGTTGCTGATAGTCTACCCCATCTACAGCAAAGCCATTTAGCCGCATAAATGCGGTTTTATAGCCGATAAAATCGGTGGTGGTTTTGAAATTGTCGGCAGTAATGGCGGAATAGCGCGAGTCGATCTCTTGCTGCACTTGCGGACTCAGTTCTAAGTCATCAATACGCAGCTGGTCTAATTCATCTAAGCGCACTGGTCCATCACTTGGGTACAGGTGTTGGCTAAATAAACGGTAGGCTTGTTCTATGCACTCTTCATGCTTTTGCTGCTCTTTCATCACTTGATAAAGCAGCGCAATGTAAGGGGACATTACAGGGATATACACGCTAGCTTTAGTCACTAGGGCTTTACACACGCAAGCATAGGCATTGCCGCCGACTTGGGATTGCAGCTGTTTGTTCAGCTCTTGTGCGGTTACATGCAAGTGTTGCTTGGCGCGACCAATGGTGCCATCACGATATATCGCGGCAGTGCGCTCTGGTCCCACGTAGGAATAGGCAATAGTTTTACACGCTGGCGCAAGTACCTCGGCCTGTTGCAAGGCATCGATCCAGTTTCGCCATTCATCGCCACCCATTACCTTGGTTGTGGCTTCTACTTCATCGGCAGAAGCCAACTCAACAGTTTGAGGTTCTAACTGCTCGGTTTCGAGATTAATGCTAAGGCCATGTAGTGGTTTATCGGTGGTTTTGAGTACCGATTGCCATTGGCCAGATTCGGTTTTACGTTTGCCAGTGGCCAAGCTATAGATCACTAAATCGACTTTGCCAGCAAATTCTTGTTTGATGAAATCAATCACTTGGCTGCGCATGGCTGGATCAAAAGCGTCACCAATAAAGTTTTTGGCGATTAAACCTTGTTGCTCAGCGAGTTCTTTGCAGAAAATATTGTTGTACCAGCCTGCGCTACCTAGCCCTTTTTCATTGGGGCCGCGCTCAAAAGAAACACCAATGGTATCGGCTCCTCCACCTAAGGCTAAGCTCAAGCGAGATGCTAGTCCAAAACCAGAAGAAGCACCCAATATAAGCACTTTTTTAGCACCGTTGATCGGGGCTTGCTGCTGAATATAGTCGGCTTGTTGTTGCAAATAGGCTTTACAACCTGGCGGATGACAATTGCGAGCGATATTGCCGCTTAATTGTGGAGAAATAAGCATGGTCGACTCCATGAAAAAGTGATGCAACTAGTGTAGTGGATGATCTAAACCAGTAAGTTACACCATATCAAGCTAACGCTCGAATTCAATTGTAGGCTTAGGGCTGTTGATTAAGCGCCACTAGCTTAGTTTTGCGTTTACGCTGTGCTTTTTGTTGGTACATGGTCATGTCTGCTCGGTAAAACAGTTGCTCGGCATCTTGGCAATCGTCGGTGCTGGCGCTGCCAAAACTGATACCACTTTGTGCAGTGCCATTGAGTTGGATGATCTTGTCGGCAATTGCCAGCTTTTCATCAATTTCACTGCATGACAGGGTGTCGGAAAAAGCGGCAAACTCATCGCCGCCAATGCGGTAAAGCTTTACTTGGTCGCTGAGCACCATGTTGAGGGCTTCGGCCACTAACTTAATCAACCTGTCGCCTTCTTGGTGGCCAGCGTGGTCATTAATGCTTTTTAGGTAATCAATATCCACCAAGGCGAGGCTGGTGTGATGGTCTTCACCAAATTCAATGCTGCTAACATACTCGTTAAAGGCATAGCGATTTTTTAAGCCTGTTAGGGCGTCTAGACGCGCTGCATCTCGCTCTTCACTTAACTGTTGAGCAACTAGCAGTGACTCTAAGGTGAGGCGTTTAAACTTGTAGTGTAAAGCCAGTGACATAAACAAGGTGCTAAATATACAGCTCAACAAAATGGATAAGTCGGCTGCTAGCAATGTGGTGGTATTTTTAGGTACTACGGCCATCGCTAATAGTAAGGCCGGGATAAGCAATAGCAGGGTTGATAGTATAAAAAGCTGAGCCTGTTTAGAGCCTTGACGCCAGCATTGAAAGGCGCTTGCGAGGGCTAACACTACCCATAGTAAGATCACGCAATACACCAGAACAACTGCCCAATTTACCCAAATAACTGCCACCGGAATACTGAAAAGACACAGGGCAATTAAGTAGCGGCTAGCTAGCCATAAGCGCGGCGCATATTGCTGAAGGTTGAGAAAGCGGCAATAAAACAACACGCTAAATATCGGGATTAGCAGCACCGGTAATAGGTGTAGTTGGGTAATACGTAGCTGTAGTAAATGGGCTGCAACATGAAAAACTAGGGCCAAAGCCAGAGTGATGGCAAATAAGTAGCCGCTGAAGTAGGCAAATACTCTATCTTGCTGCACTAGCCCTACCGCGCCATTGTATATGGCTAGAATTAGTAAGCCGCCTAGGCACAAAGTAATCACACTAGCTCGCCAATGATAGAGCTGGCTCATCTCTGACTTATGGCCAAAGCTGAGTTGCGGTTGTTCGGTATAGTATTGGCTAGAAATGCGGGTGATTAGCCAATAGCCGCCGAGGCTTGGGGTGTCGATGTGGCGGGCGTAGCTAAATAAGTATTCGTAAGGATGTAAGTAACCACTGCTAAGGTGGCGCATTTGGTTACCTTCAGAGTAAAGGTAGTAGTCAATATTTTCGATAACCGGACCGTCGACGCTGGCAATCCATTGATTAGGTTGAGAGATATTTATTTTTTTGACTAACCAATAGCTTCCACCGCTAAGTTTCACCCGATCAACTTGGCTTAATTTGTTTAGCCAGCTGGGAATATCGCTATAGCGGTGTGGCAGTACTTGTTGGTCTTCGGCTAGGTATATTTGCTGGGAACTGCTGTTCACATCGGCAGCAAAAGCCAGGTTATAACAAACCAAAAAGTAACTTAGAACTAGGCTAATAAAAAATCTAAAAGCAGACATAAGCGTTTGTATCGTTCATCCTTGTTTCAACAAAGCTGCAAATAGCATAGAGCAAACCACATCCAATGATAAGCGTTGTTAGCAATTGTTGAATGCTAACATATTTATTGATTTTTTAGTCACTTAAATAAAAAAGCCCCTAGGTAGTTAACCTTGGGGCTTTTGTTGTGCCTTTATAAAGCGTTAGCTACCTACACCACATTCCATACAGGCATCGATCATTTCTGGACCCAGGTGCAATTTAGCATTTAAGTCACGTAAAGCGGTGCGTACGCCTTCTTCTATCACTGGGTGGTAAAATGGCATATCTAACATTTGCGAAACTGTCATTTTGGCTTGATGTGCCCAAGCCAGTAAGTGGGCTAAGTGCTCAGCATTTGGACCAATAATTTCTGCGCCCAAAAAGCGTCCGGTACCTTGCTCGCCGTACAAGTGGGCGATGCCCTTGTTGACTAGCATGACTCGGCTGCGGCCTTGGTTTTCAAAACTTACTTCGCCAATTTCAAAACAGCCACAAGAGCCTAAGCGCTCCTCAATATCACGGTAGCTCTCACCCACCATAGCAATTTGTGGGTCGCTAAATACTGCCGCTATTGGAGTTCGGCGTAAACCTGCGCGCACTTCTTTACAGCGGCCTGCATTGTCGCCGGCAATTTTGCCCTGGTCGGCGGCCTCATGCAGCAATGGAATTTGATTGCTGGCATCACCGGCAATAAAAATATGGCTGATAGAGGTTTGCAAGGTGTAGTGATCAGCTACTGGCACGCCACGCTCATCCACTTGTATATCAAGCTTATCTAGGCCCAGTTTATCGGTATTTGGTCTGCGCCCTGTGGCGGCAACTAAGTAATCAACCTCAGTTTCAACCGTACTGCCCTGTTTGTCGATGTAGCGAAGTTTTACGCCATTTTCGCTGCGCTCAATTAGTTCCACTTTAGCGTCAGAATCTAAATAAAATTCTTCGGCATAGGTGGTGTTTGCGTAGTCGGTTAAGGCTGGATCAGTTAATGGGCCTACTGCGCCACCTACACCAAACATCAATACCTTAACACCTAAGCGGTGCAGTGCTTGGCCAAGCTCTAAACCAATAACACCTGGGCCAAATACCGCAATTGACTCGGGTAAGCTATCCCATTCAAAAATGTCGTCGTTTACCAATAAGCGGTCACCTAGTTCTGCCCAAGGAGCTGGAAAAGCTGGGCGCGAGCCACTGGCGATAACTATGCGTTTAGCTTCAACAAGGCTTGTTGAACCGGCGCTATGTTTAACGCTTAGTTGGTTTTGGTTTACAAATTCAGCGTAGCCATCAAGTTTATGTTGTACATCAATGCCTTCAACAGACTCTAATACAAAGCCAACAAAGCGGTCGCGTTCAGATTTTACTCGCTGCATCACGGCGTGACCGTCAATCTGCGGTTTACCTAAGTTAACCCCAAACTGGGCCGACTTTTCATATTGATGGGCATTCTCGGCTGCTGCAATAAGCAATTTGCTTGGCATACAGCCCACACGTGCACACGTGGTGCCGTAAGGACCTGCTTCGATCATTAATACCGAATCGGTATGCTCTTTTGCGGCGCGGTATGCGGCTAAACCTGCGGTTCCGCCACCAATAATGGCTACATCTACAGACTGTGTAACTTCTGAATTTGACATGATAACTACCTTTGAAACCTGCGAATTGGGTTGTTCAGGCGAGTAGACCGTCTCGCCTGAGTTTTTATTACTTAAGCTAAGTAAGCTTCTAGTTCTTCACTACCGCCAATGTGTTTACCGTCTACAAATACTTGTGGAACAGTGCTGCGACCGCTAATGGCTTTAAGACTCACGCTGGTGGCGTCGGTGCCCAAGATGATTTCTTCAAATGCCATACCTTTGTCATGCAATAATTGCTTAGCTTTGGCACAGAAAGGACAACCTGGCTTGCTAAATACACTAATCGCAGAAGGCTTTTTAGCGTCGGCATTAATGTAGTTAAGCATGGTGTCGGCATCTGATACTTCAAACGGGTCGCCTGCTACATCTGGCTCAATGAACATTTTTTCGATAACGCCGTTTTTCACCAACATAGAGTAACGCCAGCTGCGTTTGCCAAAACCTAAGTCGTTTTTGCCAACTAGCATGCCCATGCCTTCACTAAACTCACCGTTACCATCTGGAATAACAGTAATGTTTTCAGCTTCTTGGTCGGCTAACCATGCATTCATAACAAAGGTGTCGTTAACACTTAAACATACAATTTCGTCAACGCCGTTGTCTTTTAGAACACCAGCTAGCTCGTTGTAGCGTGGTAAATGTGTTGATGAACAAGTTGGTGTAAATGCACCTGGTAGGGCAAAAACAACCACGGTTTTATCTTTGAATAGCTGCTCTGTAGTAATGTCTACCCAAGCGTCGTTTTGACGAGTATGAAAAGTAACACTTGGTACATTTTGGCCTTCGCGATTCTCTAACATATCTTTCTCCGTAAACTTTAATAAGGTGTGTGTTCGTTTGATGGGTCTAGTATCAATTTTTCGCAGTGATTTGTAAAAGCAATTGAATCTATCTTTATGATAGGCAATTGCTATCAAATCGTGTTTCAAAAAATTTGCATAGCAATAATAGGCGTACAAGCCCATATAGAGGGAGTTAGATTAGAGGATAGTCGTGAATTGCTTGTTTATGATCAATTTATTAGTGCCACTAGCGCATGGCTAAAAGCATATAGCTAAGGTCTTGTAATGGTTAGCCTTAGCTGTCTAGCTCACCGCTTTGAATGCGCTCGCTGCGAGCACGTAAATACTCAATGGTAAATAGCAGCATGGCTGAAATTACGATGAGTAATGTGGCAACGGCCAAAATGGTAGGGTTAATTTGCTCGCGCAAACCAGAGAACATTTGCCGAGGAATGGTGCGTTGCTCGGGACCGGCTAAAAACAATACCACCACTACTTCATCAAACGAGGTGATAAAGGCAAACAGGGCGCCAGATATCACTCCCGGGCGGATTAGCGGCATAATCACTTTAAAAAAGGTTGTGAGGGGGCGCGCGCCTAAGCCTAGCGAGGCGTTCACTAAGGAGTAATCAAAGCCAGATAGTGCTGCATTTACGGTGATTAGTACAAAGGGAGTACCTAAAGCGGCGTGGGCTAAAATAACCCCGAGGTAAGAACCGGCCAAGTTAAGCTGGCTATAAAAGAAGTACATTCCAGCTGCGGTGATAATTAGCGGCACAATCATCGGCGATAACAAAATAGCCATCCACAACTTTTGCCAAGGCATGGCTGGGTTGCTTAGGCCAATGGCCGCTAGGGTGCCTAATACCGTAGCAATTAAGGTGGCACAGATACCGATGAAGAAGCTATTTTTAATTGCCAGTAGCCACTTATCATCATGCCAAATCTCGGCGTACCATTTTAGTGAGTAAGCCTCCGGTTCTAGCGCTAACATGCCTTCGGTAAAGCTAAAAAAGGGCTCTACATTAAAGGACAGTGGAATAATCACCATAATCGGCAGCATTAAAAAAGCCAGTACCAGTAATGAGCAAAAGCGTAAACCGTAGTGCGCTAAGATGTGCCAAAAGGTGAAATACTTCGGATAGCTCTTCATGCTTAGCCCAACTTAATGTTATTTACGCCCACAAAGCGGTCGTAAACCCAATACAAGGCGAGAATTAAGGCTAGCAGCAAGGAGCCTAAAGCCGCTGCTAGTTCCCAGTTATTCGAAGACTGCATATGGAAGGCAATAATATTGGAGATCATTTGCCCTTCGGTGCCGCCAACAATGGCGGGAGTAATGTAGTAGCCAATGGAAATAATAAATACCAGCAAGGCGCCGGCACTTACTCCGGGAATGGTCATTGGTAGGTAAATTTTAATAAAAGCCGGCACTGGCCTTGCCCCTAAAGACAGCGCCGCTCGAAAATAGCTGGGGTCGATATTTTTCATCACGCTGTATAAGGGCAAAATCATAAAGGGCAGCAAAATGTGGGTCATGGCTATGATCGTGGCAAACTGGGTATAGAGCATCTCAAAGGGCTCATCAATTAGCCCTAATGCTTGCAGCGTCGAGTTAACTACACCATTGGTTTGCAATATGGCTATCCAAGAAGTGGTGCGAACCAGTAATGAGGTCCAAAAAGGCAGCAATACTAATACCATTAAGCGGTTAGCGATTTTACTTGGCGCGTTGGCCAAGTAGTAGGCTAAGGGATAGGCCAGTAAGGCGGTGAGTAAGGTTATAATCAAGGCAATTTTTAAGCTCTTCCAATAGAGCTTTAAGTAAATTTGGGTATCTCGCTGTTCAATTTCTCCAGCGGCGTTGCGCTTTAAATCAAAGGTAGTGAGGTAGTAGCTGTCGGTAAAAGCTTGTCCGGCGCGCTTAACCGCTCGCCATAGGTTGATGTCTTGCCACTTTTTGGAGTAGCCAAGCAGCAAGGTATCACCATTTTGCTGTAATTCTTCTAGCGACTTTTTCTTGAGTTTTCTGGCGCTAGATTTAATTAAGCTAGAGCTGCCGGGTTTGAGTCGATTAACTTCTTCGGCAAGTTTTCCTGATAAGCGCTCTTTAGATAAGCCTTGTAGCTCAATGGCAAACTGTTTGAGCGCTTGGCTGTTGGGTAACTGGTCGCCGGCTTCATCCCAAATGCTTAGCTCTGCCAAGCTTAAAGGGATTAATTGGCTCACGGTGGGGTGGTAAACACTGCGGTACAACATGGTGGCAATGGGCGAAATAAAGGTGATGAAGACAAATATCAACAGCGGCAGGGTAAATGCCAGCAACATCCGCTTCTTGCGTTTAAGCAAGCGTTTGCTCTCGAGTATTTCTTCTACGCTGAGACTGTTGTTATCCATCTTCACCTCTAACTAAGTTGCTGCTACTTAAGCAGCCACTCGTTAAATTTCTCGCCTAAAGATTCACCATAATCAGCCCAAAACTCACCAGAGGCTTTCACCCCTTTATCGAGGTGAGAAGAAGGCAGTTTAGGAATAACCGCTTTATCTACATAAGCATAAGAAGAGTTACGAGTAGGGCCGTAAGCCACTTCTGGCATGCCGCTCAACGGTTTTGAGCTAGTAGCAAAGCGGATAAACTCCATCGCGAGGTCTTTTTTCTTGGTGCCTTTTACAATGGCCCAAACGTCTAAGTCGTAAAGGTGAGCATCCCAAACCATTTCAAAGGGTTTGCCTTCACTTTGAATGGCATCAAAGATCCGCCCGTTAGCTGATTGAACCATCACTGCGCCACCGTCATTTAACAGTTGTGGTGCTTGTGACCAGCTGTCAAACCAAACAATATCGTCGGCAATAGTGGCGAGCTTGGCAAAGGCGCGAGCTTGGCCTTCGTCGGTTTCTAATACTTCATAAACTTGCTCTTTTGGCACGCCATCGGCGATCAGTGCCCATTCCAAGTTTACTTGAGGGCGCTTACGTAAAGCGCGTTTACCTGGGTAGGTGTTAGTATCGAAGAAGTCGGCAATAGAGCTAGGTTGACCACCTTTAATGGTGTCATTGCTGTAGGCATAAAGTACTGTCCATACAATGTTGCCCACACCACATTCGTTGGCTAGTGCAGCTTCGCTAAAGTCTTCTGCTGCAGGTACGCCGTCGTCACCAGGAGGTAGGCTGTCGTGGTCTATCACTTCTAGCAAACCTTCTGAACAGGCGCGCTCAAGGTCAATCACTTCTACGTCAATCACGTCCCAAAGAATGTTACCACTCTCTACTTGGGCTTTTATTTCGGCAATACCACCGGAGTAGTTTTCAAATAGAATCTTGTGGCCGGTTTCTTTCATGAAGGGGTCTAGCATATGTTTTTGCTGGGCTGCACCATAAGCACCACCAAAAGACACGGCGGTGAGTTGGTCGGCATTGGCAATGCTACAGACCGAGGCGAGAGCAATAACTGGAAGTAAACGTTTCATAGGTACCATCCTTTACCATTAAGAGCTTGGGGGTGGATTAAAAGCTAACCCGTCATTAACGGACCACGTTAGTTTAGTAATTGTGCCAGCGGCAATTTGTGGAGCGTCGTGATCGTTGAGCACTTTTACCATCAGCTCAGTCTTGTCACGAAGTTTAAAGAAGTAGCGAATAAAGTCACCTACATAAAGGCGCGTAATAAACTCTGCTTCAATTCGGTTATCAAAGCGATGTTTGTCGCTTTCAATAAATAAGTTTTCCGGGCGTACTGCCAATACGCAGGCATTGCCAGACTCGGGGCAATCCATGGCTTGGCCACTTACCACGCTGCCATCACTTAACTCTACTTTAGCGAGGCCTTGAGCACGATTAAGCACTTTGCCTTTTAGGTGGTTATTTTCACCAATAAAGTCAGCAACAAAAGCATTCTCTGGGCGCTCATAAAGTACATCTGGAGCTGCGCATTGCTGCACAACTCCATCGTTAAATACGGCGATGCGATCAGACATGGTGAGGGCTTCGGTTTGATCGTGAGTAACATAAATAGCGGTAAACCCTATGGCCTCATGCAAACGCTTAATTTCTAGCTGCATTTGCTCGCGCAGGTTTTTGTCTAAGGCGCCTAGTGGTTCATCCATTAATACAATAGAAGGCTCAAAAATCAGTGAGCGAGCCAAGGCAACCCGTTGCTTTTGGCCGCCGGATAAATGCCCTGGATAGCGTTTGCCAAAATTGTCTAGTTCCACCAAGGCTAAAGACTCGGCCACTCTGCGGCTGATTTCTTCTTTAGGCAGTTTACGAACTACCAAAGGGTAAGCGAGATTCTCGGCTACGGTCATGTGGGGGAAGAGTGCATAGTGTTGAAACACCATGCCAATGTTGCGGTTATAGGGAGCAACGTTAGTTATGGCTTGGCCATTTACCAAAATTTGACCGCTGGTGACATCTTCAAAGCCGGCTAGCATCATCAAGCAGGTGGTTTTGCCAGAGCCAGATGGACCAAGCAGGGTTACAAACTCGCCTTTGCGAATATCTAGATTGAAGTTTTTTACCACTAAGCTGCGTTGATCGTAGCTCTTTTTAACGTCAGCAAAGCGCACATATTGTTGGTCACTGACCGGCTCGCCCATAAACAGTTCCTTTTGTTAAGGCTTGTTGCTAAAAGTAGACCAAGTAATCAAGAATCAAACGTAACATTATCTTAACAAACAAGTTTGCAGAGAAAAGTGCAAAGTTTAAACAGCTTAGGGTACATATCAGCATAATCTGCTGAGTCAGCAAACATACAAGGTCGAACTATTGGCTGCTTTAGCTACTTGCCTGAATATTCACTAGGCGGCTGGCTTAATTGCGAGACGATAAAGTCTACGGCCACTTTAACCTTGGGTATTTGATACTTAAGTCCTTGGTATAGAAGAAAAATACCAGTGGCTTCCGCCGGCGATACACGAATATCTTGGCCGACCGAAAATACCACTAAACTGCCTTCGGCAAGTTGTTGGCTAATTCCCCACTCTGGCAACAAAGCAATGCCCTCACCACTTTTTGCGGCGTTGACTAAGCTTGTACCATGATTGCTAATTAAGCGAATAGGTGGATGTAATTCTTGCCATTTTTGTTGTTCTTTAAAGAGCCAAGGTAATACTTTTTCCGGGCTGCGGTAACGCAAGCTGGGATGTTGATTGAGCTCTAAAGGGTGCTGCGGTTGGCCGTTTCGGGCTAAATACTCTGGTGAGGCACACAGTACAAAATGATTATTCGAGAGCTTTTTGGCAACAATGCGCTCATCGGGTGCATTGCCACCGCGGATCGCAATATCAATTTGGTCGCGCCGCAAGTTGGTAAGTTGATCGCTAAAGTGTAAATCCAACACAATGTCGGGATAACGCAGCGAAAATTCACTCAATATTGGGGTTAAACATAGTTCGCCATAACTGGGCATGGCGCTGATAGATAACAATCCGCTGGGGTGTTGTTGCTGCTGTTTTAGTAAGTCTTCTGCATCGTTCAAGCTGTGCAAAGCAGGTAATATTTGCTGGTAGTATAAATCACCTAGCTCGGTCAATTTTACTTGGCGAGTACTGCGATGTAGTAATTGCTGCTTCAACATCGCTTCTAAATCTGCAATTCGCCGAGATACCGAAGAGGGCGGCACATTAAAGGCATTGGCGGTATTGGTGAAGCTGCCAGATTCTGCAAGGTGAGCAAAATACTGTAAGGCGCGTAATTTATCCATTCGCTTAACTTTTGTCTAAAAGGCAATAAAGTTTAGCTTAAAGGGCTATTTATTCCTATTTGTTAGTCTATTTATAATTAAAGCGTTAATAATTACTCGAATCACCTAATTAAGGAAGCCCGCATGTCTAGCTATCAGTCGATTCATTTAGTAAAGCGCCCTGTTACCCAAATTGAAGCCAGCTGTTTTGAAAGCCGCATTCATATGGCGGAAGAGCTGCAAGACGGAGAATTTAGGGTTAAGCAAACCCATATGTCACTAGACCCTGCCATGCGCGGTTGGATGAGCGCTGACACCGATAGTTATATTCCGCCGGTAGCCTTAGATGAGGTAATGCGCGCTAGTGGTATTGGTGAAGTTGTTGAGTCGCGTAATCCGCAGTTTCCGCTTGGTGCAACAGTAATGGGAATGTTTGGCTGGACAGAGCAAGCGGTAAGCAACGGTGCTGGGGTGAATATTGTTCCACCAGGTTTGCCAGCCGAAGCGGTATTAGCGGTATTGGCTTTACCGGGCATGACTGCCGCACAAGGCTTGCTGGAAATTGCTAAACCCAAAGCTGGTGAAACCTTATTAGTCAGTGGCGCTGCGGGTTCGGTAGGCTCTTTGGTTGGACAAATTGCTAAGGCCGAAGGTTTGCGCGTTGTGGGTGTAGCTGGCAGCGATGAAAAGTGTCGTTGGCTGGTGGAAGAGCTAGGTTTTGATGGCGCAGTAAATTACAAAACCGACAATATTGCCGAGAAAGTGGCAGAGCTAACGCCGAATGGCGTAGACATTTATTTTGAGAACACCGGTGGTGAGATTCAGCAAGTGGCCATTGATAACATGAACGCTTTTGGCCGAGTAGTGGTGTGTGGAATGATTTCTGATTACAACACTGCTCAGCCTTCGGCTGGCCCTAACTGGATCCCAATTGTTAAAAAGCGTTTGTCGATTCAAGGCTTTACTATGCCAGACCATTTCGACAAAGCTCCTCAGTTAATGCAACTAGTGAGCAGCTATCTGCAAGCTGGAAAATTGAGTTACCGAGTACATGTTCTAGAGGGCTTAGACTCAGCCATTGAGGGCATTAATCTGTTATTTAGCGGTGAAAACCAAGGCAAGCTATTAGTGAAATTGTAAGCGTAAGCGTTTGGCCAAGCCGACTCTCGGCTTGGTCTTTTTTACTCTGTTAGTTTATCAGCGCAGAATCATCGTCAATGCTCACGTAGTTGTTTTGCTGAGCTATGCGCCCCAACCAAGAGAGCACCGCAGGAAACTGCTGCAAATTAAACCCTCCTTCTTCGGCAACATGGGTATAGGCATATAGCGCTATATCAGCAATGGTAAGCCGGTTAGCTACAAAATAGTCTTGCTGTTTAAGGTGTTGCTCCATCACCGCCAATGCGGTGTAACCTTGCTGCTGTTTATCGACTAATTGAGCTTGGCGCGCGGGCGTCATGCCTGCATGGCTAAGCCAAAAGCGTGGGCTAGCAATATTGGGCTCATGGCTGTATTGCTCAAAACTCAACCAACTAATCACCTGTGCTTGTTGCCAGCTGTCATCGGGCCAAAATGCTGAGTTTTGGGCGAGATAAAACAAGGCTGCGTTTGATTCTGCTAAGTAGCGTCCGTCATCTAGCTCGAGAACCGGAATTTTGCCGTTAGGGTTGATCGATAAAAACTCAGCACTGCGACTTTCACCTTTCACAATGTCGTAGTGTTTAAGCTGGTAGCTTTTCCCTAGCAGGCTGAGCAGTAGGCGAATTTTATAGCCATTTCCGGAAGGTAGGTAATCGTGCAAAATCATAGCGGTTCCTTGCTAAGTTGTTGATGAACCAAGTGTGACAAGTTGCTTGTAGTTTGAATAACGATTATTTTTGATGGCAACTATTAATCATGGTGATGGGTTGAAATGGATATTGACGCTTTACGTAGCTTAGTGGCTTTTGTTGATAGCGGCAGCTTTACGCGTGCGGCAAGCCAAACTTTTCGCACCCAGTCGGCGATTAGTGCGCAAATGAAAAAGTTGCAGCAAGAAAGCGCGAGTCCGCTATTTGAAAAGGACGGTCGCAGTTTGGTGCTAACCTCAGCAGGGCAAGCCTTGGCCAGTTATGCGCGGCGTATTATTAGTTTGCATGACCAAGCCGTCACAGAGATGAAGCATAGCCACGATAGAGTGGAGCTACGCATAGGTTGTCCCGACGATTACAGCGTGTCAGTTTTACCGCTGTTATGTGAGTTATTGCAGCAAGCCATTCCTAATTTATGTTTGCGCTTGTGCGCCGCACCCAGTGTGAAGTTAAGAGAGAGCCTAGACCAAGGTGAGCTTGACTTGGCTATTCTCACCCGCAGCCCCGACAGTGATGAAGGCTATTTGTTACGCCACGATCAAGGTGTATGGGTTTGCCATAAAGAGCGTGATTTAAGCCTGCTTCGGCCTATGCCCTTGGCGTTGTATGAAAGCGATTGTAAGTTTCACGCCAGCGCGATTGACGGTTTAGACAAGGCTGAAGTGCCGTATCGGCTGCTAGCAACCAGTGCTAACCACAGTGGTTTGTATGGATTTGTCTCGCAAGGATTAGCCGTAGCTGCACTTGCGCGTTCTAGCAAGGGGGAATTGCAAGAATTGTGCGCTAAAACAATGCCTCCCTTGCCAGCAATTGATATTGTAGTTGTTGCTGCCACCCAGCCCCATGCGGCTTGTAGCGGTGCAACAGTAAAACAAATATGTCAGCGGTTTCGCCAGCAAGATGCGTATTCTTTAGAAGCGCCAGCCGAAGCCGTGTAAGATTGATCGTTGTCTATAAAAGTAAGGATGCTTCATGAGTAGCGCCACCAGTCAAACCCAAGGTTTATTGCACTTTCGGCTGTCATTAAATCAGCTATTTGCAATTGGCACCTTAAAGGTGCGTGAAATTGTGCCTTATACCCGACTTACCGCGTTACCGCATTCTCACCAATATGTACTGGGTTCTGCTTCGCTGCGTGGCCAAACCATTTCGGTGATCGACATGGCTGCTGCCGTGGGTTACCGTCCAATTGCCGAAGAAGAGCTTGAATCTTGTTCGATCATCATTACCGATGTTAGTCGTCAAACAGTGGGCTTTTTAGTGCGCGGTATTGAGAAAATCACCGAGTGTCGCTGGCGTGATATCGATCCACCACCAAGCTCTCTAGGCAAAGATGCTTTTGTCACCGGAGTTACTCGGGTTGATGACAAACTAGTGCAATTGCTGGATATTGAAAAACTGATTGCTTCGGTATTCCCCGATGATGAAGACCGCGTTCGCGTTTCGGTAAGCTTGCCTGATCAAGCAATTCTTGCTCAGCTTAAAATCCTGCTGGTGGACGATTCTGCCACCGCGCGTAAACAATTAGCCAGTGCCTTAGATAGCATAGAAATTGATTATCAAATGGCCAGTGATGGCGCTACCGCATTCAAAATGATGCAGCAAGCGGCTGCTCAAGGTAAGCCAGTTGATGTGCTGGTGAGCGATATTGAAATGCCGGGCCTTGATGGCTACGAGCTCACCTTTGAAGTGCGAAGCGACCCAGGCGTAGCCGACGCCTACATTATTTTACATACCTCCCTATCTAGCGAAATTAGTGTTGATAGAGCTAGCCAAGTGGGTGCCGATGAAGCCTTAACGAAGTTTGACGCTGGAGAGCTTATCGACGCAATGTTACGTGGCGCCGAGCGGGTTTCTGACGACGAAACTAGGGTTTCACTGGCAAAAAAGACCGGAATCCTTGAGGGGATGTTTTAGTAAAGGCTAAAATCTTTTGCACCCTTCGGTGCGGCTTTACTATGCTTACTGGGTGAACCAACAGTAAGGTTTAAGCTAGTGAACGGCTCTCGTTGCTTTTTGTTACTCTGCCTTCATTGCTCGGCGTTGGCAGAGAATAACAGTATTAACATCGCCACCGATGAGTGGCTAAATTACTCTAATAAAGACCAAAGCGGCTATTACTTTAGCTTGCTGCAGCGGGTTTATCCCAATCACTTCTATCATGTTCAATTCATGCCCTATTTACGCAGCATTGCCATGTTAGATCAGCAGCAGGTTGATATTGTATTTGGTGGGGCTGCTGACGATTTTGCTCATTCCAACTGTGCTGCTTTACCGATAGAAATTGATCGCAGCGACATGTTAGTTAGCCCCGAGCTGGCGGAGCACTATCACTCACCAAAAGATCTCATTGGCAAGCAAGTAGTCTCGCAGCTTGGTTACGATTGGCAAGACCATTTGCCAGAAGGAGTGAGTTACCGTGAGTACGCAAGCTTAGAGCAAATGATAAAGCTGCTGCGCCACAAGCGGGTTGACGCAATATTAGACTATCGAGAAGACATTTATCATTTGCTTGAGCAAAAGCCAGAGTTGGCTGGAGACTATGTGCTGGTGGAGAATGTCTTGAAATACAGCTCTACCTTTTGTTTTGCCGCCAATCCGCGCGGGCGTTACCTACAAACACGTTTTGATAAAACTTTACCTAAACTGGTGGGCAACGGCGAGTTACGGCAGTTAATGCTGCAAACGCTGGGCAGTGACGACAACTATCCCTATTAATGCCAAGGCTCCTGTGGGCTTGGACAGTTACCCGCTTTGCTTTACACTGCTCAGCCATAATAAGACTTCAGAGAGTGGCGGACCGTGCAGGGACATCTATCAAAAATGCGAGCAGAACTGGGCGAACAAGTTCAGTATTATTTGCCAATTGGTGAGCAAGAGTTACACCTAAATCCACTAATTGGTGAATCTTTAGCTTTTGAATTTACCGGCAAAATAAACTGCCGAAGCTGTGGCAAAGCCACCAAGAAAAGCTACTCTCAAGGGCATTGTTTTGTATGTATGCGTAAGCTGGCCAGCTGCGACATGTGTATTATGAAGCCTGAAACCTGTCATTACGCCCAAGGCACTTGTCGTGAGCCAGAATGGGGAGATGCAAATTGCATGATTCCTCATTACGTCTATTTAGCTAATACCTCAGGCTTAAAAGTGGGCATTACCCGCCATACCCAAATACCAACGCGGTGGATTGATCAAGGGGCTACTCAAGCCTTGCCGATATTCAAGGTTGCCACGCGCCAGCTATCTGGTTTGGTGGAAATAGAGTTAGCTAAACTGGTGGCAGATAAAACCAATTGGCGAGCGATGCTTAAAGGCGATGCTATTGAGCTAGACTTAGTGGCTGAGCGTGAACGCTTGCTACCACAAATTGGTGAAGCCTTAGCTGAACTGGCTGAGCGCTTTGGTTTAGAGGCCATTAGTGAATTGCCCGATGAGCACGTCGTTGATTTACATTTTCCTGTTGCTCAATATCCAAGCAAAATAAGCAGTTTTAACTTAGATAAAAATCCCTTGGTAGAAGGGCAGCTGCAAGGAATTAAGGGCCAGTATTTAATCTTTAACAATGGTGTGATAAATATTCGCAAGTTTGGCTCTTACGAAATAAAACTATTGTCTGAATAAGACAATTTATTAGCAGTATCGGAAACAACATGATCTTACAGACTTGGCAAAAAAGACTTACATGGCTACTGATTTTATCAGTGTCTTTGTTTGTCTTGGCTTGGGCTGAACATCAGGTTGAGCGGCTTGATCCTGAGCACTCCGAGCTGCATTGCCAGCTGTGTTTTAACTTAGAAAAATTGGCCACCGCAATAGTAAGCAGTGTAGCGCTGATTGTATTGCTTAAGCGCAGCCAAGTTTTTGTTAGAACTGTTTACCTTTACACCAGCCAGCATGCACCCGCTGCTAGCGCTCGTTCTCCACCACTCATCAGCTGCTAATTTAGTTAAACAACATTTGAATCTGCTATTACAGCTGAGTATGGTTAGCTCTAAGTGAATGCGCTTAAACTTACCTCGTGCTCTGTTGTGGGCTCGTTTAGCTAGATTAGTATTAATAATTTCAAACATTTACTAATTTTAAAATCATGGATACTTACAATGAAGTTACAGCCTATATATGTGGCCCTTTTTGGCCTGTTTTCTTGCGCAGCTAGCGCTCAATCTGCTCATCAGCATGGTGTTGCTGAACTCTTTTTTGCCGCCAGTGGAGAAGAACTAGAAATTGAGATCCATTCACCGGCCGATAACTTCCTTGGCTTTGAGCATGCGCCGGTAAACGAGCAGCAACATAAAATTTTAGACGATGCCAAAAAGCAAGCCGCTCAGGCGATGAGTTTGTTTAGTTTTGCTGGTGGCGAATGTGAGCTGGAAGAAGTTGGCCAGCACTGGGGAACGCTAGATCAAGCTGATTCCGAGCACAAAGACCACGACGATCATGACCACGCTGCTCACGATGAGCACAAAGACCATGACCATGCTGCGCACGACGAGTACAAAGACCATGACGATCATGACCATGCTGCCCACGATGAGCACAAAGACCATGACGATCATGACCATGCTGCCCACGACGATCATGACCATGCTGCGCACGAAGAGCATAAAGACCATGACGATCATGACCACGCGGCTCACGATGAGCACAAGGGGCACGACGACCATGACCACGACCATGAAGCTCACGCCAGCCATGAAGATGTGCGTTTGACTTACCACTTCCACTGTCATCACTTAGATGAGCTGGCTAGCTTTGATGTTGAGTTATTTAAGCTTTTCCCGCGTATGGAAAAAATCCAAGTACAAGGCGCTAGTGAGCGTGGCCAAGTAGCCTTTGATATTACGCCAGCGCAAAACAAGGTGAACTTATAATATGCGCCAGTCTGCTTCTCTATTAGCTTTAGAAGAAGTGGTATTTGCGTGGCCGGGTGAAACTCACCCGGCCATTCATATTCCTCATTTAAGCATTGCTGCAGCCAGCCATACCTTTATTCATGGGCCGAGCGGTTGCGGTAAATCTACTCTGCTTAGTTTGATTGCCGGGGTGATTACTCCTCAGCAAGGCAAGTTAAGCTTTATGGGACAAGACTGCGCCAGCTTAAAAGCGGCACAGCGCGACCAATTGCGCGCCGACCACATTGGTTATGTATTTCAGCAATTTAACTTGTTGCCCTATTTGTCTGTATTAGAGAACGTTGCTTTGGCTTGTCAGTTTTCCAAGCAGCGTCGTCAGCGAGCCTTAAGCCGTTCGCCGTCAGTGCTGGATGAAGCGCGCCGATTATTGTCTCATTTACAATTGCCCGACAAGCAACTTAACCAGCCGGTTGGCCAACTTAGTATTGGTCAGCAGCAGCGAGTGGCGGCTGCGCGCGCCATGATTGGTTCGCCAGAGCTAATTATTGCCGATGAGCCAACGTCGGCCTTAGATAAAACCAACCGTGACCACTTTATGAATTTGTTGATGTCTGAGCTAGAGCATTGCGAAAGCAGCTTGCTACTAGTGAGTCACGACCAAGAGCTAGCCAGTCGCTTCCAACAGGTGATTGATTTGCCAGCGCTTAATTTAGGAGGTCAGCATGAGCTTGCTTAAGTTAGCTTGGCAAAGTTTGTGGGCTAGGCGTGGCACTGCCTTACTCAGTTTGCTGACCATTGCCCTTAGTGTGGCCTTGTTATTGGGTGTGGAGAATCTTCGTACTCAAGCCAAATCGAGCTTTGCCTCAACCATTTCTGGCACCGATTTAATTGTAGGTGCGCGTAGCGGCCCTACCCAACTATTGCTTTATTCGGTATTTCGAATTGGCAATGCCACTAACAATATTACTTGGGACAGCTATCAAGAGATTGCAGGGCACTCAGCGGTAAAGTGGTCGATTCCGATTTCTTTGGGTGATTCGCATCGTGGTTATCGGGTAATGGGCACCACTAACAGCTTTTTCGAACACTACCAATATGCCAATAAACAAGCCTTAGAATTTGCCGTAGGGCGAGAGCTAAACGATACCTTTGAAGTTGTATTAGGTGCAGAAGTTGCGCGCAAGCTTGGTTACAGCTTGGGTGATAAAATTGTGGTGGCTCATGGTATTGCTGCGGTTAGCTTTGTTAATCATGATCAGTTTCCTTTTGAAGTGAGCGGCATTTTAAAAGCAACGGGAACACCAGTAGATCGAACGGTCATTACCTCGTTAGCGGGCATTGAGGCGATTCATCTACCGCCACAAGTTCTGCCGTTTAGTGAGGCGCAGCTTACGCCTTCAACAATTACCGCGATGATGTTGGGCACTCAGTCAAGGCTGCAAATATTCAACTTACAGCGACAGATTAACGATTACAAAAACGAAGCCCTTCTGGCTATTTTGCCAGGGGTCGCCTTGCAAGAGTTATGGGGCATACTCAGCATTGCTGAAAGCGCTTTGTTGGCCGTATCTATTTGTGTGGTGATTACCGGCTTAATGAGCATGCTAAGCACCTTAATGGTAAGCTTAAAAGAACGCCGCCGAGAAATGGCTATTTTGCGCTCTGTAGGGGCTAAGCCAAGGCATATTTTTGGTTTGTTGTTGATAGAAGCACTATTGCTGAGTGTGCTGGGCGCTTTACTAGGCTTAGTCAGCATGTATTTGATTTTGGGCGCGGCAAAACCTATTCTGCTCAATCAATTTGGTTTTTATTTAGTATTAAGCTGGCCCACTCTGGAGCAATGGTATTTGTTAGTTGCTGTAGTTGTGGTTGGTTTTATCGCCGGCGTGTTGCCAGCGTGGCGTGCCTATCGTTATTCACTTAGCGATGGCATGAGCATAAAGATTTAGAAAGGGTAAACATGAAACTAGCGTATTACGTAGTGGGTTTATTGCTAGTGAGCATGAACCTACAAGCCAACGGTGTTGACGTTTGGAATGAGTTGCTGCCAGAAAGTGAACGAAATACCTTTATGCCTGAGGTAGACCACAACACGCCGCTGGATCAGGTGGCGCAGCAAAACTTAAATGTAAGTGTGAACACCGAGTTGGATGGCAAACCCCTGCGGATTCCAGGCTTTGTGGTGCCGTTGGATGTTGAGGGTGAGTTGGTGAAAGAGTTTTTGTTGGTGCCGTATTTTGGTGCCTGCTTGCATTATCCGCCACCACCGCCAAACCAGATTGTATATGTAACTTACTCTAAGGGTTTGCAGCTAGAGGACTTATGGGAGCCGGTATGGGTGGAAGGGACTATTCATACTCAGGTTCAAACGGTAGAAGGGGTTGCCACCGCGGGATACACCATCGCCGAACCTGAGTCGATTGTACTGTATACCGACTAATTTAAAACAATGCCTAAGGCGATATATGGCACTACGTAAAATGCAATGATAGCGGTTTTATAGAGTGCCAAGCCTAGGTAATGAAAACGGTCAAACTTTTCAACGCTTAGGTTGAACCATTTCGAATGCAGCTTATAGGTCCAGTCGTGGGCTAAGGTTAAAAAGGCAAACCAATATAACAATACCGCGATATTGATGATGGCTCCCCAGCCTAGGGCACTGCGAATTAACTCAAGTTCCATAACTTCACCTGCATATTTCTAATCAATTAAACGCCACTAAGTCGCTTAATCAATTTACCACTGCTTAGTATCACTGCAAGCTTATTGGCTTATTTCACAGTAAAGTTTTGTTCAAAAATGCGTACTTGCTGCTGATTAACTATGACTACTTGCCATTCTCCGCGGCTTTGAGCAGTAAAGCGCTTGCTGGCATTGGTACGCCAGCGCGGGCCGCCAATGTTTAAGTCTACTGAGGCTTGCAGTTGGCTTTGCTGATACCAATTTACTTGAATGCTTTGGCCCTGCATTTCACGCAGCTCCATAAACAAGTAAACCTGCTGAATCTCACTTAGTGCGACGTAAGTTAAGTTATCTATAGGCTCACGCTGGCTAATGGCAGAACTTAATTGGGCGCGTGTGACGTGGGGCGATACGGTGCTGGTTTGCTCCAGGCCAGCGCCGACATCAGTGTCAGCATCACCGGTCGATGCGCTTGTTTCAAACGCCGAGGGCTCCAGCTCTGCTGTCGCCGCATCAACGTGAGCGACTGGCTGGCTACTTTGCTCGCTGGCCTCCTCTGCCTCCTCTGCAGTGGCAGCCTTAGTGTTATCCGCTAATTCTTCTGCTTGTTGCTTAGGCAGCTTAGTGTGAGTTTCTGCTTGAACTAGCATTGATTCCGCAGCGGTGTCCGCAACAGTGGCCTTTGGCTCTTCACGTGCTTCAACTTCTGAGGGCTTTGGTTGTTCTTCTGTAGCCATTGCAGCTGAACTTTGAGCGCTAAGCGCTTGAGTAGGCTCAACTTGAGCTTGTTCTATTTGAGCCTGTTCTACTTGAGCTTGACCTATTGGAGAGTGCTCAGCTGAAACTTCAGCCTTTGGCAATTGTGCCTTATCTACAGCGCTCTCTATTTGGCTGCTTGCTTGTTGAGTAGTGGCATTTGTATCGGCAGTAGGTTCAGCTTGAGCGGGCCAGATAAAATGCAGTAAGCCGGCAATAAGTAAGATAAGCACTAACACAGCGGCAAAAATTTTGCGTAGGTCAAAGGGAGGCTTGGGTGCGGGAACTTTATCTATAGCCGCCGTTTGGCTTGCGGATGCATTGAGATGTATTTTGATGCTTACTTGTTCTGCCATGACTGAGGATTTTCCCCATACTCCAATTGAAACTGCATGGCGATTTTACCGATTTACTCCCCTAGCGGCTATTGATTTACCCAAAATCTCTTGGCGATTGCATGAGTACGGTTTGCTGTTATCGACTTACTGTTTAGTAAAAGCAATCACGGCAGCTTGGGTTTAGGTACAAGGTTTAGCATTTAATCACCATTATTCGCTATTTATTGAAATTATCTCAGCCTTATCTGATATGCAAAAACAACGAGTGTTAAATATATTTTACATTTTAAAGTTTCTGTGCCAATTTAGTTTTATTGAAACTAGCGCATTTAAGATGGAGTTTGGTAGAGAATATGAAGCAGAAGCAAGCCCTTATCGGTGTGATCACCTGCCACAAACCGCAGGGTTTATACCAAGTGCAAAGCGTCAATGAGTTTTACCTAAACGCTTTGGAAAGTTATGGCGCAGCCCCAGTATTACTGACACACCAGCTTAAAGGCAGTAGTTTACATCGGGTATTGGATGGGCTGGACGGCGTATTGTATACCGGTAGCCATTCTAACGTGCACCCAGAGCTATATGGTGCCAGTCATTTGGAACCCCGTTTAGACCGAGGTCGAGATAGTTTAGCTTTTGCCATTGTTGAATATTCTAAACAGCATGGCCTACCTATTTTGGGTATTTGCCGCGGCTTTCAAGAGATGAACGTGGCTCTCGGCGGAAGCCTGCACCATAAAGTCTATCAGTTGAGTGGTAGTGTTGAGCACCGTGAACCCAACACCGAAGATTTCTCCAAAAAATATGCCGAGCAACATCCGCTGCAACTTAGCCGAGGCAGTTGGTTAGGTGAGTGGCTAGATAGTGAGGTTATCAATGTTAACTCCTTACACAACCAAGGCATTAATCAGCTGGCAGAGTCGCTGTTTGTTGAAGCCCAAGCTGAAGATGGTTTGGTGGAAGCTTTTCGGCTTGCTGAGCACCCGTTTTTCTATGCTGTGCAATGGCATCCCGAGTGGCAAGCCAGCGAAAACAAGGTCTCACAAGCCATTTTTAGTCAGTTTGTGGCAGCAGCAAATCGCCATGCTGCCTAGCCGTCACTAGGAGAGAACCATGCAACAACACACTTCATCCTATTACGCGGCAAGTGCAAATAACCAACGTGATTTTCCTCAGCTAAATCGAGATATTCGTTGTGATGTTTGCATTATTGGGGCTGGCTTTAGTGGTTTGTCTTCGGCTTTGCATCTGGCTGAGAAAGGTTTCAACGTAGTGGTATTAGAGAGCGCCAAGGTGGGGTTTGGCGCAACCGGCCGCAATGGCGGACAAGTGGTTAATAGTTATAGCCGCGATGTGGACGTAATAGAGCAGCGTTATGACAAAAATACTGCTCAAGCCTTAAATGAGATGATCTTTGAAGGCGGTGAAATTATCCGCTCTCGTATCGCACAGTATAATATTGATTGCGACTATCAGGCCGGCGGTGTGTTTGCGGCCAACAACGCTAAACAGTTTAAAGGCCTACAAGAGCAAAAAGCCAATTGGGAGCGCTTTGGTAATCACCAACTGCAATTATTGGATAAAGCAGAGCTAGAGCAAATAGTAGGCACCACTGCCTATCAAGGTGGTCTGTTGGACATGCAAGGTGGTCATATTCACCCGCTTAATCTTGCTCTAGGTGAAGCCGAAGCGGTACTTAGTTTAGGTGGTGAAATCTACGAGCAATCTGCAGTGCTAGACTATCAAGCAGGTGAGCTAGCCAAGGTAACAACCGAACATGGCAGTGTTACTGCCAACTACTTGCTGTTTGCCGGAAATGCCTACTTGGGTGAGCTTGAACCAAAGCTTAGTGATAAGGCGATACGCTGCGGCACGCAAGTGATTGCTACCGAGCCTTTAAGTGATGAACTGTGTCAGCAACTAATTCCAAAAAACTACTGTGTGGAAGATTGTAACTACCTGCTTAATTACTATCGTTTAACCGCAGACAAGCGCTTGTTGTTTGGCGGCGGGGTGGCTTATGGTGCTAAGCCTTTGGCCTCAATAGAAAAGCAAATTAGGCCTAAGTTCGAAGCCTTATTCCCTCAACTAAAAGTGACCGCTGTGGATTATGCTTGGACCGGAAACTTTTTACTGACCTACTCGCGAATGCCCCAGTTTGGCAGGTTAGATAGCAATATCTATTATCTGCAAGGCTACAGTGGCCACGGTTTAACCTGTACCCATTTAGCGGGAAAATTGTTAGCCGAAGTGCTTAGCGACCAAGCAAAGCGCTTTGACGTATTTGCTTCACTTAATCACTATCGCTTTCCGGGAGGGAGACACCTACAAGTGCCGTTTACCGCTTTAGGTGCGGTGTATTACAACCTGCGCGATAAGCTAGGTATTTAAGCTCGCTTAGTCTTTTGGTTGGCTTACCGAGTCACGTTTAACCAAAGTTGGTACGTATTTATGAATAGGTGCAACGCTCTCGCCACTGGCTAAAGCTAGGGACATTTCAGCAGCTTCCATCGCCATCATCTCGATAGGGTAACGCATGGTGGTGAGCTTAGGTCGTAGATAGCGCGACAGTAGCACGTCATCAAAACCAATTACCGAAACGTCTTCTGGCACACGATAGCCGTTGTCGCAAAGCACTGTGATAGCGCCTGATGCCATAGAATCGTTGTAAACAATTAAGGCGGTAAAATCTAAACCGCGAGCTAGTAAATTCTGTGCTGCAATCTCGCCACCAATTTCATTCGGATCAGACGAAGCAATGGCGTGCTCAGCTAAAGGCATGCCCTGTTCGCTAAGTACTGATTTCACTCCTTCCAAGCGCAAGCGCGGATCTTCAATGTCGTAGCTACTGGTAATGCATGCAATGTTCTTATGGCCTAAAGACAATAAGTGGCGGGCTGCTGCTTCGCCACCGGCTTGGTTGTCTAACCATACGCAGCGGTGAGCAATTTCTGGAATATAACGGTTAATAAGTACCAAGGCTGGTACGGCTTCGGCGTAGTCGATTAAGGCTTGATTGCTCAAGGCTTTAGAGTGCACTACCAAGGCTTGGCAGCGCTGCTCTAAGAGCGTTTCAATGGCGCGTTTTTCACTCTCGGCACTGACCAAACCGTTACTGATCAATAACTGAATGTTGTTGTTGCGAGTCACCTTTTCTACCCCTCCTGCCAAGGTGGCAAAAAACGGGTCAGTGAGCTCACTAAATACCAAACCCAAAGTAGGGTTAGTTTGGGTTACTAAAGCGCGCGCATTCGCATTGGGACGATAGCCTAGTTCTAACATCACTTTCTTTACTAGGTCGCGGTTTTTAGCACTTACTTTGGGGCCATTGTTGACCACCCGAGATACGGTGGCGACGGAAACACCGGCGGCAGCTGCTACGTCTTTAATTGTGGCCATTTATACTCCGAGAAAAAGATTCTTTCGTGTGACTAAGTTGAAAACACTAGCTTAAGATGAGCTGGCATCACGACCAGTGACTAGGTGATGTTGTATCTACAATTTAACAAATGTAAATCAAATGTGGAAACGTTTTCCTTTGTTCGCGAGTGTAATCACATATTATCTATGCTTTTTTTATCGGCGTAGCAGCCTGGTTCGAGCTGTTTTGAAACTGTTAAGAAAAACTGTTACATACACTTGCCCGCCACGCTTTAGCCGCTTAAAGTAGCGCTAGATGCTAACAGCAACAAAATTAAGGAGCGCTGAGTGAGCGTATCAAGAATGTTCCCTGCCACCCGCATGCGTCGAATTCGCCGTCATGATTTCTCTCGCCGCCTAGCCTGCGAAAACCAGCTAAGCGTTGATGATTTGATTTACCCGATGTTTGTGATTGAAGGGGAAAATCAAATCGAAACCGTTGCATCTATGCCCGGTGTAAAGCGCTTTAGTATCGATTTGTTGTTAAAAGAAGCAGAACAGTTGGTGGCCTTGGGTGTACCAATGATTGCCTTGTTCCCGGTGACGCCCCTAGAGCAAAAATCATTGTTGGCTGAGCAAGCTTATGCTGATGATGCCTTGGCGCAACGCGCTGTTCGAGCCCTTAAACAAGCTTTTCCTGAGCTTGGCATTATGACCGATGTGGCTTTGGATCCGTTTACCACTCATGGCCAAGACGGCATTATTGATGATGACGGTTATGTGCAAAACGATATTACCACTGAGATTTTAGTAAAACAGGCTTTATCACACGCTGCCGCTGGCGCGGATGTGGTGGCGCCTTCGGATATGATGGATGGCAGAATTGCAGCAATTCGTGAAGCCTTAGAAGAAGCCGGTTATCACAACACCATGATAATGGCTTATTCAGCCAAATACGCTTCTAGTTACTACGGGCCGTTTCGCGATGCAGTGGGTAGCTCTGGTAACTTAAAGGGCGGCAATAAAAAGACTTATCAAATGGACCCAGCTAATGGCCAAGAGGCCTTGCACGAAGTGGCCTTAGATATCGAAGAAGGTGCCGACATGGTCATGGTAAAACCTGGCATGCCTTACTTAGATGTGGTGCGCCAAGTAAAAGATGCCTTTGCCGTACCTACCTTTGCTTACCAAGTGAGCGGCGAATATGCCATGCATAAAGCAGCTATTGAGAATGGCTGGTTAGCCGAACGCCCGGTTGTGCTTGAATCTTTACTAGCCTTTAAACGCGCCGGTGCCGATGGCATTTTAACTTACTTCGCTAAAGACGTAGCGCAGTGGCTAGCCGAATCAAAATAAACCCTAATTAGGTACTTGTTAAGCCCCCGTAGAGGGGCTTTATCGTAATATGAAGAAAATACTGTTTGCCCTACTCAGCCTTAGTTTATTGCTCGCGATGGCGGTGTTAATTGCCTTTGCGTTAATGGTTTCTAAGCAAGCCACCGTGCATACTCCCCCTTCGGTGAGTGCTCAACAAGTTGCCGATGCCAAAGATTGGCTTAAACAAAACCTACAGCAATTTCGCAGCTCGCAACAATCTATTAATGTTCAGCTTAGCCAGCAGCAGTTAGATGGCTTGTTAGCTTTGTCGTCCACCGCATTTAAAGGCTTAGATGCAGATGCCGCTTTTACCGATTCAAGCTTAAACCTTCGCGGTAGCATTGCTTTGCCAGCGAGTATTTACCATGGCTATATAAATAGCGAAATTAGTATGCATTCCTCTACTCAAGGCTTGCAGTTTGGTCAATGGAAAATAGGCCAATTAAGTTTGCCTGGCAGCATGGCGCTATATATAGCGGAGAAGGTGGCGGAGCGTTTATTCCCTGAGTTACAAGCCGATGAGCTACTAGCCAGTATCAAAACGGTTGAGCTTGGCCAACAGCAAGTGGCATTTGAGATTGAGCCTGTCGAGGATTTGGGATTAAAAGTCGCTGGTGCCTATAAGAACCTCAATCAATTGAAAGACCCGCAGGCAGCTAGCTTGCCGGTGGCGGTTTACTATCAAAAACTTAGCCAACTAAGAAAGCAGTATGGTGAACAACAAGCTATTTCTTTATATGACTATCTATATCCGCTGAGCTTTGATGTGGCAATGCGTGGTGAGCAAGGCGATGTTCTCCAAGAGCAGCAGGCTTTGGTGTGGGCAATGGCGATATTTTTCAGCCAAGGCGCGTTTCAAAAAGTGATGGCGCAAGGCTTTGCGAATGATTTGACCTTAGAAGCAGCACCAAGCAATGTTACCTTAGCGGGGCGCAGAGACTTACTGCTGCACTTTGTTTATTCCGCTGGTTTAAGCATGGCGGGCGAACAAGGTTTTAGTGCTTCTATTGGCGAATTTAAAGAATTGTTCGACTCTTTAGAGGGCGGCAGTGGCTTTAGTTTTGCTGATTTAGCAGCTGATCGAACCGGTATCGAATTTGCCGAGTCGGCTAAAGACGTAAACAAAACGGAGCTGTTTTTAACCGCGATGCGAGCCGCCCGCTCGGAGCAGGCTTTTTTCCCACGAATAGATGATTTAGCAGAAGGCATTAGTGAGCAAAACTTTGCTCAGGTCTATGGTTCAACGGATTCCGAGCTGTATCAGCAAAAGGTATTTTTTATCGATCAACGGATTGCCCATTTACCGGCTTTCTCACCAGCCCTAGCCAAAGATTAACAATGCACTGCCCAATACACATAAGCCTGCACTAGCCCATGCCGAGCGTGTGGGCGCTTGTTTGGTGACTATCCATAACAGTGGTAGCACCAACACTGGAGAGGTAGATGACAACAGCGCAACCACTGATACATCGCCATAGCGCAGGGCAAACAGCATTAATGTCATGCCCACCGCCATGGCTAAAAAGCCATTGGCGGCAATCATCAAAAACAGTTTTGGGTTAATCGAGTGTAGGCTGCGCGCCAACTTGTAACCGCTTAGCCATAATAGCCAGTGAGCTATAAAGGCGCTGAGCATGCGTAACGCCGAGCCAGCTACCGGGTCTATTGCACTGTATTCTGGCGCACTCATCAGGGGTTTTAACATCACCGTGCCGAGGCTTTGACACAATGCGGCGGTTAAGCCCAAGGCCACTGCTACACCAACTGAACCGGTAATCTTTTCCCAGCTATGTTGTTCGCTCCTACGGCCAAAGCTTACTGCGAGAATCACTCCTAGGAATAAACAGGCTGCGCCTAGTAGCGGCCATCCTATTAAATCTTCATTAAATAACCACACCCCTAAAAAAGCAGAAAAGGCAGCATGGCAGGCAAACAGCAGGCTAGCACGACGAGGGCCCAGGCGATTCATGCAAGCAAACAATGCTGTGTCGCCAACAAATACACCAATAAACCCAGACAAAGCAAACAGGGCAGCCTGAGACATGCTAATCATTTGCCATTGGTTATTGTATAGCGCGGCACAAAGCAACATTAGGCTAACTAAGCCCATACGCCAGCGGCTGTAGGCAAAAGCACCCATCACTCTGCTAGGTGTTACCGAGATTAAACTGGTACATGCCCACAGCGCGGCGGCCAGCAGGGCTAACCATTCGTAGCTCAATGTGTGCTCCTAAAACGCAATATGGAGGGGCTAAGTGAAACGGGGAGTTAACTTAGGCGGGTACCGCTTGGCTTGGTTGTGCCCAAGTGGTGACAAAGGTATTGCGACCTTTGCGTTTGGCAGCATACATGGCATTGTCGGCGTCGATCAACAAGCGTGACAAATCTTTTCTTTGGGTCTCAAAAGCAATGCCCATGCTAATGCTAATGGCAAGGTTTTGGTTGTTAACCGAGCAAGGTTTTTCGGCAATCTTTTTAACAATAATATTGGCTAGGTCTTGTGCATGTTGGCGTTGGCAATTGGGCCATAGAATGCAGAATTCATCACCACCAAAACGGGCAAACATTGTCTCTTCAGGAAGTTGTTGTTTCACACAAGCCACAACATGTTTTAGCGCGTCATCACCGGTGTGGTGGCCGTATTGGTCATTAATTTGTTTAAAACGATCAATATCAAACAGCATTACCGCCATGCTGAATACCGACTCACATTGAGTATCCAGTTGGCGCTCTAATTCTCGGCGATTCAAGATATTGGTTAGAGGATCGATGCGCGCTTGCTCGGCAAGGTGGCGATGGGCGCGCTGTGTGTCGATAGAAAACAGCTTGGCTATAATGCTCAATAAAATGGCGCAATTAACAAATACCAAGGCCATTGAGCTACGCTTTTGCTCGATATCGCTGGGGAACATGGGATCGCTCGGCCAGTAAAATACTGCAAAAAAGGCCACGCTGATTAAGGCTAAAATGGCATTGCGAATGGACGGCTTTTCTTGCCATAGCAAAAAAGCCACCGGATAAATAACGATTAGATGGAAAAAGATGAAGGACTCGATACCAAACCAGCGGGTAGAGGCCAAGGTAATATCGAGGATAAATACCGTTAAAAGCCAGGCTCTGGCTAGGTCATTTTGATTTAACCAGTTAAACAGCAGTGTAAGGGTGTAAGCAAACACCACTAAGCCGTTGACTAACCAGAACTCAACAGCCGTAATGTTGTGCTCAAGAGCTTGAACAATAACGTTTAGGGCAAGTAAAGGCAGGCCTATAACCACAAATAGATTGGTCATACGAACGGCGTGGCGCTTTCCTTTGCGGGTGCCTATGTTAAGTATATTGTTGAGCAACCGTGTTCCTTACAGTTAATACTCAAATAAAAACGATTGTATACCTGAAAAACTAAAACTACTGTGAATTAGCTTAGATCGCGACCGTTTTATCGAAAGTTTGGCAATGTAACCATGGTTACATTGCCAGCTTACTTAGTCTAGGTGCTTAATTAACCATGCTATTGCGTCGGCATATACTGGCGTCATTAGCGGCTCTAATTGCGCTAAGCTAGCCAACAGCTGCGAGCGCTCCGCAATGCTGATGTTGATATGACCCACTTTGCGCCCCGCACGAACCTCTTTGCCATACCAAAATACTTCCACCCCTGGCACGCTTAGCCATTGCTGATTGTATTCAACACCAATCAAGTTAAGCATCACGCTTTGGGTTTTAACTAAAGGTTGTACTAGAGGTAAGTCTGCCACCGCACGAATATGCGCTTCAAACTGACTAAGGCTTGAGCCTGCTTGGGTCCAGTGGCCACTGTTATGTACTCGAGGAGCTATCTCATTAATCAGCAATTTATCGCCAACCTGGAAGCACTCCATAGTCATTACGCCCACGTAGTCGAGCGAGTCCATCAGCTTTCCAAGCATATTTTCAGCTTGGCCTTGCAGGCTCGCTTTACTGGCAACCGGTGACACCGTGGCTAACAAAATGCCTTCATGATGCTGGTTAATCGCTAGCGGGTAGAACGCAGTGTCACCGTTGGCGTGGCGCATACCAATCAGTGAAACTTCTTCATCAAAAGCAATCGCTTGTTCCGCAATACAATGATCTAACCAATCTTGAGGAATGGCTCGTTGTTCAGCGCTACCACTTAGTTTTAACCAGTGCTGACCCTTGCCGTCGTAGCCGCCAGAGCGTTGCTTTAGCAATACCCGTTCACCTAACTCGGCAAATAACTGCTCTGCGCTGTGACCTTGTTTTACGTCTACCCAAGGCGCTGTGGCTAAGCCTAAGCGATCGAGTAGTTTCTTTTGGCTGGCGCGGTCTGCCAGCTCAGCTAGTGCTGGGCCATTAAGAAAGCTTGAATGTTGAGTAAGCTGCTCGGTTGCTGGCGTCACTGGCCAATGCTCGCGTTCAACGGTAATAATGTCGTTGGCAGCAATATCAAAGGTAGCCGTTTCGTCAGTTTCTACTGGGCGCACTTCAATGTTTAAGGGTTGTGCGGCATGTTTTAGCATGGCACCTAATTGGCCTGCGCCTAAAATCCAAATCTTGTTCATCTTGCTTACCACTACTCAGCTACGCGAGGATCAGGGTGAGCCAGTACAGATTCAGTTTGCGCTGTGCGGAAAGACTCAATACGCTCAGCCAGTTCTGGATTCGTGGTTGCTAGGATTTGCGCGGCAAATAAACCTGCGTTGTATGCACCAGCAGTACCAATGGCAAGTGTGCCTACGGCTACGCCTTTTGGCATTTGAGCAATCGACAACAAACTGTCCATGCCATTTAATGCTTTGCTTTGAACCGGTACGCCAAGTACCGGTAAACGGGTCTTAGACGCCACCATGCCAGGTAGGTGAGCAGCACCGCCAGCACCACCAATAATTACCTTAATACCGCGTTCGGCAGCATTGGCTGAAAATTCCATTAGTTTGTCGGGAGTGCGGTGAGCACTAACCACTTCAACCTCAAATTCAACGCCTAATTGTTGTAGTACTTCGGCGGCGTTTTCCATAGTTGGCCAATCACTTTTTGACCCCATGATAATGGCAACTTGTGGTTGTGGCATTGTATTCTCCTCGACTTAAATAGCACAGTGGTAACACGTTTCTACGCGACAACAAAATTGTTGTCTATTTGCGCGCGCAGTTTGCCAGCCTTGCCCGCCAAGGTCAATATTAGCGCAGTGTTAGCCAGTAAAATCGAATTATGTACTAGCGATATAGTACTTTGTTTGGGTAAACCTTGAGGTGTTTGCTAATTTTATGATGTTTAGCTGTTTCTCAATACGAATTGCTGAGATTTGGACTACTGTTAAAATAGCGCTGTAGCCTTCCGCTTCCGATCAAATTCATTCGCCTCTAAGGAGAGAAGCAATGTGGAAACTTGTAGTATGTTTATCTCTACTCAGTACCCAGCTTATGGCAGCAAACGTAGAACTGCGTTTACCTGCTTATTCCGATGATTCACACATTTATTACCATGAACTGCTAGAGCAAGCCCTTCTTGAAGCGGGGCATCAACCGGTGATTGATATTCCCTCGGCCAACTTACCGCAAAAGCGAGCTGAGTCGATGCTACGCAACGGCCAGTTAAGTTTGGTGTGGTTACTGGCCTCTGCCGAACGCGATAATGACCCCAACTTTACTCCGGTTAAAATTGGTTTAACCAATGGCTTAATTGGCCATCGATTATTGCTAGTGCCGCGCTCAGAAGTGGATGCCTATCGCTTTGTAAATACCTTAGAGGATTTTCAGAAGCTCAATAAAACCGGGGGGTTTGGGAAGAACTGGTTTGATGTAGATGTATGGCAAGCTAATCAGCTAAAAACCGTTGAAGTGGATGGCGAGTGGCGTCGTTTATATAAGATGGTAGCTAATCACAAACGTGGCATCGATTATTTCTCGCGTGGGTTTACCGAGATTATTAACGACTCCTTACATCATCCCTATCTGGCGATAGAACCCTACCTTATTTTGCAATATGAGCGCGACTTTCAGTTTTACGTGAGTAACTCTCAGCCGGAGCTGGCCGCTATTATTGAAGACGCCTTAAAAAAAGCCGAAGACAGTGGGCTACTGGATAAACTGATTGAGGAATATTGGCGTGAAGATTTTGACTTACTTAATTATCGCCGACGGGTAAAAATTGAGCTGGAAACGCCTCAATAGGCTTAAGCCCGTTGGCTCTTTTGTGGTTGAGTTTTGTTTGAGACAAAATCGCTTTAGGCGCGCTAAAGAGTGTTTAGTTATTCTAGGGAGATTCTCCCTAGCAAAGCGCTTCAATTATCTCTAAGGGGTAACCCGCTTGGCTTTGTACTTTTGCCTCTAGGTCTAGTTCAGCTGCGCGTAAAGGATGTTGTTCATTCCAGGTGGGAGGGAAACACAGCCGCCAATCCTCTTCAGCTTGAAACAAGCTAATCTTAGGCACACTACCTTCGGTGCGACGCATACACACAATAATGGCAATGCGTAGCAACCTTGCGAGCACTTGGGCTTCGGGTTTTTCTAAAGCATTTTGCTGGGCAAGCAGTTCGCTTTGCCAATCCCCCCGTTGGTTTAACAACAAACAGGATACAAAGTGTTTTTGTGCACTGGTGAAGCCGGGTAAATCTGAGTGATCAATGATGTAAGCGGCGTGTTGTGGCGCTTTTTTAAACTCAATATTCAAACCGACTTCGTGGAACATGGCTGCCCACTTCAATAGGCTTAAGGCGCGATTACTAAGCTGAGGTGTTACTTGTTGCGCCATAGTTAATGCGCAGTTTGCCACGCGCTCGGCGTGTTGCTTGTCGATGCGGTGGCGTTTTACGAAGCTTTCTACGGTGCGAGCTCTAACACTGCTGGTCTCTTTTTGGCTAAGTAAGCCATATACCAAGCCTTCACGTAAGGCACCTCCCGCTAAAGAAAGTGACTCTATTTGCAGGCTTTCGAACAGGGCAATTAATATCGCTAAACCTGAGGCGAATACTGGCTTGCGTTCTTCTAACAGGCCTTGAATTTCAAGCTTTTCAAGTGAACCACAAGCCACAACTTGTTGTTGAATAGCTTTTAGTTTTGAATAGGTGATGCGTTCATCGAGACCTTGAGCGGTAACAATTTCTAACAATGCTTGAATGGTGCCAGAGGCGCCAACACTGCTTTGCCAGCCTAGTCGACGGTAATCACTGAGCACTGGGCTAATGACGTCTTTAGCCGCATTAATGGCGAGCTCAAAATTGGCTTCGCTGAGTTCTTGTTGAAAGAAACGTTTTAGCCAAGTAACACAGCCCATGTCTAGGCTATTAAGTAGCAAGGCTTCGCTTTGCTCTCCCACCACTAGCTCGGTACTGGCACCGCCAATATCAATAACTAAACGCTTGCCACTGCCGCTGCTGGTATGTGCCACGCCGCGGTAAATTATTTTAGCTTCGGTTTCGCCACTAATAATGTGGATTTTGTGGTTGAGGATTTTTTCGGCTTGCTGCAAAAACTCATCAGCGTTTGTCGCACGACGCAAGGTTGCGGTGGCAACTATTTTGATTTGCGCTTCTGGAATGTCTCTTAGCTGCTCAGCAAACAAACTTAAGCATTGCCAGCCACGCACCATAGATGCGTGGTCGAGCTTATCGTTAGCATCTAAGCCAGCGGCTAAGCGCACTTTTCTTTTCACCTTGGCAATGGTTTGCACACTTCCACTTAGCTCCCGCACAATTAACATGTGGAAGCTGTTGGAACCTAAATCAATGGCTGCATATAGGGGTGAAACTTTAGACACGCTGTTCCTTGAATCTACTGCTTAGTGACGCTGACGTCGCTGATTAGAATGACCGCTATTACCACGACTATTGTTGCGGTTCCCACCACGGCTGTTATTACCTTTGGCGCGATGTACTCGGGTTGCCTTAGGTAAATCACGCAGTAGCGCTTCGGTATCATATTGGCTTACCGGCACTGGGTGCTTAATGTACTCTTCAATGGCGGGTAGGTTAAATACGTATTCTTCACAGGCAAGACTAATGGCGTGGCCACTGGCGCCGGCACGACCTGTTCGACCAATACGGTGAACATAATCTTCAGCGTCGTCTGGTAGGTCATAGTTGAAAACATGGGTTACCGAAGGAATGTGCAAGCCACGTGCTGCAACATCGGTAGCCACTAATACGTCAAGTTTACCCTCGGTAAACTGTTCAAGTATTTGCACCCGTTTGCGCTGTGGAATATCACCGGTTAGCAAACCAACGCGATGTTTGTCGGCACTTAAGTGTCCCCAAATATCTTCACAACGGTGCTTGGTATTAGCAAAAATAATGGCGCGTTCTGGCCACTCTTCTTCTATTAGGGTTTGCAACAAGGCCATTTTGTCGTCATTCGACGGGTAAAATAGTTCTTCTTGAATGCGAGCGCCGGTCATTTGTTCGGGCTCTACAATAACGTGTTCTGGGTCGTTCATGTGCTCAAAGGCCAATTCTTTCACTTTGAAAGATAGCGTGGCAGAGAACAGCATGTTTAAGCGCGCTTTTGGCTCTGGCATGCGACGCATTAAATAGCGAATGTCTTTAATGAAGCCAAGGTCGAACATGCGGTCAGCTTCGTCCAATACCATCGCTTGCACGGCGTTTAGGCTAAATGCACCTTGCTTGAAGTAATCGATCATTCGCCCGGTGGTACCGATAAGAATGTCTACACCTTCATCTAATGTGGCGCGTTGACTGGCATACCCTTCACCGCCATAAACTAAACCCAACTTGAGGCCGGTTGCTTTAGCAAGCAAACGTGCATCGTTATGAATTTGAATGGCTAATTCGCGGGTTGGTGCGAGAATTATCGCACGCGGTTGATTTTGTTGGCGCGTTTCAGGCACTGCTGTGGTTAGCAAGTGATTAAACGTAGCCACTAAAAAGGCTAGAGTTTTTCCCGTACCTGTCTGAGCTTGGCCTGCAATATCTTTACCTTTGGTTAAGATGGGTAGGCTTTGCGCTTGGATAGGGGTGCAATTGTGATAGCCGTGCTGCTCTAAGGCGGTTAATACCTTATCTTGCAGTCCTAACTCGGCAAATCGGAGTTCTGTTAAATGTGTTTTGCTCATTGCGTAAGCATATCACAGCTAAGTGGCACTACCAGCACCCATTCTTAGTAAATGTGTTGAGTTGTTAGGGGCTGTGATCTAAGCGCTGAGAATTTGTGGTTTATTCCTTTTAATAGACCCTAGTTACTTGTAATTATTTCGGCAGTTCCCCTTTCTTTATTTATCAGCGAGATCTTTCGATCAAAACAAAATGGGCAATCAAAGAAGCACTTATGTTAATTGGTAGTAGCTTAGATTCCCTTGGAATGAGCTTAGGCTTGCATTCATTGGTCGGATCATTTCAAATAGTCATGAAATTATCGAGACAGATAACATAGAATTTTGGAGTATTAAATGAGCGATAAATTGGTTCAGCTGAGCGATGACAGCTTCGACGCAGACGTACTAAACTCAAGCACACCAGTACTAGTTGATTTCTGGGCTGAGTGGTGTGGACCTTGTAAAATGATTGCCCCTATCCTTGACGAAGTTGCTGACGAGTACGACGGCAAAGTAGTGATAGGTAAGCTAAACATCGACCAAAACGCTGGCACGCCGCCAAAGTTTGGTATTCGCGGAATTCCAACTTTACTGCTGTTTAAAGACGGTAAAGTAGCTGCTACTAAGGTTGGCGCACTGTCTAAAGCCCAATTAACAGCGTTTTTAGACGAAAACCTGTAGTAACAATGTGAGCAGGTCGACATTCGTTGCCTGCTTTTGCTGGATCTTTCCCCACATTAGTGCTAATTTTATTTTCGAATTTTTCCTACGCCCGTTATTAAAGGCTACCTCTTGGCCGACTAAACAGTCGAGTAAGCTTCTCTACTATACCTAACTCATGCTGCCGTCAGCCTATTTCGATAAAAATTGAAAACTCACCATTATGAATTTAACTGAGCTAAAAAATACCCCCGTCCATGAACTGATTACGTTAGGCGAGTCCATGGGTTTAGAAAACCTAGCCCGTTTACGTAAGCAAGACATTATCTTCTCGATCTTAAAAGCTCACGCAAAAAGCGGCGAAGCGATTTTTGGTCATGGTGTGCTGGAGATTTTGCAAGATGGCTTCGGCTTTTTACGTAGCGCCGACAGCTCTTACTTAGCTGGTCCTGACGATATTTATGTTTCGCCAAGTCAAATCCGTCGATTTAACTTGCGTACCGGTGACACGGTAGAAGGCAAGATTCGTCCACCTAAAGAAGGTGAACGTTACTTTGCATTGTTGAAAATTGGCCAAGTTAACCACGACAAGCCAGAAAACTCGCGTAACAAAATCTTATTCGAAAACTTAACACCGCTGCATGCCAACGACCGTTTGCGCATGGAGCGTGGTAATGGTGCAACCGAAGACATCACTGCACGTGTATTGGATTTAGCCTCACCTATCGGTAAAGGCCAACGTGGTTTGATTGTTGCTCCGCCAAAAGCGGGTAAAACCATGTTGCTGCAAAACATTGCACAAAACGTAGCGTTTAACCATCCAGAGTGTGAATTGATTGTTTTACTTATCGATGAGCGCCCAGAAGAAGTGACCGAGATGCAACGTTTGGTTCGTGGTGAAGTAATCGCTTCTACCTTTGATGAGCCAGCTAGCCGTCACGTTCAAGTAGCTGAAATGGTAATTGAAAAAGCTAAGCGCTTAGTAGAGCACAAAAAAGATGTGATCATCTTGCTTGACTCAATTACTCGTTTAGCACGTGCCTACAACACGGTAATTCCTTCATCTGGTAAGGTATTAACCGGTGGTGTAGACGCCAATGCATTGCATCGCCCTAAGCGTTTCTTTGGGGCGGCACGTAACGTTGAAGAAGGTGGCAGCTTAACTATTATTGCTACCGCTCTAGTAGATACCGGTTCGAAAATGGACGAAGTAATTTACGAAGAGTTTAAAGGTACCGGTAACATGGAACTGCACTTAAGCCGTAAAATTGCAGAAAAGCGTGTTTACCCTGCCATCGACATTAACCGTTCAGGTACTCGTCGTGAAGAGTTACTTACCAGTGCAGAAGAACTACAGAAAATGTGGATCTTACGCAAGATTGTTCATCCAATGGACGAGACTGGCGCAATGGAATTCTTAATTGATAAATTGGCAATGACCAAAACCAATGACGAATTCTTTAACGCGATGAAAGCACAGAAGAAATAAACCAAAAACTGGCCGTTAATTCGGCCAGTTTTATTTTGGATGATGAAACGCTTTCTTGTAGTTCTAGGGCTCTTTTTTCAATTATCTGTTCAGGCTGAGCAGCAAGGTCCTAATCCTCTTTCCCAACCGCTTTATCAAGATGTCCCATTGATGATTTTGCAGCGTAGTGTTGACGCCCTAATGCAAAACCAGCCAGCTTGGGTGATTGATTTACTGCCTTATCTGCGACCAGAAGACCGCGAAGCGTTGCTTTTCCAAAGCTTGCGTTATTTGCATCAAAACAAACATATTCCCGATCAAACCTTAAAGAACTGGCTACTTGAGCTAGCGTCTGAGCGACCAACGGTGCGTGAAGCGGCAGTGATTGATGGCTACGAAGTCATACGCCCTAGTTATGATTACCCAGCCTTGGCGCGCAGTTTAATTTTGAACAAGCTATCAGCCGAGCGCTCGCAACTTTATCTTAGTGAATTACTCCGTGACGAATTTCATTGGTCGCTGATCTTTCGAAAAAACAATCCCTTATTATTGGCGCAGCAGCTGGATGTAATGCGTGCTTTTAGCCAGTTAAATTCCGAGCAGCTTGAATATGTAAAACTGCATATGCCTGATCGTTTGTATTTCCCAGATAATAATGTACGGGTTGCCTTAGCCGTTGGTATTGGTAGCGATCAAGCGCTAGCCGAGGTATTAAGCTTGCCTATGGATCAATACAGTGTGTCATTGTTAGAGTGGCTCATTCAGCGGTTACCCCCAGAGCGGGCATACAAACTGTTGCTTGGCGCGGCAGAAAATCCAGAACTGTTGTATTTTTCTTATAGTGCCATTGCTCGTTTAGGTAGAGTGTATCCTCCCGCTGCTCAGTTTATTTTGGCGCAGTTTAGAGAATCAGAACATCAAGAGTTGGCTGCGATGGTAATGATTGAGATGCAATCTCAGTAGCTTACGCAGTTAAAAAACCAGGTTATAACAATGAAATATAAAGACTTGAGAGATTTCATTGATTTGTTAGAGCAGCGTGGAGAGCTTAAGCGAATCAGTGTAGAAGTATCTACCGAACTGGAAATGACCGAAATATGCGACCGCACCCTAAAGGCGGGCGGTCCAGCATTACTGTTCGAGAATGTTAAAGGCCATTCTATGCCAGTGCTAGGTAACTTATTTGGCACGCCAGAGCGAGTGGCACTGGGCATGGGTCAGGAGTCGGTGTCGGCCTTGCGTGAAGTAGGCACTTGGCTGTCTTACCTTAAAGAACCTGAACCACCCAAGGGTTTAAAAGAGCTTTGGGAAAAGCTGCCAATATTTAAGCAAGTGCTTAATATGCCAACTAAAAAGCTCCGCTCCGCTCCTTGCCAAGAAGTTGTATGGAGTGGCGATGAGGTCGATTTAGATAAACTGCCTATTCAGCATTGCTGGCCTGGCGATGTAGCGCCTTTGGTTACGTGGGGGCTCACCATTACCCGCGGCCCCTATAAAAAACGCCAAAACCTGGGCATTTATCGCCAGCAAAAACTCGCCAAAAACAAATTGATTATGCGCTGGCTATCGCATCGTGGTGGCGCGATAGACTTTCGTGAATTCCAAGAGCTTAATCCTGGGAAACCTTATCCAGTATCAGTGGCTTTGGGCGCCGACCCTGCGACCATTTTGGGTGCAGTAACGCCGGTACCAGATACCCTATCTGAATATGCTTTTGCTGGCCTGCTAAGGGGCGGTAGAACTGAAACGGTTAATTGTATTAGCAATGATTTGGAAGTCCCTGCTAGCGCCGAAATAGTCTTAGAAGGTTATCTAGAACCCAATGAAACGGCACCAGAAGGACCTTATGGTGACCACACCGGCTATTACAACGAAGTGGACGAGTTTCCAGTATTCACCATCACGCATATCACGATGCGTAAAGATCCCATTTACCACAGCACCTACACCGGACGTCCACCCGATGAACCTGCTGTATTAGGCGTTGCCTTAAACGAGGTCTTTGTACCTATTTTACAAAAGCAGTTTCCAGAAATTGTGGATTTTTACTTGCCGCCAGAAGGCTGTTCTTACCGCATGGCCGTGGTTACCATTAAAAAGCAATATCCTGGTCATGCAAAACGGGTGATGTTGGGAGTGTGGTCGTTCTTACGCCAGTTTATGTACACTAAGTTTGTCATCGTTTGTGATGATGATATCAACGCGCGCTCTTGGCAGGATGTAATATGGGCTATTACTACGCGAATGGATCCATCGCGCGATACCACCTTAATCGACCATACGCCTATCGATTACTTGGATTTTGCTTCACCAGTCTCTGGTTTAGGCTCCAAAATGGGTATGGATGCGACCAATAAATGGCCCGGTGAAACTAATCGAGAATGGGGCGAAGTGATTGAAATGGCTCCCGAAGTGAAACAGCGTGTTGATAGTATTTGGGCGCAATTAGGCATAGACTAATGGCCAGCAATTTTCGAGTAAGGCTTGCACAACAAGAGTTTAGTGTAGAGCCCCAGCAAACAGTGCTTGAAGCAGCCTTAGCACAGGGTATTGATTGGCCACATCGTTGTCGCCAAGGTGGCTGCTGCAGTTGTTTGGCCCGGTGTACATCCGGCGAGATTATTTACCATGGAATGGCGCCAATGCTAAGTGAAGCAGAACAAGCCAAAGGTTGGTTCTTGGCTTGCTTAGCCAGTGCAAAATCAGATTTGAATATAAGTTTAGAAGGGTGAAAGTATGAAGCGCATTAGTTGTAAGGTTGCATCGGTCTCGCCGATTTTAGATGATATTTTTAATGTTGAATTACAACCACAAGAGAGCCAGAGCTTTGTGGCTGGCCAGTACCTACAAATTGTTATGGCTGAAGACGATAAACGACCGTTTTCATTAGCCAGTTCACCCGAGCAAGGTGATGTGTTAGAGCTTCATATTGGTGCGCCAGAAGGTAATCCTTATGCCAGGCAGGTCATTGATAAACTGAAGAAAAGTGGTGAGATTGAAGTTGAAATGCCGTTTGGTAATGCCGGCTTTGATGAAACCAGCCAACGACCTATTTTGATTATGGTAGGCGGCACCGGCTTTTCTTATGCTAAATCGATCATCGAACATATTGTTGATACCGAGCAAGATCGCGAGATTTATTTGTATTGGGGTGGTCGCAATCTAGGTGGTTTGTATTTGCATGAGTTGGCTTACCAATGGGAAGAACTAGACCAAGTTAAATTTGTGCCAGTACTTGAGCAAGCTATGCCGCAGTGGACCGGTAAGAAAGGCCTAGTGCACGAAGCCGTGCTTGAAGACTTCGCCGATATGAGCGGCCTAGAGGTATACATTGCTGGCCGTTTTGAAATGGCCGATGTCGCGCGTACTGCTTTTACCAAGCAGGGCCTGCCGATAGAGCAATTACATGGTGATGCTTACGAATTTATCTAAGGTATTTAAAGCGTAAAAAAGGCGAGCTTAGCTCGCCTTTTTTGTGTTTGCTACAAAGCTAAATAGCTAGCGCTTGGCGATAGTAATGAATCGCCTGCTCGGGTTCATCCAGTTGGCGGTGAACTTCGGCCAAACCTTGATAGCACTCGGCACTTGGGGCCAGCTTCATGCTTTGCTCAAATAACTCTTTGGCTTCGGGCCATTGTTGCTGTTGCAAATGTAACTGGCCAATTAAGCGCATTAATACTGCATTTTCTGGGTGCTTGCGGCGCAAGCTAGAAAGCTGCTGCAATAATGGATGAGGATCGTTTAAATGCAGCTCTGCTGCCACGTCGAGTAATTCACTATCTAGGTGGCGGTTGATAAGGTCACCGAGTAGCTGATATGCCGCCGCATTGTCGCCAGAGCTAATTAGCGCGCGGCAAGCTGCAGCGGCAATAGTCATTTGTTTCTTTTGCTTACGCGGCATGCCATTCCAGTGTTTAGCTACCGCATCAGAACCTTGGCTATTGGCCAATTCCAAAAATAAGTTTTTGTAGGCACTAGATAACTGAAGTTGATAGTGGGCATCGTCGATTAAACCGGCCTTTAATGCTAGCGGCAGTAAATCGATATAGCGTTGCCACAGGCTAAGCGCGGGCAGGATAGTAAGCAGCATGCGCTTCACTGCATCTTGCTTGAGGTTTTCGTGTGGCAGTTGCTCAATACTGCTTAACGCTGCGCTGTAGTTTTGTTGCTTGAGCTGCAAACGAGCTTGAGTAACCAATACCGCCGCATCGTTATTAGTAATGCGAGTGGCTTGCTCTAAGTACTTATCGCGCTTTTTATCTTGGCCTTGCTCTTGAGCTGCCTCTGCAGCGGTCAAATAGTTAAGCGCTGGGGCATCACTAAGATTGGCGGCTTTGCTCACTAATTTCTCTGCATTTTGGTAGTCGCCCCGCATCATCGCCAACATGCCTTGTTGAGTATGAACATTGGCTTTTTGTTTACGGCGGTGGCCCCACCAAGCGCCACTGCGTGAGAAACTTAACCATAACCAGCGGGCTAACCATAGGCTGAGTAACAAGACACAAAAGCAAATAAAGCTTAGGAATATTGCACTGGTTACCGACATTTCGATGGTGTAGTTATCAAAGGCAATTAGCACATAGCCTTTGTTACCAGCCAGCTGCGGGCCAAGCGCCAGACCCAGCGCAATGCACACCAGTAGAACGATAATCTTAACCATTATTCAACTCCTTCAAAGGAAGGGAGTAAGCGTTGTTGGCGTTCTTTAATCGCTTGCTCGGCTGCGCCTAGGCTGCTTAATTGTTCTGGCAGTTTATCAACAATGTCTAGTTGCTGTAGCTGCTTTAAGTCTTCAATCATGGCTTGAGCTTGCGAGTTTTGAATAAAGAACTCGCCTACCCATTGCTCAGCACGTTGTAATTTGGCTTTAAACAGCTCTCCTTGAGAACGGAATAAGGCTTGCTCGGCTTGTTGTAACTGCAGTTTTAGGTTTTCTTTTAAGTACCAAGCGTGTTGCGGTTCTATCAGCGCTTCAACCTGTCCATCACGGCGGCGCACGGTAACAAAATTTTCGCTAAACTTACGCCAGCTTTTAGCTAAGTTGTCTTGCCAATCGGCGCTATCGGCGCTGAGTTGATTATCTTTGGCGGCAACCACTTCGGGCAATTCAATCTCGGCCAGTTGCAGGCTTTCTGCTTGCTGTAAAATACCTTCTAAACGAAAGGCGATGCCTTCCTTGTCAACCAGAGGGATGCTTTTAAGCAACTGCACATCGGCATTAATGGCGCGGCGTAATGACAATAAATGTGGGTCATCGGCGTTGTTAATGCTGTTGTCCGCCTCGGTGAGTAGGGCGATAGCGGTAACTGGATCTTGCTCTAGCCACAACTTGTAGGCGGCTAATTGCAGTAGGAAGTTGGCTTCGTTTAAGCGCCAGTGATTGGCATCTTTAATATTTAATAAGGCCAGCTGCCGTTCAATGGTTTTGCGGTTTTGCTCAGTGAGTTCGAGTTGAGCCTGCAAAGCGCTCATTGCCTGATTTTGCCCAGCCACCGTTTGAGCAAGTTTGTCTAGCTCGCTTTTACTGTTGGTTTGAGCGCTTAATAGGTTTTGCTCTTTAGCTTGTAAACTGGTCTTTAGTAGTTGCAGTTGAGTATCTGCATGTTCTCTAAATTGGTGGCCATGCCAATACAGGCCGGCTGCAATGCTGATACTGAGAATAATCGCCACAATTGCCAATATTTTTGCCAGTTTGTCGCCCTTGGCTGGAGCGGGTGTTGGTTTGCTAGGCGGAGGTGTAGCGGCGGCGCTAGCCGTTGTTGCTTCTTTAGCACTGCTAGAATCGCTAAGCTCGGTAGCCTTTGATTGACTATCTGATTGTTTATTTTTGGTCATTTTCATTCCTTGCAGATGACTGCATTCGCGCTAACGCGTCGATGCAAGCCTTATCTGATGCGCCGTCGCACAATACTGTATGCATAAAACCCAAACTGTCTGCGTATTCTAGCAAACGCTGACTTGGTACCAGTAAGTTGGTATTTTTTAGCCAAGTTAGCTGCTTAGGCTCACTCATAAGGGTAGTAAGGTGTTTCAAAATTTCACCACTGGTAGCCACAATAGTGTTGATCTGTGACCGCCATTGTTCAAGTTGTTGCGAAGAATAGTTCAGTAGTTGGCGTTGGTAGCAGGTGAGGTAATTCACCTGAATAGCTTGTTTTTCTAGTTGCTGGGCCAACCATTCCCGGCCTTGTTGGCCGCGCAATATATGCGCCTGCTGAATACCTTGCAGTTGGGTTTCGATGAGCTCAAGCATGCCTTCACTGTCTTGGCGGGCGGGCACCTTGGCGTTTACGCCATATTGCCGCCAACACTCGGCAGTGGCTTTACCCACTGCTAAGTACTGACAATTTGGGGGCCAACTTAAGCCTTGTTGGCTGAGGTAAGTTTGGCAAGCCTCAACGGCATATTGGCTAACAGCGATAATGAGGTTGTTGCCATCAACGCTTTGAATAATTGAAGGTAACTCGGCGATTTGCTCACTGGCAGTAATCTTAACCATCGGCGCAGCAATGGCATGATGGCCATTGGCGTGTAACATGCTTACGCAACGTTGATTATGCGGCTCAGGCCGCGTAACAAGTACCTGCACCGCTACCTCTTATTGTTGCTGGTAAACCGCCTTAAGAATTGGCTCTGCACCTGCTTCTAGCAGCTGCTCAGCTAGCTGCAGACCAAGTTGCTCTGCTTGTTGACTGCTGCCGGTGATTTGTTTTTCTATCACTGTCGAGCCGTCTACCGCACCCACTAAACCTCGTACAAAAAGCTGTTCACCTTCCAGTTCAGCATAACAACCAATTGGCACCTGACAACCACCTTCTAGGTGGCGGTTCATGGCGCGCTCAGCAGTAACGCGTGCTACTGTTTCAGGGTGATTGAGGGGAGCTAGTAACTTCAATAGTTGTAGGTCGTTGCTGCGGCATTCTATGCCTACAGCGCCTTGGCCACCGGCAGGCAATATTTGCTCTGGCTCAATATAGGCTTTAATGCGTGCTTGCATTTCTAGGCGTAATAAACCAGCACTGGCGAGAATAATCGCATCGTATTCACCAGCGTCTAGTTTGGCTAAGCGAGTATTTACATTGCCGCGTAAATCTTTGATTTTAATATCTGGGCGTTGCGCCTTAAGCTGGCACTGGCGGCGTAAACTAGAGGTGCCCACCACTGCGCCTTGAGGTAAGTCGGCGAGGCTTTGGAATTGGTTACTGACAAAGGCGTCGCGAGGGTCTTCGCGTTGGCAAATACAATGCAGCCCTAGGCCCTCGGGGAACTCCATCGGCACATCTTTCATCGAGTGCACCGCAATATCAGCTCGGTCTTCTAACATCGCCACTTCAAGTTCTTTAATGAACAGCCCTTTACCACCAATTTTGGCCAGAGGAGTGTCGAGTATTTTGTCGCCTTTAGTACTCATTGGTACCAGTTCTACCTCAATGCTCGGGTGGTGGCGCTCTAATTCGGTTTTCACAAAATAGGCTTGCCACATGGCTAATGGACTTTTGCGCGTGGCAATTCTGACTTTATTCACAAACACTTACCTCTTTTATTTATCCAGAGATAGTATCACCAGTTAGTTTATAGCCCAAGTAAGCATTGTTGGCTTAAAAATAGCCAAAAGTTTGTTTTAGCTTAGGTATTTGTATTAGCAAGTTGCTTAAAATATACCCACTAAAAGTGTGCGTATCTGTTTACCACTATTATACTAACTGTTAAGATGATCACACTTTAGTGATGTCTAAATTACATTAAATACAAACGCGATAAAGCTAGGTAACTTAAACTTGCGAGATACGATTGCCACTCTATTAGAGAAGGCTACCCAATTTAATCAACACCGGAAGCAGCTAGCATTGCAAACAATGCCAGCCGCTGTGCAGCAGGTATTTGAACTGCTGCCTTCGATGTTGCATTACTCGCACCCCTGCATACCTGGCTTTATTGAAGGCGAAGTGCCTAGCGGCGTATGCCAATTTGCCCCAAGCGCGCGCCACGGCATTTATTTGCAGCAACACTTTTTATGTAGCCCTGAAGAACCCAAGCAATGTGAGATTCTTGGTTTGTATTCCATGGGCAGTACTGCCACGGTTGGTCAAACCGAATCTAGCGATTTAGATATTTGGGTATGTCATAACACCGATTTAGCCGCAGAGCGTGTGGCTTTGTTGGCTGAAAAATGTGAGCAAATCTCATCTTGGGCTGCCCACCAGGGAGTTGAACTTAACTTCTTCATGGTGCAAGAGAACCAGTTTAAAACCGGTTCTATTAGCGAATTGTCTAAAGATAACTGCGGCAGTGCTCAGCACCTGTTATTGCTGGATGAGTTTTACCGCACCGCCCTGCCCTTAGCGGGTAAGCAGTTAGTCTGGTTTGCGGTACCTAGTGACTTAGAACAAAGCTACGACAGCTTTGTACAGCAGCAATTTGAACTAGGCGTATTCAATCATCAAGAATGGCTAGACCTAGGTGGCTTAGACACCATTCCTGCCGAAGAGTATTTTGGCTCAGGTTTATGGCAGCTTTATAAAGGCATCGACTCTCCTTACAAAGCCGTGCTTAAAACCATGTTAATGGAAGCTTACTCGGCTGACTATCCAAGACCTAGCCTATTGGCGGTAGAAGCCAAGCGTTTAATGCAGCAAGGTGAAGAGTTTGGCCTCGAGCAAGATGCTTATTACTTGATGCTCAACAAGGTAACTCAATACCTTGAGTCAATCGAAGATTACGCGCGCCTCGATTTAGTGCGTCGCTGTTTTTACTTGAAGAACTGCGAATGTAGCCCGCTGCCTAGCGACTTGTTAGATGTGCGCTCCTTAACTTGGCAGCAGCGCTTTATGGCTAAACTGGTGAAGCAGTGGAAATGGCCGCAGCAAAAAATTGAGCACCTAAATTTACGCCGAGCTTGGAAAGTGCAAGACGTGCGCCTCGCTCACAGTGAGTTGCTTGATGCTTTGATGCTTAGCTACCGTAACTTAATTCGCTTCGCTCGACGCAATGACATTAGTGAGTCGATTAACCCGGAAGACATTGGCATTTTGTCGCGCAAGCTCTACGCTGCCTTTGAAAGCTTGCCGGGAAAAGTGACCTTAATTAACCCACAAATTTCTCCCGATTTATCAGAAGCTAACCTTAGTTTTATTCATGTGGGTAAAGGTCGAAGTTGCGCCGAAGGTTGGTATATATATAAGCAGCCTTTAACTGGCTTAGAGATAGTAGGCCAGCCTCCTTTGGAGCACGCCACCTATATTTCTAAGTTACTGGCCTGGAGTTATTTCAATCAACTTAAAACTGATCAAACTCAGCTTAGCTTGCATACTCACCCGGGCGACCTAAATCTTGATACGCTGAATCAATTTGCCGAAGACCTACGCCGCGCCTTTCCGGTAAACGTAGATGCGGCTAGTAACCTAGCTCTAACTCGACCCTGTGAAATTCGCCACCTTGGGGTGTTTATCAACCTTGAAAAAGACCCTACCGCTAACTGGGGTGGCAAGGTGATTGAGTTTGATGCAATTTCTACCGATGTATTTAGCTTTGGTCGTGATTCTGACTGCTTGGTAGGCTCGGTTGATCTGGTCTACCGCAATACTTGGAATGAGATTAGAACTCTGCATTTTTCTGGCGACAGTGCAGTGGTTGATGCGCTCACCACCATTTTGGGTAAGATGCATCGTGACGCCAATATCCCAGAGCATATCGATGTATTTTGTTATAGCGAGAACTTACAAGAACAAATTGGCGCCAACTTTAAGCAGTTGCTGGTAGAAAGCATTAAAAGCCGTTTACAGCCCTTGGATAAGCGGATTGTTAAAACCATTGTTCTGGGCAGTGAAAAATACGGGCTTTTTATTGAAGATCGCGGCGTGTCGGTGAAGAAACTAGAAAACGGCGTCGAGTTTTATCGTCAGCTCTCCAATAACAAATTGCAGCGTTTACCTTTGCAGCTAAATGCTGGCAATACCAAGAAAGTGCCGAATGTAGTAGAGGCCCATGCCAGTGAAGGTTTGGTTCAATACTTCTTTGAAAACCTCACTACAGGTTTCAATATTTACATTGTGGATGAGCACAATCGCATCGAAATGTATCAAGATTTTGAGGGTAGCAAAGAAGAGTTGGTGCAGGGCATTAACCGTTTTTACACCTCTTCGCGCGAGCAATATGGTACCCGTCATGAGGTGATTAATTTCAATTTGCCGCAGTTTTACGACATTGTTGCTGTAGACGGCCAGTGGCAGGTTGAATCTTACCGCAGTAGCTAAACGTTTTACTTCCTTCTGTTATAACAAACCTAATACTAACTTGCCGCTACCCCTAAACATAACAACACCGCTGTCGTTTATGGCTAGTGGCAAGTTGATCTTATTGCTGTAGCGCTTGCTATCATACCAATCGTACTAAGTAACTGTTCATTCTATCTGGTTACAATACTCGATAATTGCCTTAGAATTTTTGATTGTAGAATAACTACTTATCGAAAAATCCTGCCTTATTCTCGAGTATTTTTCCTGCGCTATTTCTGGTCACTTACCTAGTGTGATTGGTATTAGAAGCTAAGTTGCTCACCGCTTTGCTTGGTGATTGACTCTACCAACAAAGTCCAAAACTCGTTGCCACTTCTATTACATATCCACTGTTGTTCGGTTTCGTGCCACTCAAAGTGGTAGCCGCCAAACTTAGTGGCCAACCAAAGCTGATGCAAAGGCTCTTGTTTGTTAATCACCATTTTACTGCGGTTTTCAAACTCAAGTGTTAGCACGCCACCATTGATGTCACACTCAATATCGAAGTCGTCACTGTCCATGGTTTGCTCGATACGTTCAAAGGCATCATCTACTAGCTGGTGATATTGGCTATCATTCATCACAATCATCCTGTCCTATTGCTTTTCTTGCTTCGAATGCGGATTATAGAGGGCATTCAAAAAAGAATCATGGCTTAATCATGAACAAACAAGCAATTGCCGTTATTTTGCTAAGCATAGGCCTAAGTGGATGTGGTCAAAAAGGACCTTTAACCCACCCGCCAGCCGAGCCACAGAGCGCTCCCGAGCAAGTAACGCCAAGCGAGTAAGCAACGCAACACAATTAAGGACAGATCATTGGATTTTTTTAGTTATCAAAACGAGCAATTACACGCTGAACAATGCTCGGTAGCTGATTTAGCAAGTACCTATGGTACGCCTCTATACGTATATTCACGCGCAACTATTGAGCGTCATTGGCAAGCTTTTGATAAAGCGGCGGGCGATCGCCCACATTTGATCTGTTATGCAGTAAAAGCCAACTCTAATCTTGCAGTATTAAACATTATGGCTCGCATGGGCTCGGGTTTTGATATTGTTTCTGGTGGCGAATTAGCCCGAGTGATTGAAGCGGGCGGTGACCCAAGTAAAGTGGTGTTCTCTGGTGTAGCCAAAACCGAAGCAGAAATCACCGATGCACTTAACCACGGAATTCACTGTTTTAACGTTGAGTCAGAGCCTGAGCTAGACCGCATTAGCAAGGTTGCCCAAAGCCTTGGCAAAGTAGCCCCTATTTCTTTGCGCATTAATCCCGATATTGATGCTGGTACTCACCCTTATATTTCTACTGGCTTAAAAGAAAACAAATTTGGTATTGCTATTGAGCGCGCCCAAGAAGCTTACGCTTATGCTGCAAGTTTACCTGGCTTAATGCTGGTTGGCGTAGATTGCCATATTGGTTCTCAGCTCACCGAGATTGCCCCGTTTGTTGAAGCTATCGACAAACTACTTGCGCTTATCGATCAATTGGCTGAGCAAGGCATTGTGATTGAGCATCTCGACGTAGGTGGCGGTTTAGGCGTTAATTACGATGACGAAGTGCCACCAGAGCCAGCCGATTACGCCAGTGCTCTTGCTGAGCGTTTAGGCGATCGTAAACTCAAGTTATTGTTTGAGCCAGGCCGCGCGATTATGGCAAATGCGGGGATCTTGGTGTCTAAAGTAGAGTTCTTAAAAATGTCGGAGAGTAAAAACTTCGCCATTGTAGATGCAGCCATGAACGACTTACTTCGTCCTGCTTTATACAGTGCGTGGCAACGCATTGTGCCAGTCATTAACAAGCCAGCGCTCGCTACAGCAAGCTACGATGTGGTGGGCCCGGTATGTGAGACCGGCGACTTCTTAGGTAAAGACCGTGAGTTGGCCATTGAACCGAATGATTATATTGCGGTGCGCTCCGCTGGAGCCTACGGTTTTACCATGAGCTCTAATTACAACTCTCGTTGTCGAGCTGCCGAGATAATGGTAGACGGCGATAAGGCTCACCTAGTGCGTGAGCGAGAAGTATTAGCATCACTTTGGGCCGGCGAAACGCTGTTGCCTGAAGGATAAGCCAATGCTAGTAAACTTTACTAAAATGCACGGTTTGGGAAATGACTTTGTGGTTATCGACAATGTCACTCAAAACGTGTTTTTTAACCAAGAAGTGATTAGCCGTTTGGCTGATCGCAACTTTGGTATTGGCTTCGACCAGTTTTTGGTGGTTGAGCCACCTTACGATCCAGAATTAGACTTTCACTACCGCATTTTTAATGCCGATGGCAGTGAAGTAGAGCAGTGTGGCAATGGCGCCCGCTGTTTCGCCCGTTTTGTGGTTAACAAAGGGCTAACCAACAAGCGCAGTATTGGGGTTAGTACCAAATCTGGCAAGATAGTCTTGCACGTTGAGAACGATGGCCAAGTCACCGTAAACATGGGCGTGCCGGAGTTTGAGCCAAGTAAAATTCCGTTCAAAGCCAAAAAGGCCGAGAAAACCTATATCTTGCGCGATGAAGAGCAAACCGTGTTCGCCGGTGCAGTATCTATGGGTAACCCCCATTGTGTATTGGAAGTGGATGACGTTGCTCAGGCACCATTAGAAACCTTGGGCATGCGTTTAGAAAAGCACGAGCGTTTCCCGCAAAAAGTGAATGTAGGTTTTAGCCAAATTATCGACGATAAAAACATTAAGCTGCGGGTGTTTGAACGTGGCGTAGGCGAAACGCTCGCTTGTGGCACTGGTGCTTGTGCGGCTATGGTGGTTGGACGTCAGCAAGGTAAATTGGCAGAAACAGTTAATGTCGACCTGCCCGGCGGACGCTTACGTATCCAATGGGCTGGTGAAGGAAAACCGGTGAAAATGACCGGACCAGCAACGATGGTTTTTGACGGCCAGGTGCATATATGAGTGAGTTCGACCTATCCCAGCCACTGCTAATCGATGAAACTTTGGTGGTCGAGTTCTTGCTCGATAACCCAGACTTCTTTGCGCGCCATCCTAATCTTATAAAGCAGCTGCGTTTACCGCACAAAGAAAAGGGGGCGGTGTCCTTGGTTGAGCTGCAAGTTCAGCGTTTGCGAGACAAGGTGCTGAGCTTAGAGCAAGAGATTACCGACTTGATGAGTGTCGCCAGCCTTAACGAGCGCATTTACCATGTTTATGTGGATTTATTGCCCGACTTAATGGCCTGTGATTCATTTGCTGAGTTACAACATCGTTTAAGCCGCGCCTTAGTGGATGATCTTGGGGTAGAGCGCGTATCGCTGCGCTTAAGCCAACAGTTTAATCTTGATGACTTGTCGCCAGAATATGGCCTAGAGCAAGATCAGATTGAACGAGTAAGAGTCACCCGTTTAAGTCAGCAGCCACACTATTTTGGCCGTATGACCAAGGGCGAGCTGGAACTACTCTTTGATAATACCGATGACATTGCCTCGGTGGCATTAATGCCTCTGGGTCTCAATGCCGAGCTGGGTTTCTTTGTGGCCGCGAGCCGTGACGCCGACCACTACGTTGCCGGTATGGACAGTTTATTGCTCACTCAACTATGTCAGGTTATCAGCAGTTTGTTATTACGCTTAGTTCCTCTTCAATCTGAGCAGTAACGGCCGATGATGCAGGATGATATAGAACACTTCCTTCACCATCTCGAAGTAGAGCGTCGCTATAGTCCTGCTACCATTAGCTCCTATCAACGTAGTTTATTGCAACAAGCTAAACTCCTCGAAAACCTTGGTTGTGAAACCTGGTCACAAGTAACCAGCGCCAATGTGCGCAGTGTGTTGCTCAAGCTTAAAACCAGTGGTTTATCGGCGCGTTCAATGGCTAATAAACTGTCGGCCTTACGCAGTTTTTTTAAGTACTTATTGCAACAACAAAAGGTCAGCTTTAATCCGGTAGTTGGTGTATCCGCACCCAAGCAAAGTAAACCCCTACCCAAAAACCTCGATGTAGACTCATTGAATCAGTTGCTCTCTATGGAGGGGGATGATTTGGTAAGTAGTCGTGATTTAGCCATGATGGAATTGTTTTATGCCAGCGGTATGCGATTAGCCGAACTGGTTGGCTTAAACGTTCAAGATATCGACTTTAAGCAGCGGCAGGTTATTGTTACCGGTAAAGGCAATAAACAACGCTGGGTGCCCTTTGGCAGCAAAGCCGAACAAGCGCTTAAGCATTGGCTGAAACAGCGTCGATTATTGGTGATGGATGAAGAAGAACCAGCCCTGTTTGTGAGTGTAAGGCAGCAGCGTATTAGTCATCGCACAGTGCAAAAGCGGTTGCAGCACTGGGCGCAACAAATGCAGTTGTCGGGTACTTTGCATCCTCACAAATTACGCCATTCTTTTGCTACTCATTTGCTTGAAAGTAGTGGTGATTTGCGGGTGGTTCAAGAGTTATTGGGCCATGCTAATTTGGCCACCACTCAAGTTTATACCCATCTTGATTTTACCCATCTAGCCACCAGTTACGACGCCGCCCACCCGCGCGCAAAACGTAAATCTTAAGTGAGTGATTCCATGATTTTCTATCGAAGTTGGTCACCGGTACAGGCACTATCCTTTGATTTAGACGATACCCTCTATGACAACTGGCCCTATATCATGCGTGCCGAACAATGGTTAATCGACTACCTCAAAGACCAAGTGCATGTAACTGCTCATCTCACTGCAAGCCAATGGCAGGGCTATAAACGCCAAGTCATTAAGCGTAAGCCCGAGTTGAAAGGTGATGTTAGTGCCTGCCGCGTTGCTTGGTTAAGTTTGGCCTTTACTGAGCATGGCATGGCGGAAGCTGAAGCCAGTAACTTAGCCGAGAATATCTTCCAAGAGTTTTTAGCGGTACGCAGTGATTTTGTAGTACCGGCAGAGAGTCTTACTTTGCTGCAAAACTTGGCGAAACGTTATCGACTCGTAGCGATTACTAATGGCAATGTGGATATCGCTAAAATTGGTTTAGGCGGTTTGTTTGAGTTAGAGCTTAAAGCGGGAGGCGAGTTTAAGGCAAAACCGGCAGCAGATATGTATTTGTATGCCTGCCAGCAATTACAACTGGCTCCGCAGCAAATTGCCCATGTTGGCGACCATTGCATTACTGATGTGGCGGGTGCGACTAAGGCCGGTTATCGCTCCATTTGGCTTAACCAAAACAGCCAGCAAGCACGAAAACTGCAAGCTCTTCCTGATATTGAAATAAGCCAGCTGGCACAACTGCAACACCTGTTATAATATACAGGTGTTTTTACCCCTCAAGAGAATTCCATGGATATTTCCGAGCTGTTAGACGGCCTTAATGAAAAGCAGCGCGAAGCCGTCGCTGCCGCGCCAAGCAATATGTTACTTCTGGCCGGTGCGGGCAGTGGCAAAACACGGGTATTGGTGCATCGCATTGCATGGCTAATGCAGGTTGAGAATGTATCGCCCTTATCGATTTTGTCGGTAACCTTTACCAACAAAGCCGCTGCTGAAATGCGCTCGCGAGTAGAAAAGCTGGTGGGTAGCCGCTTCCAAGGTATGTGGATGGGCACCTTTCACTCCTTAGCTCACCGTTTATTGCGAGCTCACTACCGTGATGCCGGTTTGCCAGAAGACTTTCAGATCATTGATTCCGACGATCAATACCGCTTATTGCGCCGCTTAATTAAAGCCATGAACTTAGATGAAAAGCAGTGGCCAGCCAAACAAGTGCAATGGTACATCAACGCGCGTAAAGACGAGGGGCAGCGCGCCGAACATGTTGATTACAGTAATAACCCAATTGAGCGTCAGCAGTTAGAAATTTATAAAGCCTACCAGCAGGCTTGTGATCGTTCCGGTTTGGTTGATTTTGCCGAGCTGCTGTTACGCGCTCACGAGTTATGGTTGAAGCAGCCACATATTTTGCAGCACTACCAACAACGTTTCCGTCATATTCTGGTGGACGAGTTTCAAGATACCAACACCATTCAATATGCCTGGTTGCGGATGTTGGTTACCGACAAAAACAACATCACTATTGTGGGTGATGATGACCAGTCAATTTATGGTTGGCGTGGTGCAAAAATTGAAAATATTCAAAGCTTTGAGTTAGATGTGCCCAAGGTGAACACGATTCGCCTAGAGCAAAACTACCGAAGCAGCGCCAACATTCTTAAAGCCTCTAATCAGCTGATTGAAAATAACCAAGGGCGAATGGGTAAAAGCCTGTGGACCGACGATAAAGAAGGCGAGTTAATCTCTATTTATACCGCCTTTAATGATATTGATGAAGCCCGTTTTGTGGTGGCGCGTATTCAACAGCGGGTGGAGCAACACGGTGCCAGTTTGGCCGATTGTGCCATTTTGTACCGTAACAATGCTCAGTCGCGGGTTTTAGAAGAAGCGCTGATGCAAGAGCGCTTAGCCTATCGGATTTATGGCGGCTTACGCTTCTTCGAGCGTCAAGAGATTAAAGATGCATTGGCCTATTTGCGCTTAATTAGTAATCCTCATGATGATGCTTCTTTTGAGCGAGTGGTAAACACGCCAACTCGCGGTATTGGCCAACGCACTATCGAGCTATTGCGCCAAGCGGCTCGCGAGCAACAGCTAAGTTTGTGGCAAGCTGTAGACTATTGCTTGCAGCACAATGCCCTGTCTGGTCGAGCAGCCAATGCAGTAAAACAGTTTGTTGAATTGCTTGGGCAGTTAAAGCTGCAAACTCAGGAAATGGTCTTAGGTGAGCAAACCGATTATGTGATTAAAGGCTCGGGCTTGTTGGCGATGTATCAAGCTGAAAAAGGTGAGAAAGCCCAAGCGCGGGTAGAAAACTTGGATGAATTAGTTACCGCTACTCAGCAATTTACTCAAATGGAAGAAGACCAAGATCTTTCTCCTTTGGTGGCCTTTTTGTCGCATGCCGCCTTAGAGGCTGGTGATAACCAAGCAGAAGCCGACGAAGCTGCAGTACAGCTAATGACCTTGCACAGCGCTAAGGGCTTGGAATTCCCAGTGGTGTTTTTAGTAGGCGTTGAAGAAGGCATGTTCCCAAGTCAGCAGTCGGCAGAAGAGTCGGGTCGCTTGGAAGAAGAGCGCCGCCTTTGTTATGTAGGTATGACTCGCGCTATGGAAAAACTCTACCTCTGCCATGCAGAGAGTCGCCGTTTGTGGGGCAAAGAAGTATTCCATCCTCCGTCGCGCTTTTTACGTGAATTACCTAGTGAATGTTTGGATGAAGTGCGTTTGAATACTGCAGTTAGCCGACCGGTGCAACAAGGGCGCTTTTCTTCACAGGTACAACAAGCGGCCTTTGACGACAGCGGTTTTAACTTAGGCCAACGGGTATCTCATCCTAAATTTGGCGCTGGGATTGTACTTAATTATGAAGGCTCTGGTCAGCAAAGCCGCGTACAAGTGCAGTTTGAGGAAGCTGGTGCCAAGTGGCTGGTATTGGCGTATGCACGGCTAGAAGCCCTATAAAATTAGAGCTTCTCTATGAATAATAAAAAAGCAGCCTAATTAGGCTGCTTTTTTTGTTTGCGTTGGTTACCAATGGCATCCCAAGTAAATACTGCCAAGCCTAACCAAATAAAGGCAAAGGTGAGTAATTTCATCGGTTCTAGTGGTTCGTCATAAACGCTGGTGGCCAGAATAAACATTAGCGATGGGCCAATGTATTGGAAAAAGCCAATGGTTGATAAGCGCAAGCGGGTGGCAGCGGCGGCAAAGCACAATAGCGGCACAGTGGTGACGATACCCGCGCTCAATAATAGTAGGTTTAACTGAGTATCGTTATTGACCATTTGGCTGCTGGCTGAATCAGCAAAAAGCCATAAATAGCCAATGGCGAGAGGCAATAACCATAGGGTTTCAACAAACAAACCAGGCAAGGCACCCAAATTAACTTTTTTACGTAATAAGCCATATAAGCCGAAACTTACAGCTAGGCTGATTGCAATCCACGGCAGCGAGCCGTAGCTAATCACTTGAATCAATACGCCAATTAAGGCCAAACCAATGGCAGCCCACTGAGCACGGCGAAAGCGCTCGCCCAAGAACAACATTCCCAGCACCACATTAAATAAGGGGTTGATGTAATAACCCAAGCTGGCATCTAACATTCGGTCATTGTTTACCGACCAAATAAAAATCAGCCAGTTAATGCCAATAAACAATGAGGTTAAGGCTAGCGTCGCCAGTTGCTTAGGGTGTTTTAGTACTGCGCTAACCGCCGACCACTGCTTGCCTACGGCGAGCATCACCGCTACAAAAATGCAGGACCATAACACCCGATGCGCCAAGATCTCATAAGCAGGTACTGCACTTAAACTCTTAAAATAAATGGGGGCGATTCCCCACATGGTGTACGCGGCGAGAGCAAATATAACGCCGTGTTTAGTGGCTTGATTAGGCATAAAAGATGAAAAAAGAAGGAAAGTCAGCGTAGTGTAGCAGGCAGGTGGCTATGCAGCCATATATTCACAGTGTAAGTTGTGTCAGTGAGTTACACCGCCGAGGCGGCTTCGCAGTAGAGTTTACTCCATACTTTATGCAGCTGCGTTTCGGCTTGGCACAATCTGTCGATTTTCTGAATAATGGCCTTGCTTTGACTATTCTGGGCTTCTAGCAAAAGGTGAAGGAGGTGTCCTAATACGCCATGCACAAAACGTTCGTTTAAAGGCTCGTGATAGCTTTGCCAAGCGCGAACACAGCTGTAACCGGGAATAATGTCTTTAGCGTAGCTAGACAAAATGCGCATTGGCCAAGGCCGTTGAATCTCATCTTGAGTATTTAAGCATTCTACTAGGGGTTGCTGAATATGTAGGTAACGCAATAGGCAACGATCGCGCTCGTTTAGGCAATCGTCATGGATTTGCTCAAAATGCTGTAAGTCTTGATCGGGTTTTTCAAATATCCCTAGTTGTTTGCATTCAACAATGCGGTAGTCGGGGAAGTGGGCAAAGTCGCCATAGCCGTCTAGTTCGTGCTCTAGCCATTGGCCTAAGTCTTCTAGCTGTAAGTCGGCATTAATCTCTTTTACTTCTAGCAACACGCTATTTAAGGTATTGATTAACAAAGAAGAGCTGTAAGTTGTGCTCATTATTTTACTTGCCTATGCCGCAGTCTATTTCCAAGTTCAGTATAGCCCTAACTGAGAGAAAACTATCAACACTGAATTGATATTTCGACAAAAATTGATTTTTCGATGGCAAGTTTGCTGCACTAACCGACCAAGTAAGTGCCGGTGCCAAAGGCAATATGGGTGCCTTCCTGATTATGCAATTCCATGCGCGCGACGGTAACTTTATTGCCGGATCGGATTATCTCGGCAGAGGCGTAAAACACTTCACCAATGCCCGGCCGCAGGTAGTCAATGCGCAGGTCGATGGTGCCGGTTTTAGAAATCCGAGCAGACAGCTCTTTACTGGATAGATCTTCTAAACGCTTTACTGCCGCTGCGGCGGCGGTCATGCCCCCTGCGACATCTAAAATAGTTGCGGTAGCACCGCCGTGCAATATGCCATGAATGGGATTACCCACTAATTTGGGATCCATTGGCAGCTTTAACTTAACCCCAGTTGCGCTGTAATCCACTAACTCAATGCCAAGTAATTGATTAAACGGCATTTGATTAATGAAGGTGTCGGCAATGGCTTGGCGCCATTTTTGTTGTCTTGGGCTCGTCATGCTGTATCCATACAAAATTAAACGCTTGTTTAAATACTGTATAGCTAGAAAAGAATAAAGGCAAACCAAGACAAGCCGCTGCAGCTTGATTACAATGTGCGACCGATTAGCCACTCTCTGTTTTTGGATCTCGAGTCTTAATGCAACGCGCCCAGCAAGTTTTACAAGATGTATTTGGTTTTGCCGAGTTTAGAACTGGGCAAGCGGCGGTGATTGAGCGGCTATTAGACAACAAAGACTGTTTAGCAATTATGCCAACCGGTGGCGGCAAGTCGCTGTGTTATCAAATCCCCGCTTTGGTCAAGCCGGGCTTAACGGTAGTGGTATCTCCGCTTATCTCCTTGATGAAAGACCAAGTAGATAGCCTGCAACACAATGGTGTAAATGCAGCATATTTAAATTCTAGCCTTGAGCGAGAGCAGCAGTTTCAAATCTATCGAAGCTTGCAGCAGGGCGAGCTTAAACTGTTATACATTTCTCCAGAGCGTTTAATTAATGGCGATTTAATTGAACGCCTGCAAGCCATGCCTTTGGCGATGTTTGCGATTGATGAAGCCCATTGTATTTCCCAGTGGGGGCACGATTTTCGACCAGAATATAATGCCCTTGGCTGCTTAAAACAGAACTTCCCTTCGGTGCCTTTGGTGGCCCTAACTGCTACCGCTGACGACACCACCCGACAAGATATATTACAGCGGCTTGGTTTGCCTGATGCCTTCACCCTAGTATCAAGTTTTGACCGACCGAATATTCGCTACACCTTGCAGGAAAAATATCGCCCCTGGCAACAGCTTAGCGATTATGTAAAACGGCGTAAGGAAGATAGCGGCATTGTTTATTGCAGCAGCCGTAAGCGGGTAGAGGAGCTAGCCCTAAAACTCAGCGCCGAAGGTATTCGCAGTGCTGCTTATCATGCTGGTTTACCCATCGAACAGCGCCAATTAGTGCAAGAACAGTTTCAGCGCGATGAAGTAGAAGTGGTGGTTGCCACGGTTGCCTTTGGGATGGGCATTGATAAACCCAATGTACGCTATGTGTTTCACTACGATATCCCTCGCAATATCGAAGCCTATTACCAAGAAACCGGTCGTGCTGGCCGCGATGGTACCGAGGCAGAAGCAGTGTTTTTGTATGATCCCGCCGATGCCAACTGGGTGAGGCGAATGATCGATGAAAACGAAAATGAACAACAGCGCCAAGTAGAGAGCCATAAGTTTAATGCCATTGTGGCCTTTGCCGAGGCGCAAACTTGTCGTCGTCAGGTATTGCTTAACTATTTTGGCGAATACCTATCCAAGCCTTGCGGCAACTGTGATGTGTGTTTAGACCCACCCAAGCAGTATGACGGCTTGCAAGATGCCCAAAAAGCCTTGTCTTGTGTTTATCGCTTAGGTCAGCGCTTTGGCATAGGTTATGTTATTGAAGTGCTGCGAGGCAGCATGGGCCAGCGCATTTTAGAACAAGGCCATGATAAGCTGTCGACCCATGGAATTGGTAAAAGTGCCAGTCATGAGCATTGGATGAGTGTATTACGCCAGCTTATTCACCTAGGCTTATTACAGCAAAACATTGCCCGTAGCTCGGTATTGCAGTTAACTGAGGCTGCACGGCCATTTTTAAAAGGTGAACAGCCCTTATCGCTAGCGGTGCCGCGCTTAAACACCACCAAGCAAAGTAAAAAAGCCACTAGCTATGGGGTTTACGATAAACGATTGTTTGCCTTGCTACGTAATTTAAGAAAGCGTTTAGCCGACGAAGAATCAGTGCCGCCTTTTGTGGTGTTTAACGACGCCACATTAATTGAAATGGCTCAGCAAGTGCCGCAGACTCAACACGAGATGTTGGCGATAAGTGGCGTTGGTTTGAAAAAACTTGAGCGCTACGGCTATCAGTTTTTAGGCTTAATCGACCAATACCAGGCGAGTTAAGCAACCGCCTTACACTAAGGATCGCAGATGGAATTTGTGAATCGTTTTTCTAATGAGCTACCCGAGCTGTGCCATCACCAGCAGCCAACCCCGCTAAAAGATCCTGAGTTAGTGGTGCATAGCCATGCCGCCGCTGAGCTAATTGACTTAGACAGTGAGTTTATGACCGGTGAGCAAGCCCTTGGCTTAAGTGCTGGCAGCCTGTTGATAGATGGCATGCAACCAGCCTCAACGGTGTATGCTGGGCATCAGTTTGGTGGTTATAGCCCGCAATTGGGCGATGGACGAGCATTGTTGCTTGGCGAAGTACAAACCGCGCAGGGGGACTATTGGGAACTGCAATTAAAAGGTTCCGGCTTAACTCCTTTTTCTCGCCAAGGCGATGGTAAAGCAGTACTTCGTTCCAGCATTCGAGAGTTTTTAGCCAGCGAAGCCATGGCCACCTTGGGCATTGCCACAACCCGTGCCTTAAGTTTAAGTGTTGGTAGTGGGTTGGTGCAGCGTGAGCGCTTTGAAAAAGAAGCCATGCTGCTACGCATGGCGCCCAGCCATATTCGCTTTGGCCATTTTGAATATCTGTATTACCAACAGCAAACTCAGCCGTTAAAGCGCTTAGTCGATTTTTGTCTAGCCCATTATTTTAGTGATTGTTTAAGTGCCGAAAACCCTGTGTTAGCGATGCTAGAGCAGGTGGTCGACAGCACCGCATTCATGATTGCTAAGTGGCAAGCCGAGGGCTTCTGCCATGGGGTGATGAATACCGATAACATGTCGATTTTGGGCTTAACCATCGACTATGGCCCCTATGGCTTTTTGGATGATTATAATCCTAGTCATATTTGTAACCACAGCGATCATTACGGACGTTATGCTTTTAACCAGCAGCCTGCTGTGGGATTGTGGAATTTACAGCGACTAGCCCAAGCATTGTCTGATTATGTTCCAAGTGCCAAGTCAGAACCTTTGTGGCTGCGTTATCAGCAAAAAATCAATGAGCATTATCAAAGCTTAATGTTGAACAAACTTGGCTTCTCGCAGTGGCAAGACAGTGACGAACAGCTGGTGGGTTTACTGCTTAAAGTGATGGCTGAGCAAAAGGCCGATTACCATCAAAGTTTGCGCGCTTTAGCGCAACCGATTGACCGCTTAACTAAACAGCTAGCAGAGCCTTGGCAAGCCTGGTTAAAACTCTATGCAGAGCGCAGTCAACAAAATGGTTTGGATGAACAACAGCGTATTTTGACTGTTAAGCAACATGTGCCCTTGTATGTACTACGTAATTACTTGGCCCAGCAAGTGATAGAACAAGCTGAAGACGGCAGTTATGCACAGCTTCGCCAATTGCATCAAGTACTCAATAATCCCTTTACTGAGCAAGCCGATGCCCAGCATTTTGCTGAGCCACCGCCAGCTTGGGGTAAGTGTTTGGAGATCTCATGCAGCAGCTAGCCGGCGGGATCGAGGTGCTTGCAGAGCACGCCGTGATCACTATTAGCAAGTCCTTTACTGAATCGCAGTTTTTAGTCAGCGCCGAGCTATTTGTAAAACAGCAACAATGGCAACAGGCCTTTATTGAACAGGGCGCCGATTGGCAGGTATTAGGCTTTTATATCGAACAGCAACTGTGGTGGTTTCGCTATGATGCGCTGAGCCAAGGCGCTTGGTTTGAGTGCGCCAATAGTGAGCATTTTCAGGCCAGTTCTGCCCTATTATTGGCCGCCTTAAATCATGCCAATTTTGAATAAACAAAATTATATTTTTAGGCTGGTTAAAATGTGATCCATTACAAGGTTTCCGGCAGGCTTATCTTCTATATTAATCCACCTGCCAGCGTTGAGTTGTTTATTAATTCACCGCTAGGTCGCGAAAAGCAATGTCATGGAATGATGTTTTCCACAATAAGGGAACTATTTGCTGCTCCAATTTCTTGCCTTTCTTTATCTATAAGTTACTGAATTAAAACTTATTTGTTGCTTTCTATTTAGCTTGTGATTTTTTCGCGAGAGAATTTCTGCTGTTTGTCAACAGAGTTATCCACAATTTGTTGCGGCCGATAACGCTTAACTCTGGTGCATTTAGGGTGGCTGTGGCATCATCGAGCGCAATGAAAATCTGAACGATGGATCACGGTAATGGCAACCCTTCCCGACCAACCCTTAGTGCTTGTTGACGGCTCTTCTTATCTATATCGCGCTTACTACGCTCCTCCACATCTAACTAACTCAAAAGGCGAAGCCACAGGTGCTGTTTATGGCGTTGTGAACATGCTGCGCAGCTTACTTAAGCAATTTAAGCCAGAGCATATTGTGGTGGTGTTTGACGCCAAAGGTAAAACCTTCCGGGATGACATTTATAAAGAATATAAAGCCAACCGCCCTTCCATGCCCGATGATTTGCGCAGCCAAATAGCACCTTTGCATGCGGTGATTAAAGCCATGGGATTGCCTTTAGTCGCTATTGAAGGTGTTGAAGCTGATGATGTTATTGGCACCTTAGCCAAGCAAGCTTCGGCAGAAAATAAAGCAGTAGTGATTAGCACTGGCGATAAAGACATGGCGCAGCTGGTGGATGAAAACATCACCTTGATCAATACCATGACCGACACGGTGATGGATCGCGCTGGCGTGATCGATAAGTTTGGTGTACCACCAGAGCTGATTATCGATTACTTAGCGCTAATGGGCGACAAAGTGGATAACATTCCTGGCTTGCCAGGGGTGGGCGAGAAAACGGCCTTGGCCATGTTACAAGGCATTGGCGGCGTGGATGACTTACTGGCTGATCCAGACGCAGTGGCACCGCTGGGCTTTCGTGGTTCTAAAACCATGCCTAAGAAACTACGTGAACACGCTGAAGATGCCCGTTTATCTTATTTGTTGGCCACTATTAAATGCGATGTTGAAGTCGGCTTTAGCATGGATGACATGTTACGAACCGAAGAAGATAAAGATGCGCTGATTAAGCTATTTGGTGAATTGGAATTTAAGCGCTGGTTGAGTGAAGCACTTAGCCCATCAACTAACAATGCGGCGGCATCAGCAAGCGCTGAGGCCGAGCTTGCCGCTCCTGTCGCAGAGCTTAAAGGTGAGTATGAAACCATTTTAAGCAAACAGCAGTTTGAAGAATGGTTTAAACGCCTAGTTGATGCCGAGCTAATCGCCATCGATACCGAAACTACGTCGCTTAATTACATGCAAGCTGAGTTAGTGGGATTATCTTTTGCGGTTGAAGCCGGTAAAGCAGCCTACTTGCCAGTGGCTCACGATTACTTAGATGCACCAGAACAGCTGGATCGTGACTGGGTACTAGCACAGCTTAAGCCTTTGTTGGAAGATCCCAACAAGGCCAAAGTAGGTCAAAACCTTAAGTACGATGCCAGTGTATTAGCGCGTTACGACATTGCGCTAAAAGGCATTAAGTATGACACCATGCTTGAGTCTTACGTATTAAACAGCACCATTACTCGTCACGACATGGACTCTTTGTCGCTGCAATACTTACAGCACAAAACTATTAAGTTTGAAGACATTGCCGGTAAAGGTGCCAAACAGCTTACGTTTAATCAAATTGAGCTAGAAACCGCGGCGCCTTATGCTGCAGAAGATGCCGATGTTACTTTACGTCTGCATCAAACCCTTTGGGCCAAGTTAGAAAAAGAGCCTAAATTAAAAAGCTTATTTGAAGAGGTAGAACTGCCTTTAGTAGGTATTTTGTCGCAAACCGAGCGCCAAGGTGTGCGTATCGACAGCCAACGCCTCGCAAAACACAGCTTGTCTTTGGGCGAACGTATCGACGGTTTAGAGAAGCAAGCGCATGAGCTAGCGGGCGAACCGTTTAACCTAGGCTCGCCTAAGCAATTGCAAACCATTCTATTTGAAAAAATGGAACTGCCGGTGATTAAGAAAACGCCTAAAGGTGCGCCATCTACAGCCGAAGAAGTGCTGCAAGAGCTGGCCTTAGATTACAGTTTGCCAAAGGTGATTCTAGAGTATCGTAGTCTGTCTAAACTTAAGTCCACCTACACCGACAAACTGCCTAAAATGGTTGAGCCAAGCACTGGCAGAGTGCATACCTCTTATCACCAAGCGGTTACCGCCACCGGTCGTTTCTCGTCAACCGATCCTAACTTACAGAATATTCCGATTCGTCACGAAGAAGGCCGCAAGGTTCGCCAAGCATTTGTACCAGCCGATGGTTATAAGTTAGTCGCGATAGATTATTCACAAATTGAGCTGCGTATCATGGCGCATCTTTCTCAAGATGCAGGTTTGCTTAAAGCGTTCGCTGCGGGAGAAGATATCCATAAAGCTACCGCTGCTGAGGTATTTGGTAAAGAGCTTGAAGCGGTAAGTGGTGACGAGCGCCGCAGCGCCAAGGCGATTAACTTTGGCCTCATTTATGGCATGAGCGCCTTTGGTTTAGCCAAGCAGCTGGGCATTGCTCGCGCCGATGCGCAAAACTACATGAACCGCTACTTTGAGCGCTACCCTGCGGTATTAGACTACATGGACAGTACTCGTGATTATTGTCAGGAACATGGCTATGTAGAAACCCTGTTTGGCCGCCGTTTGTATTTACCGGAGATTAATTCGCGTAACGGTATGCGTAAAAAAGCGGCCGAACGTGCTGCGGTGAACGCGCCAATGCAAGGCACTGCCGCCGACATTATTAAAAAGGCGATGATCGCGGTTGCTCAATGGCTTGATACTCAAGCTAGCGAGAATTGCAAGATGTTGATGCAGGTTCACGATGAACTGGTCTTTGAAGTATTAGAAAGTGAATTGGATAAGATTGTCCCGAAACTTACCGAGCTGATGGAGCAGGCAGTAACATTAGATTTACCCTTAGTGGCTGAATCTGGAATTGGTAACAACTGGGACGAAGCCCACTAGCACTCAACTCGCTAGTAGAAAACAGTGGATGATAGTAAAGGAGGCGATGGCCTCCTTTTTTTGTGCTTCAAGGTTTTGCGAATTTTGGTAATTATGAAAACCTTTTCGCGTAATTTAAAAACTAATTTATACCTCTAAAGTGAAATTTCCTTACAAAAAGTGCTTTATTTTTCATCGGTGATGCTCTAGAGTAACTCTTGTAGGGTACAGAGGTAAGATGTTCTATCTTTCAGACCTTTATTTCACGTAGTTGAAAAAGGCTATTTTGCCGCCCCGATGGGTTTCCATCGGGGCGTTTTTTTGTCTTAACGCCAGTGATTTCCTAGTTCCTATCGCTTCTTCCTCTCTTCTTTATTTTATTCATGCTCCTTGTCAAAGAGGGCGCTTTAGCTCTTGTTTGTTATTTTCTGATATTTGGTTGTTAAATTACGATATTTGGGAATTTAGCATTCAAAATGGCACTGGTTATGGGTATTTGACGGTTATTTGGCTAACAATCAGCTGGCAAATGAAGGGCTCTATGAAAGAAAATTGCACATTTTTAGAAAATTTTGTGAACTAATCGATTTTCAGCGAGTCATAATTAGTGCAATTGGAATAGTGCTTTCAGTTTTTAAGAATTTCTTTTCTTACATGCCTCATCGGACGATGGGGCTTTTTTTTGCCTGTTGTTTAGTGCTTGAAAGGTGTTTGCTGAAGCTCTAGCTATAAAAAACGCCACTTTAAAGTGGCGCTTGGATTTAGTTAATTGCCTGCTTACTCGTAGTAAGGCTTAATCAGTTCAATCTTGCCGTTATCGTCAATGTTTAGCTCAGCCATCTTAATACTGCGTAAGTGGGTTTGGCCGGCCGACAAAGTGCTGTCGTGGTAGAACAAGAACCACTTATCTTGGTACTTCACAATTGAATGGTGAGTGGTCCAACCCAATACAGGCTCTAAGATTACGCCTTCGTAGCGGAAAGGCCCATAAGGCGAGTCACTGCTTGCGTAAGCAATCTTGTGGGTATCGCCAGTAGAGTATGAGAAGTAGTAGCGACCGTTGTGCTTATGCATCCACGGGCCCTCAAAATAACGGCGCTCGTTGTCGCCAGCAAGCAGCACATCGCCATTTTCATCGACAATTTCAATTTCTTTCGGCGTTTCAGCAAACTCCAGCATGTCGTCGGTCATTTTAGCCACTAAGGGTTTTAGTGCTGGTTGGTCGTCGGCTGGGAATTGCTCATCACCAAACTCGCCGTTACGCCAGTTTTGTAATTGGCCGCCCCATAGTCCGCCAAAGTACATGTAGTGACTACCATCTTCGTCTTTAAATACCGCTGGGTCGATACTAAAGCTGCCTTTAATCGCTTCTGGTTGCGGGATAAATGGCCCTTCTGGGCGGTCACCCACAGCGACACCAATTTGGAAAATGCCGTCATAGTTACGCGCAGGGAAATATAAGTAGTACTTGCCGTCTTTTTCTGCTGCGTCAGGGGCCCACATTTGCTTCTCGGCCCATGCCACATCTTTTACATCTAAAGCATTACCATGGTCGGAAACTAAACCGTGCGGGCGGTCTAAAGAGAATACGTGGTAATCACGCATGTCAAAGTGGTCGCCGTTGTCATTTAGTGGCTGCCCATTGTCTACGTCGTGTGATGGGTAAACGTAGATTTTGCCATTGAAAACATGAGCTGATGGATCCGCCGTATACATGTGAGTGACTAAAGGGCCGCTAATCGGTTTTAGTTCACTGGCACGCGCTTTATCTGCGGAGGTTACTGCTTCTGCATCACTGATCTCGCTAGGCTCTTCTACTCTAGCCTTGGTTGCGTCATTCACGCTCATGGTGTTTCCTCATTAAGTTTTTCGCCAGTATAACGATCTCAAACTTGATAAGTTTTACGTTCTTCGGTAGCCCAATTGTAAAATCTACCCCGCAAGCACAATTTGTTATAAATCTATGATCGACTGCACAAGTAGTGTGATATTTCATGAAACCTTATGAAATAAATGATTGGCCTGATTTTATGCTGGTGGGCAGTGGCAGAGTTTGGGGGGCGTAATGAGGAGAGAGCTCGCCTCAGTGGCGAGCTTCACGCTATTACTCAGCGTCGCTTGGTGAGTTTTCTAAATGTTGGTCAAACCATCCCACAAGGGTATTTTGCAGCAAATCTAAACCTTGCTTTTTCAAAGAGGAAAAGGCTTCAACTCGAACGTTGCCACCAAGGGCTTTGGCGGTTTCGCGGCCTTTTAAAATGGCGGTTTTACGCGCGCCTTGTTTTAACTTGTCTGATTTCGTTAATAAGGCGAGAACGGGCAGTTCGCAATCTACTGCCCATTGAATTAAACCTACGTCGGTATCTTTAAAAGGGTGGCGAATATCCATTAATACCACAATACCCTTTAGGCTTTGTCTATCTTGTAGGTATTCAGACAGTGATTTTTGCCATTGTTTTTTCACTTCTTCTGGCACTTGAGCAAAGCCGTAGCCAGGTAAGTCGATCAGGCGAAAACCTTCCGATATTTCAAAAACGTTAATTAACTGGGTGCGCCCGGGTGTTTTACTGGTGCGAGCTAAACTTTTTTGCCGAGTAAGCGTATTTAAGGCGCTAGATTTACCTGCATTTGAGCGTCCGGCAAAGGCGATTTCAATCCCGCTATCCTCTGGCATCGCCTGAATATTAGGCGCGCTGGTAATGAAGTGGGTATTTTGAAAATGATATTGCGCCATGGTTATGTTGAGCTCCACAAGGAAATTAGGGTAATACATTACGTTTTTGGCAAAATTGTGTAAAATAATGCCGTTACTGGACTCGCTAAGTGTATCACGGGCACCAGTGTGTGGTTTGGAATAATACTAATAAATGGAATGTCATGAAAAAACTTACCTTAGTTTTAATGTTAATGGCGGGTGTTGCCAGTCCGGTTTGGGCAAAGGGAGATGCTGCTGCTGGAGAGCAAAAAGCTGCAACTTGTAAAGCTTGTCACAATGACCAAGGTGAAGCTGCTGGTTATCCTAAATTAGAAGGCCAACACGCAGGCTACTTGGTTAAACAGTTAAAAGAATTTAAAGCCGGTGCTACTAGCGGCGGTAAAGAAGGGCGCAACAACGCCGTAATGGGTGGTATGGCTATGCCATTGTCTGAGCAAGACATGGAAGATTTGGCTGCCTATTATTCTGGCCAAGCAATGAGCCCAAATACAACTGCCCCAGAATATGTTGAAGCTGGTCAAAAGCTTTATATGGGTGGTGATTTAGAGCGCGGTATTGCGGCTTGTACTGCTTGTCATGGCCCACGTGGTGTTGGCCAAAGTTTAGCTGGCTTCCCGCGAGTTTCTTCGCAGTATGCGGGTTACATTAAGTCGCAGTTAGAAATGTTCCGTAGTGGTGAGCGTGCTAACGACTTAAACGGCATGATGCAAGATGTTGCTGCCAAACTAAGCGACAAAGATATCGAGATATTATCGCAGTACTTAGGTGGCTTACACTAAGATTTATCTGGGCAGCGCCCGCTGCCCAGCTGTTTTTGATTTATTATTCGCCATCTTAGTTCTAAGTGTTACACTTGCGCCCCTAAAAAATACGGCAAGGTGTTGATTGGTGAAATGTCCACTCTGTAGTGCCACATCATCCAGTGATTTTTATCGCAATAAACGTTGTCAGTATTGGCATTGTTCAGAATGTGATTTGATCTTTGTTGACCCTAAGGATGTGCTTAGTGCTGAAGCTGAAAAAGCTCAATATGACTTGCACAATAATGACCCGCAAGACCAAGGCTATTTAGACTTTTTAACAAGGCTAAGTGAGCCAGTTATTGGCAAACTTGCAGAGCCGGTTATTGGTTTAGATTTTGGTTGTGGTCCAGGCCCCGCGCTATGCAATTTGTTGGCGCAAGCAGGGCATCAGTTACTGAACTATGATCCAATATACCACCCTGATAAGCAGCTCTTAAATGAGACTTATCGCTTGGTAACCAGCAGCGAAGTGGTGGAACATTTTAACCATCCTGCTCAGGCTTGGCAGCAGTTAATCGCTTTAGTGGCCGAGCAGGGTTTATTGGCCGTAATGACTAAGCGCCATTGGGGAACCGAGGTGTTTCCGCAATGGCATTATAAGAATGATCCTACCCATGTAGCGTTTTACAGCGATAAAACCTTTGCTTGGTTAGCCAATCATTATCAGATGAGATTGGAGATAGTTGGCCCCGACGTGGCGCTATTTCACAGAGGTAAACAAGATGTCTAGAAAAAAGAATCGTAAAGGCGGACTGATTGGGGTACGTAAAGACCCTGACTTTAAAGCTAAACGTGTTACTGCGCCTGACCGTAAAAAAATTGGTAAGGGAAAAGCCTCTGGCAGTCGTCAGCAAGAAGCTGAACTGGTGCAGCAGCAAGCCGCTAATGCCCAGCAAAAAGACCCGCGTCACGGCAGTAAAGAACCAGTAGTACTTGGTGTTGCCAAGCCTGCAGCTAAACCAGCGGCTAAGCCGGCTAAAGCTAAAGAGAAAGCCAAAGTAGAACTGACTCCAGAGAAAGAACTGGCCATGTTAGAAGCGGATACTCGCCTGGAAAGTCTTATCGATGTTTTAGATGAGGGCGGAGACATCAGCAAGCAAGAGCAACAGTGGGTGGATAAGCAACTTGCGCGTCACGCAGAGCTACTGGCCGAATTAGGTTTGTCGGAAGAAGCCGAAGAAGCAGAAGCCTTAGATGACGATGAGCAATTATGGCGTTCACTAAACAGCTCTTCATTGGACCAATATAAGGATTAATCGAGATGTTTTGGTTAGCCCTTGCCGCCGTTGTTATTGTTTCCGCCTTAGCCATTTATGCGGCCTTATTAGTTGGTCGCTTAATGGGACAACGTAAAGTGATTAAAAATGCGGTGGCCAAGCGAAATGAAAACTTGGTGACCGACATTCGTTATATAGCCAAAGCCATGCAGGAAGATCGTTGTGGCTTGTCGGAAGGTGTGATCCGTATCAGCAATTTGCTGATTGCTTTACAAACTCCACAGCTAATTGATTGGGCACAGCGCTATCCGTCGATTTTTCAGTTATATAATGCGGTAAAAGAACTACCCACTCATGAGGCGCGCAACAAACTGCCTTTGCAGCAGCGGATGCGCCAAGATCTGCAGCGTGAAACAGAAGAAAAAGCCTTAGAGAAACAAATATTAGAAGAAGCCGAAGCACTGGCACAGCTCAGTGCTAGCGTGCTCTAGGAGAAAACTCAAATGTCAGTATCAATGGTGGATTGGGATCAGCAACTTATCGAGAAGTATAGCTACTCGGGCCCTCGCTACACCTCCTATCCTACGGCACTAGAGTTCAATGAAGACTTCGGCGAGCCTCAGTTTACTGAGGCCAGCACTAAATTTCCTGAGCGAGATTTATCGCTGTATGTACACATCCCGTTTTGCCATAAACTTTGTTATTACTGCGGCTGTAATAAGGTGATTACCCGCCATCAGCATAAAGCCGATATTTACCTCGATTACTTAGAGCAAGAAATTCAGCTGCAAGCGCCGCGCTTTAAACAGCGCAAAGTAAGCCAAATGCATTGGGGTGGCGGAACGCCTACTTACCTAGAGCCAGAGCAGCTTAAGCGCTTAACCAGTAAGCTGTTTAGCCAATTTGAGTTTGCCGACAATGCCGAAGTAAGCATTGAGGTGGACCCGCGAGAAATCGAGCTTTCTACGATTAACTTATTAGCCGAGTTGGGCTTTAATCGTTTAAGCCTTGGGGTGCAAGACTTTAACAAACAAGTACAACAAGCGGTGAATCGCGAGCAAGACGAAGACTTTATCTTTGCCTTGGTAGAACGCGCTAAACAGGTTGGCTTTAACTCGGTAAACATCGATTTGATTTATGGTTTACCTCATCAAAGCCGTGCCAGCTTTAAGCAAACCTTAAGTCGGGTGCTTGACTTAGACCCTGATCGTTTATCGGTATTTAATTATGCTCACCTACCGAGTCGTTTTGCTGCTCAGCGTAAAATTGACGAATCAGCCATGCCGACTAGCGATGAGCGCTTAGGTATTTTGCGTGACAGTATCGAGTTTCTAACCACCCATGGTTATCAGTTTATTGGCATGGACCATTTTGCCAAGCCTGATGATGAACTGGCGATTGCGCAAAGCAAAGGCGAGTTGCACCGTAACTTCCAGGGTTATACCACCCAAGGCGAAGCCGATTTGTTAGGTTTGGGGGTTTCTTCTATTTCTATGCTAGGTGATGCTTACAGCCAAAATCAGAAAGATTTGAAAACCTACTATGGGCAAATAGACCAGTTGGGTCACGCTCAATGGAAGGGCATTGCACTTAATCAAGATGATTTGATTCGCCGAGAGTTGATTAAAACCCTGATCTGTAATTTCCAATTAAGCTTTAAAGACATCGAGCAGCAGTTTGAACTAGATTTTCAAGACTACTTTGCCGAAGATCTGCAATTGCTTAAGCCTTTTGTGGAAGATCGTCTAGTGAGCTTGAGTGACAGTGACTTGCAAGTAACCAATAAAGGGCGCTTGCTGATTCGCAACATTTGCATGTGTTTTGACGTGTACTTTAGAAACCAAGCGCGGCGTCAGCAGTTTTCACGAGTGATATAAAAAAGCGGAGCTTAGGCTCCGCTTTTTTGTTAGTGACTTAAACACTCGTAGTATGAATCTGCCAGTTCATGTAAGAGCTCGAAGTAGCCATTTTTGTCGTTGCTAATATTGATGCCAAGAGGGTCTAGCATGCTAATTTTAGCACCGCTATGCTGGCTAATACTGTCTAACAAGGCGCCATCAAACTGCGGCTCGGCGAAGATACACTTGGCTTTTCCTTGCTCTAGTTGTTGGCGAATATGAAGCAAGCTCTTTGCGCCCGGGCGGCGTTGTGGGTTAATAGTAAATTCACCTAAACGGTTTAAGCCAAACTCACGTTCAAAATAGCTATAGCCATCATGAAATACAAAGTAGCCCTTAGTTTGCACAGGCTTAAGCTGCTGACTAATCTCACTTACTGTTTGCTCTAGGCGCTGTTTAAACGCTACCAACTGTTGTTCTAACTTGGCTTTGTTTTCTGGCATCAGTTTGATTAACTGCTCAGTCATCGCGTTAGCAATTAACTTGGCTTCATTGGGACCTAACCAAACGTGCGGGTCAACGTCGTGATGATGGTCATGATCATGGTCGTGGCCTTTGTCACCATCGATCAAATCAAGCCCCGGTATGTCTAATAAGGCTAATTGCGTCGCAGTGGTTTGGCTAAGTGGTTTGTTAAGGAAAGGCTCTAATTCATCGCCTACCCAAAATACCAGCTCAGCACTGCGCAGCGCTCGCACGTCAGAGGGACGCAAAGCATAGTCGTGCGGCGATACATTGGGGCTTACTAAGTAATCAACTTCGATCTCACCCTCGCTAAGGCTGCTAATAATCAGCTGCAAAGGTTTAATACTTACTTGAATGTTTGAGCTAGTGGCCCAGCTTGGCATAGCTATCAAAGTTAGAACAAAAAGCAGGTTACGCATACAAGATTTTATGAGTGATTTGGTAAAATAATACGATAGTGTAACATCTAGTGTAGAATAGCGCGCCCCAGCTAAGCTCGCTTGGGTAAATCAGCTATAAATCGATAGGATACAAGATTGAGCACTTTACTTTCGCTTAACAATATTTGTGTTAGCTTCGACCAGCGTTTGGTTCTTGACCATGTCTCGTTGGAGCTTAATCGTGGTCAAATTACTACATTAATTGGCCCTAATGGTGCTGGTAAAAGCACCCTGATTAAAGTGATTTTAGGCTTAGTTTCTGCCGACTCTGGCGACATTACCCGCGCCTCTAAGTTGCGCATTGGTTATGTGCCTCAAAAAATCAGTTTAGATGAATCTCTTCCACTTACCGTAGAGCGCTTTCTTAAGTTGGCTCGCCATTCTACTAAGCGGGGTTTAAAAGAAGTGATTCGTCAGCTTAGTATCGATAGCTTATTGTCGCGACAAATAGTGCGCTTATCGGGCGGTGAAATGCAGCGCGTATTATTAGCCAGGGCATTATTAGGTGAGCCACAATTGTTAGTACTTGATGAGCCGGTGCAAGGAGTTGACATCTCTGGGCAAATTGAGCTTTACCAGCTCATCGCCGATATCGCCCAGCAAATTGGCTGTGGTGTGCTGCTGGTTTCTCATGATTTGCATTTAGTGATGGCCGGGACAGACCACGTAATTTGCTTAAATCACCATGTTTGTTGTCACGGAGAACCCGAGAGCGTGGCGCAGCACCCAGAGTTTGCCCGCCTGTTTGCGCAAAACGAACGCCAGCAGTTAGCCGTTTATACCCACCATCATGTTTGCGATGAGCATGACCACAACCACCCGCCAAGCCTAGAAGAGAAACACTAAAGCATGGATGACTTTTTAGTAAATGCCTTATTGGCAGGTTTAGGCATTGCGGTATTGGCTGGGCCCTTGGGCTCGTTTATGGTGTGGCGTCGTTTAGCCTATTTTGGCGACACCTTAGCGCACGCCTCTTTGTTAGGTGTGGCCTTAGGCCTATGGCTGCAAATAAATCCGGTAATTGCCGTGGTATTTAGCGGCGTAATGTTAGCCATTATTTTATTGTCACTGGAGCGCTATAAACAACTCGCCAGCGATACTTTGCTGGGTATTATGGCCCACTCAGCCTTGTCTTTAGGCTTAGTGGTGGTGGCACTAATGGACAATGTACGAATTGATCTAATGGCTTATTTGTTTGGCGACTTACTGGCCGTTACTCAGCAAGACTTGCTGTGGATATGGGGCGGCGGCGCAGTAGTACTTGCGCTGCTATTCAGCCAGTGGAATAAGTTATTGTCGGCCACCGTTAACGAACAAATCGCCGAGGTGGAAGGTGTCAACGTTGGCATGATGCGGGCATTACTGTTGCTGCTGCTAGCTGTGGTGATTGCTATTGCGATGAAGATAGTTGGCGCCTTAATTATTAGCTCCTTGTTACTCATTCCAGCTGCTACGGCTCGGCGCTTGAGCCGCTCACCAGAACAAATGGCTATCTTTGCCATTTTATTGGGTGCAATAGCGGTAGTATTAGGTTTGTGTTTATCTTGGTATAAAGATACCCCTGCAGGACCATCGGTGGTGGTGTGTGCCGCGCTGCAGTTTGTGTTAATCCATAGTTTAGTTAAAGTGCAGAAATAATGACGACCTCTTCAAACGCTTCGCTTACTCAATCTATTCATCAAGCCGCTGCTGCGCTCAAGCAAGGCTTAGTATTGGCCTATCCAACCGAAGCGGTATTTGGCTTAGGCTGTGATCCCGACCAACAAGCCGCGGTAGAACAAATCTTAAGGATTAAACGCCGTCCGGTTGAGAAAGGACTTATCTTGCTGGCTGCTACGCTCGAGCAACTATTGCCTTATATTGATTACGCTGCCTTATCTGTAGAGCAACAGCAGCTATTGGTTAGTATTCCAGAGCGCCCAACTACTTGGCTGGTGCCGGTATCCGCTGCAACGCCAAGCTGGATCAGTGGCAAGTTTGATTCAGTGGCGGTGCGTTTAACCCAGCACCCTTTAGTGACCAAGCTATGTGCCGAGTGGGGAAAACCGATAGTCTCCACTTCTGCCAATTACAGTGGTGAAACGCCAGCTGAAACTGCCGAACAAACCATGCAATTGCAAGGCGTTGATTGGGTATTAGATGGCCCCTTAGGGGCCGCTAAGCAAACCAGCCAGATTAAAGACATTTTCACCGGCGAAGTGATTCGCGCCTAGTTCGATAAGAGGAAGCTCATGCAAGAGATTAATATTGAAGCGGTACGTCAGTTTTTTCTGCAGCTGCAACAAAGCATTTGCCAGCAGCTGGAGCAACAAGATGGTGGCGCAAGGTTCTTGCATGATGACTGGCAGCGAGACCCGGCAGAGCACAAAGGCTTAACCGGAGAAGGACGCACTAGAGTATTAACTAATGGCCAGGTGTTTGAGCAAGCGGGGGTTAACTTCTCCCATGTTTGTGGTGAACAAATGCCAGCTTCGGCAACCGCTCAGCGACCAGAATTAGCAGGCCGTCGTTTTGAAGCAATGGGTGTATCTTTAGTTATTCACCCCAATAACCCGATGGTGCCTACGTCTCACGCCAATGTACGTTTTTTTGTGGCCGAAAAAGAAGGCGAGGAGGCCATTTGGTGGTTTGGTGGCGGCTTTGACTTAACCCCATACTACGGCTTTGATGAAGATTGCATTGCCTGGCACCAAACCGCGGCTGATTTATGCGCCCCCTTTGGTGAGGATGTCTATCCAAAATACAAAGCTTGGTGCGACCGTTATTTCTTCTTAAAACATCGCAACGAAACACGTGGTGTTGGCGGTTTGTTCTTTGACGATCTTAATCAGCCTGGTTTTGAGCAAAGCTTCGCTTTTACACAAGCTGTGGGAGAAGGCTTTTTAAACGCTTATTTACCCATTGTGGAACGCCGCAAAAAAAGCCCCTTCACCGAGCAACAAAAAGATTTTCAGCTGTATCGACGTGGCCGTTATGTTGAATTTAATTTGGTTTTCGACCGTGGCACCTTGTTTGGTTTGCAGTCGGGCGGACGTACCGAGTCAATCCTTATGTCTTTGCCGCCGTTGGTTAAATGGCGCTACAACTGGCAACCAGAAGCCGGTAGTTTAGAAGAGCGTTTATATCAACGTTATTTAGTACCGCAAGACTGGCTGCAAATCGGCCAGTAGCCACTGTAAAAAAAGCGACTTATTTTCTTGCAAGAATGTCGACTATGGATTAATTATTTTAACTGTTGGGTTTTTCACCCCTACATTTGATGATTTCTTTTTAGTTGAGTCCGAGCTATGAATGGATCGTTTTCGGCCAAACGCCGATTTGCAGATGATAAACACTTTCGCCGAGGCTTTTCTCGCAGCGGCGCCTTTACCATTAAAGAAGCCGAGTTGCTTGAGCGTTGCGGTAGCGCGTTTAAAGAACTCGACGAATCAAGCCGCGAGCCAGTGGATGACATCGAGTCGCTCTTTGTATCGGTATGCCGTGGTGATGCCGAGCCGGAGACGGCTGAGCAAAAGGTCTGGCTTAAGTACAAAAAGCTCACCGGTCGCAGAGCTTTTCATGGTTTGGTGAGTAATCCGCCTAAGTCTAGCGCTAACGAAACCGCCGCTAATAGTGATGACGACGATGTGGATGATGTCGACAGTCCAGAGCTAGACGACGAAGATTAAGCTAGCGGGAACATCTATTGGTTAATTTTTGCCTCTAGCACTTTGGCTTTTCACTAAAGCCTTGTTAAGGTGCGTTATTATTTATTTCGGTAGCGCACCTAATGGATTTATACGCAGTTTTTGGCAACCCAATTAGTCAATCAAAGTCTCCTTTCATTCACACTTTGTTTGCTCGGCAAACCCAGCAAGAGCTCAGCTATACGGCCAAAGAGCCGGCAGATGATGGTTTTGTGGAAGCGCTGGCAAATTTTTGGCAACAAGGTGGTAAAGGCTGCAATGTTACCGCGCCTTTTAAAGAACAAGCATTTAAAGCCGCTCAGCAACATACCGAACGTGCCTTATTAGCTGGCGCAGTGAATACTTTAAAGCTTACCGATGACGGGCTGATTCTTGGCGACAATACCGATGGCGCAGGTTTGGTGGCAGATTTAATTGCTAACTTTGGCGAGCTAAAAGACTTGCGCGTATTGTTGTTAGGTGCTGGCGGTGCAGCGCGCGGAGTAATTCGCCCCTTGCTTGATGAGCAAGTGAGTGAGCTGGTAATTGTTAATCGCACCGTTGCTAAAGCCGAAGCGCTTGCCGAGCGTTTTAGTGAGTTTGGTAAGATATCCAGTAGTAGTTTTGAAGACTTGTCTGGTCTGTTTGATATTGTCATTAACTCAACCTCTGCTGGGCTAAAAGGGCAGCTTCCGCCATTAAAAGCAGAGCTGATTCAAGCCAATACCTGCTGCTACGATATGACCTATTCAGCTGATGTCACTGCTTTTAATGCTTGGGCGAGTGAGCAAGGCGCTGCCAAGGTTGTTGATGGTTTAGGCATGTTGGTGGGCCAAGCCGCAGAAAGTTTTGCGGTATGGCGCGGTATTCGCCCAGGCTCTCGCCAAGTATTACGAGAGCTTCGCCGTAATCTTAGTCGTTAGCCTTAATCTGCATGGCAATATGTGGAATGTTGTCTTCTAAGTAAGGCTCACTGCAAATGCTAAAGCCTAGCGATTGGTAGAAACGCTCTAAGTAACGCTGTGCAGAAATATGGATAGTGGCGTTTGGCCACTGTTGTTGGCAGTGTTCAATGGCCTGTTGCATTAGAGCTTGGCCTAGGCCATGCCCTCGGACGCTGGCTTTAGTCACTACTCTACCAATGTGAGCGCTAAGTGGTTTGCTAGTATACAAGCGAGCGTAAGCAACCAACTCATTGTTTTGGTAGGCAAATAGATGTTCGGCATTAAGATCTTGCCCATCGGCATCTTGATAGGGGCAGTCTTGCTCGACCACAAATACCGCTTCGCGTAATGCCATTATTTGGTAGAGCTGAAGGGTATTGAGTTGACTAAAGGGTAAGCATTGCCAAGTTATCATCTAATTTTCACTTGCAGTTTGTCGGTTCCATGGCAACACTTTAAGAACAGCGTGCAGAAAAAACAACTAGTCCGTAGCTGGAGTCAGTAAATCATGAATCAAGCCATTATTATTAGCGATGATCAGCAGTGGCAAGCGGTCAATCAGTGTGTTGCGTTTAGTGCCCAGGTCATGGGAGCGCGAGTGCAGTGCGCTGTGCGTAAGTCTACTCTCGAACATCTCGTCGGTTTACCTTTAACTAACGATGACAAAATGCTCGAGGCTTACCACAGTGTGCAGTTCGACATTGAAGAGCTGCTTGAGCAGAAGCTACAACAAGAGGACTTTGACACTAACGGCGAGATAATCGTTTAAACGTTCTCGTCCAAGTACTTTTGTTTTAAGCGCACATAGTTATCTGCCGACTCACTCAAGAATGCTTTTTCTTTGTCGTTTAAAGGGCGCGCTTGTTTGACTGGGCTCCCCAAATACAAATAGCCAGACTCCAAGCGTTTATGTGGAGGCACTAAACTGCCCGCTCCAATCATCACATCATCTTCAACCACTACGCCGTCTAATACTATTGCGCCCATGCCTACCAACACTCTGTTGCCAATAGTGCAACCATGCAACATTGCTTTGTGACCAACCGTAACGTCTTCGCCGATTATTAGAGGGTAGCCATGGGGCGGATTCTCGGTTTTGCGGGTTACGTGTAGCACACTGCCATCTTGTACGTTTGAGCGCGCACCAATTTGAATGTGGTTAACATCGCCTCGAGCAGCAACCAAAGGCCAAATGCTCACGTCATCGCCAAGTTTGATCTCACCGTACAATACTGCGCTTGGGTCTACCCATACCTCTTTACCTAAAATAGGGCTAAAACCAGAAAATGACTTTACGCTCATTGTCTACTCCGTTGTAGGTTCTTATAGATAAAGCCAGCTTACGACATCCCACCACTAATACAAATAGTTGGTTAAGCTTTACTTAGTGCAATACGACTAATTAGCTAATTGTAAGATTACTTGCCATTTGGTTAGCGCTAGACTCGAAATGTTGGAAATTGAAATGGCCGTTTTAAGGCTTTATCTTCCCGAGAATAGCGCAGTTTATTGGAGTAAAGTGTGATTAATGAGCGTTTGGAGCGATTAATAACCATAAAGGCAGATATTTTAATTTTTCTGTAATAAAAGCTTGCGCTACACATTCTGATCCCTATAATGCACCTCCACTGACACGGCACGCAGCGCACTAAAGCGCAGCAAGGCTAAGTCAGGGTTGGTAAGGCCTAGGGCTTTATTAGCGGCTCAAAAACTTCTTTTTAAAATCTTTTAAAAAGCGGTTGACAGCCACAGAGGAAAGCGTAGAATGCGCACCTCGCTTCGGCAAGAAGCAACGCTCTTTAACAATTTATCAAGCAATCTGTGTGAGCACTCACAGGGCCTTAAGCGAAAAAATTAAGCTTAAGTGAACTGGAGTCTTGCACTGTAACAACAGTAATAATTTCAGTTTTTAACTTTGAGCGAAAAAACTTTTGATTGAAGAGTTTGATCATGGCTCAGATTGAACGCTGGCGGCAGGCTTAACACATGCAAGTCGAGCGGTAACAGAAAGTAGCTTGCTACTTTGCTGACGAGCGGCGGACGGGTGAGTAATGCTTGGGAATATGCCTTTACGT